>JAZDJJ010000097.1:0-51673 GCA_043804035.1 Bacteroidota bacterium
ATTAGTATAATATGAAATCGCAAAGACAAGTCCTCTATGGAAAGTGTATTTAACTTTTTGTAGGGGACTTTCTATTTGAAAGATAAGACATTTAATAGAAACGTACATAAAATTTTTAATTACACAATGACGAGCTAAGGAGATGATTTATTGAGGTGGCGGGTCAAAGCCCGCCATGACGAACAAATCAAAGAGGATTTATAGAAGAAACTAAATACGAAATCCGAAATCCAAAGAACCAAATCCCTGCCTGCGGCAGGCAGGCGAAACAAATAACAAATACAAATATTAAAATCACAAATGCAAAACAAAAATTATTTCTTAACTAAAAAATAAGTGGATCACTTTCATTTGGCATATAACCATTATTTTCTAATTACTTATTTCTTTTTTCTATACCATTTTCTATTCTCACGCCTGTCTGCAGGGCATAGGCAGATAACCAAATAAATGGGCTCAATATCAAAAAAGGATTTATAGAAGAAAGTTAAAAATTGGAAGATGTTACAGATATAAAATTTTAACTTTTGAATTTAACAGATACACATACTCATCTCTTTCTGAAAGAATTTAATTCCGACCGTACGGAAATAGTTCAACGTGCAATTTCAGTAGGAGTTAAAAAACTTTTCCTTCCGAACATTGACAGCACTTCCATTTCTGATTTACTCTCAATGGAAGAACAGTTTTCTGATTATACAACAAACTGTGGCAAGATTGTTTTTTCTATGATGGGATTACATCCTTGTTCAGTGAATGAAAAATACGAAGAGGAATTAAAAATTGTTGAGAACTGGCTCGGCAAAAAAAAGTTTATCGCAGTAGGCGAAATAGGAATGGATTATTACCACGACAAAACTTTTATTGCTCAGCAAAAAGATGCTTTTGTAAAACAAATTGTTCTGGCAAAAAAATATAATCTTCCCATCGTCATTCACCAGCGCGAATGTTTTGATGATTTATTTTCTATTGTGCAGGAGCAGAATGACGAAAACTTAAAAGGAATTTTTCATTGCTTCACAGGTACGATAGAGCAGGCACAAAAAATTATTTCTCTCGGAGGATTTAAACTCGGAATAGGTGGAGTGGTAACATATAAAAACTCATTACTTGCAGAAGTGCTAAAGCAAATTGATTTGAAGCACATCGTTTTGGAAACCGACTCGCCTTATCTCACACCTGTTCCATATCGTGGCAAACGCAACGAAAGTTCTTATCTTCTTATTATTGCACAAAAAATTGCCGAAATAAAAAAAATTTCTGTCGAAGAAGTTGCAGAGCTTACTATGCAAAATGCAAATGAAATTTTTTTGGTTGACAAATTGACATAGATGAATAAAAAGAAAAAAAATATAAAACAATTTCATGGAGAAGAACAATCTTTTAAATGGATATATATTTTTCTTTTTGTCTTTGCAATTGGTTTGTATCTGAACACACTTAATCACGATTTTGCTTTTGACGATTCAGTTGTTATCACAGGAAATAAATTTACCAAGCAAGGCACAAAAGGAATTTATGAACTCGTTACCAACGATTTGTTTGCCGGAATTTACGGAAGAGCATTGGATTTGGAAGGCGGACGTTACCGCCCGCTTACATTGGTAATGTTTGCAGTGGAGTATCAACTTTTCGGAGACAACGCATCGCCTTATCACTTTATTAACATTCTTCTTTACGGAATAACAGCAATCATTCTTTTTCTTACACTGCTTGAAATTTTTTCCATATCTCCGGATGTAGGAGGACGAGGAGGACGAGGAGAAGGAAGAATGCTCGCTTTTATTACAACTCTTCTTTTCATTGCTCACCCAATTCATACCGAAGTAGTGGCAAACATAAAAAGCCGCGATGAAATAGTTTCATTTATATTTCTGTGCCTTACATTATTATTTCTTTTTCGTGCAGTAAGAAAAAATATTTTCACTTTTAAAAAATTAGGATTGGCTATGTTGTGCTATTTACTTTCTCTGCTGTCAAAAGAAAATGGAATTACTTTTCTTGCTATCATTCCACTTGCATTATTTTGTTTCGGGGGAAAAAACGTCAAACAAAGTTTATTATTGACGGTTCCATTTCTTTCTGTTGCAGCAGTTTATCTGATTTTTCGTACTTCTATTGTTGGAATAATTGGCGACAGAGTGAGTAATGATGTTACAGATAATCCTTTTCTTTACGCCACATTTTCCGAAAAACTCGCCACCATTTCATGGATACTCGGAAAATATTTATTGCTTCTCATTTACCCGCATCCGCTTTCATGCGATTATGGTTACAATCAAATTGCTGTTATCGGATGGACAAATCCCAAAGCATTTCTCCCTTTGATAATTTACATTTTATTTTTTCTTTTTGCCGTGAAAACAATTTGGAATTGGAAAAAAATATCTACTTCTTCTGAACTTAACGACAAACGACAAACGATAAATTACAAACTAATTTTTGCCTTTTGCATTTTATTTTATCTCATCACCATTTCTATTGTCTCCAATGTTTTCTTCCTGATAGGAACTTCAATGGGTGAGCGATTTATTTTCTTGTCGTCACTGGGATTTTGTCTGGCATTATCTGTTTTGTTTATCCGCCTTTTGCGAATTACAAACTCGTCAGATGATGGATTACGAATAAATGCGATTTTATCTCCCAAAATTCTTATTCCATTACTTGTGATTCTTTTTTCTTATTCTGCAAAAACGATTTCAAGAAATTCTGTTTGGAAAAATAATGCGACACTTTTTAAAACCGATGTAAACATTTGTCCCGGTAGCGCCAACCTTCATTACTATTTCGCCAACACCATGTTTACTGACCATATTAATGATGACCAAAGTTTCAAACGCGATTCGCTTTTTACTGAAGCCAAAAAAGAATTTATAAAAGCGATGAATATAAATCCTCTTTTTCATTACTGCTATTACAACATTGGTCTTATCTATGAAAAATTAAACCAGCCCGATTCTGCAATTACATGGCTATTAAAGACCATTAATCTAAAACCCGAAAACACATTAGCACAAGCGATGGCAAAAGGAGAACTCGGATTAGTTTATGGAAAACAAAAAGGCGAAATTGACAAAGCAATTCCTCTGCTGAAAGAATCTATTGCATATAGACCTGATGATTTTGGCTCTTATGAAAATTTGGGAATTTGCTATGCAATGAAAGGCGACTATGATAATTCTATTAATGCTTTTGAACAATCACTAAAACTAAAACCCGAATTATCAAAATCGGATGCACGTTTGTTGTTGAATCTTGCATTGAGTTGGCAGAACAAAGGCAACAAACAAAAAGCGGATTATTATTACAACGAATCTTTTAAATTAGATCCATCATTGAAGAAATAATGACAAAACCCGTTTTGAGAAACTACTCTTTTAGTTTATCACTAATATTTTTGAAATAAAAGTTTTTGTGCCATCTTTGTTTGCGCAGAAAATAAGATAAACACCTGAATGCACTTTTTGTCCGTTAAGATTTTTGCCGTACCAGATTGCCTGTCCGCCAAGCGACTTGGTATGATAAACCAAATTTCCTGTGATATCAGTAATCTTCACATCTGCATCTTGTGCCAGTCCGGAGATGGCTATGGGACCATCATATTCCGGTTGAACAGGATTTGGAAATACATATACATTTTCAAAATCCTCATTGCCTTCAGTTGCATCTCCTTGGTAAGAAATAATTCCAGATGAAGTACCAAAAAATACTTCACCGTTTTTTGGATTGATAGTAATGGAACTGATTTCGTTTGATAACAACGGACTGTTGTCCGTAGTGAAATACTGAATTTGCTTTGTGCCATCTGCCGACATCAGAAACACTCCTGAATTTCTTGTGCCAATCCATTTTCTGTTTGCTCCATCCACAGCAATGGCTGTTATCTCTTCGGTTTCTAATAAGATTTGCGTGTGTCCATCTTGTTGAATAAAAATTTGTTGAGCTTCGCATCCCTTGGATGAAAACACTTGGTCAGGGCAATAGAATACACCAATTCCTTTATCAGTACCTATCCATATTTCACCTTCCTTATCTTCTGCAAAGCAAATTACTTCATTGCCGGGAATGTTTCCGCTTCCTGCCGCAAAAGTGAGTTTTTTCATTTTATCATCGCTCGTTCCTACGGTTCCGTTTTCGTCAAAAACAAAAATACCTATTCCGCGTGGAATGATAATCCATTTTTGATTGTATCGATCAATTAGTATGCTTCCTGTTACCGGAGAATTTGTAAGATTTGTTATATTTTTTGGAAAATAAAATGACTGCCAGGAGCCATCTGCTTTATGTACAGCCAATGAATTGGGAGCAGCAGAAACAGTTATCCAAAGATTTCTGTTTAAATCAAAAGCAAGTCCAAATATTCCAATCCAATGACCACTACCCCAGTCGGTAGATTGCAAATTATTACCCGTATTAGTTTCATTCCATATTTTAACAAGTGCTCCATTATTCAATTCAATTAATCCAACACCAACCGAACCAAGATAAACATGTTCGGTATTAACAGGGTCAATGGCAATAGAAACAATATCACGAATGGAATCTAATGCGGGAATGTTAAATTTTGTAAAACTATTCCATACTTCATCTTTAAACTGATATGCTTCAGCACAGTTGTAAATACCATTCCATGTTGTACTATGGTCGCCAGGCGCCACCCAAAGTGCATCATTCACATATTGCATAGAATAAACTTTGGAAGTGTTTGGTCCGTTAGGACTAAAACTTTGCGCACATTTCCATGTGCAGATATTTTTTGTAAGTCCATTAAGATAGTCGGCAATCCATGTAATGTTTGTATCGTTATTGTCTATTATTGCCTGATATGGTACAATGGCATAATTAGTTTGGTATTGCCCTATGCGATTACCCGTCCAAATGCCATTTGCATCATAAAAGTCAACACAACTTATATATGAAATAATCAATTTATTATTTCCTGTTTCCATTTTTTTTACCGGCATACCACGAGAATCAGGTGCTAATGGAAATAATTTTTTCCAAGCGGTACCGTCGTACACATAAATAGTGTCATTTCCCCACGGTTTTGTTGGTTGCGAGAAATTGGTATAAATTTTTCCGTTCAGATGGGCAATGGTATTGTATATTCCTTTGGGTAATCCCGAAAACTTATTCCACGAATTGAAGTTGGCAAGATTAGTAGAACTCCACAAAGCACGATATACACCTACATCAGAAGAGGCATAAATATAATTTGCATCAGCAGTAATATCTTTCACATCTATGTATCCTCCGTTTACTCCAATGTAATAAGTATCTTTGATTTCCTTTTTGTTCATATCCAGTACCACAATGCCAAAACCACAGGCAAGGTAAGCAAGATTGCCACGGAAATAAATATTGTTAATAGTTTTTTTAGCGGTGATGATTGTTCGTTTGATGTCAGAAATATTATATACTCTTTTATTGGCATCAATAAGATCAATATTGGCATTTTTGTAAGCAATTAGCAGTGTGTTATTATTATCGTTATACCGAAGAGTGCTCACGCCAATATCCGAAAGTCCGTTTATTTTTGATAAACGTTCTATTGAAAAATCCTGCTTTGACAAGGAAAAAATGCCGCCTTCGGTAGCACAATAAATATAACCATTATTGCTTTGTGCAACAGCAATGCCTTGCTGATATGATAGATGATCACGCCATTGGTATAATGGCATCTGCGCAAAAATATTATTCCAAAAAATAATGAGTAATAAAAAAGAAACGAAAGAGAAAAAGTGTTTCAAGGGAATAATTTTTTCTTTTTTAAAAGATAGTTAAATTCAAGTTTGAAGCGCAACAAAAGTAGAAAAAATTTCATCAGGAACGAATAAATATAATTTTTGGATATAGTTAATTTGGTATAGATTTTTGAGGTGGGATTATATCAAAAAACGAACTTAATTTTTTTCTGTATTCAAGTCATAAATGCAACTTTTAGAAGGCATCCAAAACGAACTGCCCCGCAGCAATCTATTGATAATTCATACTGATGTTATCCATTTGTTTTTCTCTTTTTTATCAACGTTTTTTTAAATCAATAGAATTCCCCGACCCTTTGGGTCGTGGCAGAATGTGTAAATTCATGTTGTGAGTGAGCATGTATTCAAAAGTCATAGAATGTAGTTGTCTTTGGATGTTTGATACCTCGGCCATCTGGGTCGAGGAGTTTCATTCACTCCGAAAGAATTACTTCATACCATCATTGCTGACAATGCAAAAAAGAAAAAAATCTATTTTGAAAGAATAACTTTTGTTTGACGGGAATTACCATTTGTATCAGAAACAAATAAGAAATAAATGCCCGCAGGTTGAACAGAAATATCAATAGCACATCTTTGCTCTCCCGAAGAAAGAGAATAATTATTTACACTTCCGAAATTAGAAATGGATTCATACACTTTTTTTCCTATTACATTATAGATTTCTAAATTATATTTACTGATACTATTGCTGCCAACTGCCACTTGAAATTTTCCGCTTGATGGATTAGGGAAAACTTTTATGTCGGATAATGGAACAGAAATATTTTGAACTGAAGCAAACAAGTTCGTATCTCTAAACACGGGGCGTATCATCCACGAACCGGGAATTACAGATTGTGTCCACTTATTTGATATGTTGTAAAACATTTTGTCGTTGGAATTGATGTTTCTGTCTAATCCAATGTTTAGCAAGTCAGTAGTATATTGGATCCATCCCACATAAAATATTCCACTGAGAACTTTTGGAGAAGTGAGTTTATAAGTATAAAAATCATTCGTTTGATTTCCCCATCCAGGATGATATTCGTATTGATAGTTTGGAGTTACCATGCTGTCCATCAGGATAATTGTACCGGGCATTCCGCCATCGTCATTCCATAGTATTATTCTGAAATTACGTTGGGTTACGTTGGTAACAATCCAGTTGAAGAGCATCTGCACAGCAACAATAGTATCAGGGGAATTGAGTGTAAATTTGTAAGCCAATTGCCCACCTCCCACATTGATCCCATAACCGGCTTCTGCTGTGCCATCGTCATAAGCAAAGTAGTTCAGAAATTTTTGCGTGTAGCGAAGCGTGTCATTTACTCGGTCTTCATCGGGAGTTGTATTGATTACACATTCCATAGTGAATGATGCAGTGTCGTTTAATGTTGGATAAGAATAAGCGATAAATGGTGGCGGAATATTATTACCAATTTGAGGATTACTGATTGGAGAATAATTACAATAACCATTTGGAATAAAAGGATCAATGTTTGCATTTCCCCCTGAATAAGTTGCTTCTGTTCCACCGGTATTGTTGTAGATAGAATAATTGAATGAAGTGTTTTTTGTTACAGTATTATTGTTGCGAATGAAAAATTTCAAATCTGTTTTCATATCCGTGTATGCATACTGTTCCCATGGCATTGCTTGATAATTTTTCAGCAACGAACGTGAATTGTACACAAAAGATACATCGTCAAAAATGGTATCCGAAGCGCTGCGCTGTTTGTCTAATAAAATATAATCAATATGCCAGTGATCAATATTGCCGGAAGTGGTAGCGTAGTTTGTGAACCGAAACTGAAAACCGGTTTTTAAGTATGTAGTATCTATAACAGGAATCATCACAAGACGAAAAATGGTATCGGCAGAAACAGGATCATACCCATTCATATACCAGATAGTTTTCCATAGTCCTGTTGTTGGATTTTTGAATTGCAGCAGCAATGTATCAGAATTTTCAGGGTCATTACCTCTGCCTTTTGCCTGCCAGAAAAAACTAAAATAAACCGAATCGCTAACAGCAACATTCAGTTTGATGGGTTTTGAAGTAAGTGTATCAGACGGATTGGATGCAACTGAACTATTAACAGAAAAGTCAGGCGCTCCTGATTCCCCAACACCGTCAAATGTGGCAACACCTATTGTTACAGGCGTAATTGGATAATCACGATTGATAAAAACCTGCTTATCTATCCATCGGGAAGTATCGGGATAAATACTTTCTTTAGAGAAATCATCTAAGAAAGGAAGATTGATAGTGTCGGTAACAGATGAAAGTATCAACATTTTATTTTCTTTCAACTCGTGATATTTTTTCATCAGCACCGGGTTTACAGTAAGCTCGGTAACAATTTCTCCAGATGTTTGTTGAGTAAATCCCTGTATAGAAAATACTAAAAATAAAATTATGAGATTATTTAATATTCTCTTCATGAGATGTGGTATCAGGTACAAATGTTTTGATAGTAAGATAGATATCAACAGCGTTTCCATAATTGATTAGATTATCAATAGAGCAACTTGGAATCTGTTTGTAAACTATTGCTTTTGCAGAGTCATTCGATGTTTTACAATCACTACAGATGATAGCACCTTCGCTCAATCCGCTTTCAGAAATTTTTTCAATAGCTTTTTTTAATGATAAACCAATAAAGCATGGGACATTAATTTTTTCTTCACTCTCACCTTTTCCCAAAATCAAATCAATCACACTTCCTTTAGGAATTATAGTTCCAGATTCAATTTTTTTTCCTTTCATCAGTTGTGTAAGTACGCAGTTAACGCAAGGGTCTGGTTTGTATTCTCTTTTTCCGACTGTTAATCCACACGACTCCAGCATAGCTATTGCTTGCCTCATAGAAGCATCCACTAAGTTTGGCATTTTCACTAACGGAGGCATCGTGGCACTAATAGTGAGATAAACCATTCTATTATATTTGACCTGAGAATTCTTTTCCGGATCCTGTCTGATTACCGAACCTCCTTTTATTTTGAAATCAAATACTGAATCAATTATCATATAACGTAGATTCTTGTCGGCAATAAATGTATCAATCTCATTAGTTTTTAATCCAAAAAAATCAGGAACATCAACCATTTCGCCATGCCGTGTGTAAAGATTAAGTGATTTAAAGGAAAGCCAAAGAATAATAAATCCTACAGCAAGAGAAATAATAAAGTGAATACAAAAGCGTTTGCTTTTTAGAAACTGAAAAAAAAATCTCACAAAAATAAATAATGATATATTAACAAATGTATAATTTATTTCTGCATACAATTGACAAACCTGTTTACATTTACAGCCAAATAACGAAATCATAAATCAAAAATTCTATGAAGAAAAATATTGCAATTGTTACCGGTGGTTATTCAGGTGAAGCAATTATCTCCATGCAAAGTGCTGATATGGTGATGAAGCATCTGGATGCTGATAAATACAATTCCTATAAAGTTGTAATTACAAAAGATAAATGGATTTGTATTTATGACGGAAACGAATATCCGATAGATAAAAATAATTTCTCCTGTTTGCTTGGGAATAAGAAACTTTTTTTTGACTCTGTGTTTATGGCATTGCACGGAACGCCCGGTGAAGATGGAAAACTTCAGGGGTATTTTGATATGCTTAATATTCCATATACTTCCTGCGGAGTTGTTGTTTCTGCTCTCACATTTAATAAAGCATTAACGATTGCTGTGCTGTCGCACTACGGAATTCATACAGCAAAATCAATTGTTGTAAATAAAAAAAATAAAATCTCTGCAGATGAAATTCTGACTAAAATTTCTCTTCCTTGTTTTGTGAAACCAAACGAAAGTGGCTCAAGTATTGGAACGAGCAAAGTGAAACATAAAGAAGATTTAATTTCTGCAATTGAAAAATCTTTCAAAGAAGGTGATGACACAATCATAGAAGAATTTATTGAAGGAACTGAAATTACTTGCGGAGTAATACGATATAAAGAAAAAGTGAAAGCCCTTACTGTTTCCGAAATTGTTAGCAAGGGTGATTTTTTTGACTTTCATGCAAAATATAAGGATAACGCTACGGAAGAAATTACACCGGCAAGAATTTCTTCATCTGCCGAAAAAGAATGTAAAAATATTAGTGAATTTATTTATTCTACCCTCGGTTGTAAAGGAATGATACGCATTGACTATATTCTAAAAAAAGATAAATTGTTTTTGCTGGAAGTGAATAGTATTCCCGGATTAACAGAAAGAAGTTTATTGCCGAAGCAGGCGGTATATTGCGGTATTTCTCTTAAAGAACTTTTTAATGATGTAATCGTAGATTTTTAATTTGAGTTACAAATTCGGCACAGAATAAAAATCTGTGTTGCGGTTCAGAAACTCAGCCAGTTTTTTTATGACTATTGCCCGGTGGCTGATGGTGTTTTTTTCTTCAAGGGACATCTCGGCAAACGATTTGGTAAAACCTTTCGGTTGAAAAATGGAATCATAACCAAATCCATTATTTCCTCTTGGCGTATATAAAATACTTCCTTTTATCTTACCTTCAAATAAATATGTTTTATTGCCGATAATTAAAGATATAACAGTGATGAATTTGCAATTCCTGTTTTTCTTTTTGTTCATTTCAAAAAGAACTTTTTTTATATTATCCTCTGCACTTTTCTTTTCTCCGGCATAACGGGCTGACAATATTCCGGGCTTCCCTTCAAGTGCATCTATTTCAAGACCTGTATCATCTGCAAAACAATCTATCTTATATTTCTTGTAAATGTATTGTGCTTTTTGAATTGCATTTTCTTCCAAAGAATTTCCTGTTTCAAAAAGTTCTTCGTTGAAACCAATATCGGAAAGAGAAAGAAGCGAAATATTATTTTTCAGCAGATGCTGTATCTCTTTTAACTTGTGATTGTTGTTTGTAGCGAAAATTAATTTCATGAGAATGAATTATCTTTTAAGAGTTAATAGAAAAATCGTTAATCGTTAATAGGAAAAGTTAAGGGCAGTTCTAAAAATACAAACAAACGTCATTGCGAGTGAATGAAATGAGCGAAGCAATCTCTATTAAATTCAGATTGCTTCCTGCTTCGTGCCTCGCAGTCGCAATGCCGAAACCAATTTTTGGAACTGCCCAATAGTTAATAGCAAATTGTATTCAATAATAAATATTCAATAATACTCATTTATAGTTGACCAACTTTGACAAAACAGGAAGGAAAGTTTTTTTCAATGTCAGTTTTTTTGTGAAAGATGCCATACACAGCCGAACCGCTGCCACTCATGGAAGCATAGATGGCACCAAGAGAATAAAGTTTTTCTTTGATGTGTTTGATGGCGGGGTGTTTCGGAAAGACAACATCTTCAAAGTCATTATGAATTGTGTGCTTCCATTTTTCAATTGGTTGAGAAATTAGTTTTGATAGATGTACTTTTATTTTTTTAGGAATGATATGAGAATATGCTTCCGCTGTGCTGATAGAAATATTCGGATAAACAATTGCAATATTACAACCATTCAGATTTAGTTTTTTTTCCCCATTGCAAGAGAGAGGAATTATCTTTTCGCCTCTCCCCGAAATAAATGCCGGTTGATTAAAGATGAAGAATGAACAATCACTTCCGAGTTGACTGGCATAGTGAAGCATTTTTTGTTCTGAAAGTTCAAGATTAAATTTTTCGTTCAGCAGTTTTATCATAAACGCACCGTCAGATGAGCCACCACCAAGTCCTGCTCCCATTGGAATTATTTTATGTAAATAAATTTTTATTGAGGGAAGAGAAAAATCTTTTGCGAGTAAATTATATGCTTTGATACAGAGATTATTTTCTGCATCTGTTGAAACAGGAATTCCTGAAATCAAAAGTTTTGCTTTTCGTTTTTCTTTCTCTTGTGGAATGGCAGATGATGGAATGCTGATTATTTCCATTGCATCAAATAAAATTCCCGTAAGGGGAACCATTATGCTTTCCAGATTGTGAAAACCATCGGTGCGCTTTTCGGTAATGTAAAGTCCGATGTTAATTTTTGCGTTAGGAAAATAAATCATTCTGCTTACAAAACTAAATGATTTGTAGTAATCTCGGATTTTTGGGATTGCTTCGGTTGTTCATCCCATCTCTACTATTCGTATCGTTTGCGTTATTTGCATTGTTTTATATATCCGCTTTTTTCATTCATTATTCATTGTTCGTTATTCTACTTTGTCTATAAGTATTGAGAAGTTACAATTATTTCTTTATAAAAATAAATTGTCCGCCTTCATCGCCGGTATTTTTCACAGGAGCAAATTTAGGACTTTGGTCAGAATTATTGATAATAGGA
Organism: Bacteroidota bacterium; assembly: GCA_043804035.1. Taxonomy (GTDB): domain Bacteria; phylum Bacteroidota; class Bacteroidia; order Palsa-948; family Palsa-948; genus JAZDJJ01. The sequence goes on from JAZDJJ010000097.1 coordinate 12,055, forward strand.
ATTTTTATTTTGTTGTAAATCTGTCCTGCATCACAAAATTTATTGTCGTTATCGCCAAGTACTTTCAAAAAATAATATGCAAATACGGAATGTCCATCTTTCCCTCCGTCCATCACAGGTTCTAATCCGCCGGAAGTTATTGCTTGTCTGGATAAAAGATTATGAACTTCTTTGTAATATTTTTCTGATTCTTCAAAAGGAACAGATATTGTACTACCTCTGAAAATATCTCCGCTGAAACAAGCATCGGCAATTAAAAGCGTATGTTTTGATTTTATTCCTCCGAGATAAGTTTGAATATCAGCATTTGAAATATAATTGGCAGTGGATTTAGTTGTTGCATCCACAGGTACCCAGAATCCTTTATTCAATTCTTGTTTAAATTCTCCATGTCCGGAATAATAAATAAAGACATTGTCTTGTTCTTTGATATTTTGCACTAACCATTCCATCTCGCTAATGATATTGGTACGCGATGCCTGTTCATTATAGAGAGTGCGAAAGTTATCAAATTTATATTTTGTTTTTAGTATTGCTTCAATGGCTTTGGCATCATTTACGGCATTAACTAAAGGGGACCAGGTGCCTCCATATTTATTTATTCCGATGATGAGCGCATAATATTTTCCGATGATCATTTCTTTTGATTTGGAAACATTGAGCCCTTTGAGCGGGTCGCCGCTTCCTCTGTATAATGGTTGTTCGGGAAGTTCAACGGGTGCAGTGTTCATGGCAATGAGCATATCAGTAGTAGGAAGGGGTTCATTCATTTTCACTTCAAGTATCAGATCATTTGCATTGGTATAAGCACCTTCTAAATTCAATCCAATATTTACTTTCGGCTTAATAAATTCTTTGGCAGCATAAAATTCCACGCTGATTTCTTTTTCTTCACCCGATACAATTTTTGGTATGAGTTCCGAAAGTTTATTTATCGCCATTACACCGGGAGGAAAAACATAATTCATTTTTATATTTTTTGCTTCTCCGCTGGAAGTATTTTTTAGTTTTAGTTTAAGTGTGATAGGGGCGCCAACTTCCGCTTTTCCGGTTGCCGAAGAATAACTATGACTCAGCACCATCACATAACTATAACTCACTCCGCCACGGGATTGGAAATTTACTTTCACCGGAGAAGGATTGAATCCATTGCCTTCCGAAATATTCACAGTAAAAGTTCCGCCTGCTGTTTCAAGTGTTGAGTCAGTATATATAGGAATTGAAACATTAGTGTATTTATCAGCATCTAAGTTCCCGATTAAAAATTCTTTTTCATAATTCAATCCAACCACAGTTTGGTCAATAGAAATTTTAGCAGATAAATTATATGCTTGTCCTTTCCCCTGATTTTTTAGAATAAAATTTATAGTTGGCTTTTCAGGATTTTCTATGATGCCGTTATGATTATCTTCTTTCATAGAAACAGCGGTTACAGAAAGTTTTGGCTCGCCGACATCTTTCATAAATTTCTTCTTGCCGATTTTCAGATTGCTCATATCCCAGATTTTCAAACTCATGTCTTTGCTTACAGATATAAAAAGATTTCCTTTATCGCCGAAAGCAATAGTAGTTATATCTTTATCGTGTGCATCAAATTCTTTTACCATTTGTTTGGTTTCAATATTCCAGATGGAAATTTTTTTGCCGGCACCAGCAGCCGCAAGATATTGCACATCGGGACTGATGGCAACAGAATTTATATGTGCTTTGAAATTTGTCTCAGCCACTTTTGTTCCTGCCGGCATTTCCCATATTATCACTGCTCCTTCTGCTCCTCCCGAAACCAGATATTTTCCATCAGAACTCCAAGCAAGTGCAGTAACTTCTTTGGATGTAGCATCAAGAGATATTTTTATTTGTCCCGTAGAAGCATCCCATAAAATAATAGTGTTATCGGCAGAACCCGTTGCAATGCTTTTTCCATCGGGGCTGAATACAGCGGCATTCACCGGCTTGGTATGTCCTTTCAGTGTAAGCAAAGACATTCCACTCACTCCGTCCCAAATTTTTACAGTGTTATCTTTTGAACTGCTTACGATATAATCATTGATAGGATTGAAAGAAAGTGAAGTAATATCAAGAGTATGTTCTTTAAGAACTTTTTTTATTTTCCATTCTTTCGCATCAAAGATGATAAGTTTGCCATCGGAAGAGCCGGCAGCAAAAAATTTCCCATTAGAACTGAATGCTGTTGCTGTTACCGGATTTGAAAGGGTAAATATTTTTGTCTTTTCTCCGGATTTTATATCCCATACCTGTGCACGTTTGTCCATTCCGCCTGTAACAATATAAGTTGCTTCGCTATTGATGGCTGCCGAAAGAACTTCGCCTGAATGTGCGTTTTCCTTGTTCTTCAGAATATCCTGTGCATTGATTAGCGTTGAACTAACTAATGCGAATGTTGCTAAAAAAGTAATTGATTTCATTTGAAAAATATTTTTTGAGATTGTAAAATTTTTTGAGATTGTAAAAATAGTAATAAATATTATTACTTTCGTAAATAGTTTTTCCCAAAAAGAAGAAACATAATCTTAAAATTAAATATTAAATTAATTTCACACTATGAAACACTATTTTTATCCTCTCATAGCACTATTATTTTTTTCTGCTATTAGTTTTTCACAGGTGGTTCCAAATTTCAATTATACTCAATCTTGTTATGGAGAACAAACCACATTAGTTGCTTCTTCTGCTCTGCCCAATGCTTCAATACTCTCGTGGCAATGGGATACTGACAATAATGGCGAGTACGATGTTTCCGGGGAAAAAATTATTTATCTCTTTACTCCAAGCAATGATACGGCAGTCGTTAAATTAAAAATTACTTCTAAATCCGGTTCTGCCGATTCCATTACCAAAAATGTAATTATTAATCCGTTGCCTCAGGTTAATTTTCGTGTGGATAATCTTTGCGAAAGAAAGACCGCAAAATATTTCAACCAATCTACAATTGCTTCGGGAACTATTACACAGTTTCTCTGGGATTTTAACAACGATAATATAACGGATGATAATTCAAATGACACAGTAACATACAATTGCGGACAAGCACAAACATATATTACCAAACTCATTTGCATCTCTGACAAAGGATGCAGTGCTTTCGCTACCAAGACAACTGAAGTATTCCCTAATCCTATTGCTACATTTTCAACAACGAGTACTTGTCTTAATACTAACGCAATATTTACAAACACAAGTACAGTAATCAATCCTGATTTTTATCTTTGGAATTTTGGTGATGGTAATCAAAGTGTAGGAAATTCAACACACATTTATAATTCACCCGGAACTTTTACTGTTACTTTGATTGCTGTAACACAAAATGGTTGCCGAGACACTGTTGCTTCATCAATTACCATTAACCCGCTGCCAAGTGTTGCTATCACATCAAGCGGCTCTACAATATTCTGCGCTGGTAATACCGTAACATTAAATGCCGGCAGCGGATTCGCTTCTTATCTATGGAATAATGGTTCTTCTTCTCAATCTATTTCGGTTTCATCGTCAGGTAATAACAATGTGGTGGTAACTGACGTTAATGGATGCACGAATACTGCTTCTGTAAGTGTTACTTCAACTCCGCTCCCTGTTGTTACCATCACGACAAGCGGAAATACTGTTTTATCTGACGGCAACAAAGTTATGTTAATAGCAAATGGTGCCAATAGTTATGCATGGAGCACAGGCGCAAATTCCATCAGCATTACCGTTACGCAAAGCGGAACTTATTTCGTAAAGGGTACAGATATAAATAACTGCACAGCATCCGACAGTATTATCATAATGAATAAAATTTCTGATACAGTTTTTGTTTCCGGCAATCTCCTTACGCCTAATGGTGATGGCATCAATGATTTTTTTAGCATACAAAATATAATGTCTTATCAAAATTGTAATGTGAAGGTGTACAGTATATGGAACGAAGAAGTTTTTTCAGCAACCAATTACAAAAACAATTGGGATGGAACATACAGCGGAAACCCACTTCCTGCCGGTGCTTATTACTACATTATCAAATGCGATGATAAAGCGGTGGCAAGAGGAAATATAAATATTTTGAGATAGGAAAATTACTTGTTCTTTTCTCATAAAAAAATTTCTATAAATCCTTTTTAATTTGTTCATCATGGCGGGCTTGACCCGCCACCTCAATCAATTATCTCATTAGTTCGTCATGGCGGGCTTGATCCGCCATCAATAAAGAACCACAATTTCTTCTATAAATCCTTTATTTTGAAATGAGCAGGTCAGGAGTTCTGATGTTGGTATAAACTGATAGATGGACTATTTTCATAAAATCAATAGTTTTGCAACAATGACTACATTAAATAAAAATTGGATTACCGAAAAACACATTGACTTTGAGTATAAAAAATACTTACTTCTTTCTTATTTGCAGGAAGTGAAACAGCAGTTTAGTGCCACCAAACTTTATCCCTGGCTGTCAGAACTGATAGAGCATTACCGTTTTGCAATTTCCATCCGTGAAAATAAAATAAATCTGCGCAAACATTTTCCTCAGCAACTTTCCGATATTGATATCAACAAAAAAAAATTATCATTTAAAAAAAATATAGATGATGACATGCTGATGCAGGAAATTGAAAATATTGTTTCGTATGCTATCCTTCAATTTGAACAGCAGATAAAAGAAGGGAAAGCCATTTACGATTTTATTGAGAATCATTTATCAATTCTGCCAGTCGGAATTGTTCCACTTTCTTCTGATAATGGCTATATATTTTTAAAATGTGGGGAGATAGCCGGCACAAACGTGTACGAATATCAGATTACCATCTTTGAAAATATACATGAAAAACATAAAGCCATTCACACACAATATGTGAAATTGTTTAAAAAAACTTTTTTCAATACTTTTGAATCCATCAAATGTGATCTTATTCAGAAAAATAAAAACATCCCTAATCCTGCTACTTACGCTATAGAAACAGATATGATTTTTCCTCTGGAAGAAACTTTTTTGCCTATTGCAAAACGAATGTTGGTGAAACATCTCTTCCGGTTAGAAAACAAAACGGATAGTTAAATGCGAGAGACATAGAAAACATTTCTAAAATCTCAAAACATAAATATGATGACAAATAATTTTAGTCGGAGTGATAGTGTTTAAAAATAATATTTTACATTTGCACATTCAAATTACAAAATCAATTTAATCTTTTTTTATATGAAAATACTCGCAAATGATGGTATTGAAAAATCGGCTCAATTGAAATTAGAATCCGCTGGATTCACAATATCTGTCGAAAAAATTCAGCAGGAAAAACTTGCTGAAGCAATAAATGAAAATAATTTTTCTGTACTGCTCGTTCGTAGTGCAACACAAGTCAGAAAAAATGTGATTGATGCCTGTCCCAATTTAAAACTTATCGGCAGAGGTGGTGTTGGAATGGACAATATTGATGTGGAATATGCACGCTCAAAAGGAATTAAAGTGATAAACACTCCTGCTGCATCTGCATTTTCGGTGGCTGAACTCGTGTTTGCACATTTATTTTCTATGGCAAGATTTATTTATGACGCCAATCGCGAAATGCCTGTAAAAGGAGAAATGAATTTTAATGATTTGAAAAAAAAATATGGAAAAGGAATTGAACTACGTGGCAAAACACTTGGTATCATTGGCATCGGAAGTATCGGACAGATTGTTGCAAAATATGCTCTCGGCTGCGGAATGAAAGTGATAGCATACGACCCATTTGTGAAAGAAGCAACTATTGATGTTGAAATTTTTGGAGCAAAAAATGTAAGCATAAAAATTAATACTATTCCGCTTAACGATGTGCTTGCACAAAGCGATTTTATTACTCTTCATGTTCCTAAACAAAAAGATGGCAAAGCCGTAATTGGAAATGACGAGTTGAATAAAATTAAAAAAGGTGGGTGCATAGTGAACACATCCAGAGGCGGAATAATTGACGAATCAGCATTGATTGAAGCATTGAATACTGGAAAAATTGCACATGCTGCTCTTGATGTTTTTGTAAATGAGCCCACTCCTAAAAAAGAAGTTTTACAGCATCCAAAAATTTCACTCACTCCTCATATTGGTGCAGCAACCGCCGAAGCACAGGAAAGAGTTGGTAGTGAATTAGCTCAGCAAATTATTGAATGGGCATTAGTAGTTGCTCGCTAAAAAATTGATAGATGGGAAAGGGTTTTCAATAGATGAAGTAAGAATACAAATATTAGATGCCATTAAATGTGAAAAAAAATATATCAAAAGTGGCAAACTTATGATTGATTTTAGGGACTTCGGTGATGATATGCTTCGCTACAGAAACGTAGTTCACGACTATTTGACTACGGATTATAAGGATAATAATTGGGAAGTTTATATGTATTCTTTTGATAACTCAGAATGGAATAAAAATTAAAAAAATGAACGAATACAAACAGCGTGTAATTGCCATTAAAACGGGATACTACACGTACCCGATGATGATAAGATGGGGCAATAGAATTATGCAAGAAAGGTAGTTATCTGCAATTTTAAATTGATGCCATGAAAATATTTTTAAAATTTATTTTTTTATTTATTTCAATTGCAACAATTGGACAAGAGAGTAAACTGAGAGATACATTAATAAAAAGAAACACAATTTATGCAGAAGCATTTGGACAGGGATTAAATAGCTCGCTTTCATTTGACCGCTTGTATCATTTAAATAAAAAAATTAAAACTTCTTTTACTGCGGGAATTGTTATTGTACCGATAGCAGAAGGATTTGGTGATGGTAGTTATTTTGGAGTGCCTGTATCTTATAACTTTATATTTTACAAAAAGAGTCATCATATAGAGATTGGGCTTGGATTTACAATATTAGGAGGAAAAGACATATTCAATTGGTCATACTATTATTCATATTTTACACCTAAAATAGGATACCGATTTCAAAGACATCAAGGAGGATTATTTTTTAGGGCGACACTCACACCAATGATTGCTTTTATTAATGCCTATTTTGAGAAAGATAATTATAGAAATTTTGAATATTTTACAAACGTAGTTAATATAGATTATCCAATATTTCCTTGGGCAGGACTTAGCATCGGATACACATTAAAAAAATAAAAAACTGCAACCAACATTGGTCTTGTGTCAGCGGCGGTGAAGTGCGATTTAAAACTTTGAAATTAGAACTTATTCAGAAGTTTTACACAGCCCACAGCCCATACGTTTATTAATCGGACTCATTCAAACCTAAATTCAACAATGAAACAATGAAACAATGAAACAATGTATGCCCTGAAAGGGCATTATATCATAACACAGGGCATCGCCCTGTGAGAGAAAATCTATACAACATTACGCCCTGAAAGGGCATAACAATGAAACAATGTAACAATGCAACAATTTAATAATTCAACAATATGAAAAAAACCTTTTCTTTCTCAATCTTGGCATCTTGCTTTCTTGCATCTTGCCTTTTTACTTCTTATTTTTCTTTTTCACAATGCGGATGGTATTCGCAAAACTCTTCGCAGGGAAATTCTTTAAATTCAGTTTATTTCACCGATGTTAATACGGGTTATGTTGTAGGTTATTATGGAACCATTTTGAAAACAAGCGATGGCGGGAGCAATTGGTCAGCGCAAACAAGCGGAACAACAATTACTTTATTTTCAGTTTATTTCACCGATGCCAATACGGGTTATGCCGTAGGTTCTGATGGAACCATTTTGAAAACAAACAATGGTGGAAGTAATTGGTCAACACAATCAAGCGGAATAACGACTACTTTACGTTCAGTTTATTTTACCGATTCCAATATAGGTTACATTGTTGGCGAGAGTGGAACCATTTTAAAAACAAGTAATGGCGGGAGCAGTTGGTCAGTACAATCAAGCGGAACATTGCAATTGTATTCAGTTTATTTTCCCAATGCCACTACGGGTTACGTTGTGGGCAATGGTGGAACCATTCAGAAAACAAACGATGGCGGAAGCAATTGGTCAGTACAATCAAGCGGAACAACGCAATCGTTATATTCAGTTTATTTCACTGATGCCAATACGGGTTATGTTGTAGGCAGTGGTGGAACCATTTTAAAAACAGGCAATGGTGGAAGCAATTGGGTAACACAAGCAAACGAAATAACGCAGTGGGTAAATTCAGTTTATTTCCCTGATGCTAATACGGGTTACGTTGTAGGAGGTAGTGGAACCATTTTTAAAACAGGTAATGGTGGTGGAGCATTTTCTGTTAGTATTGATGTAGTAAACCAAATCATTTGTTTAGGACAAAGCACAACTCTCACAGCAAAACCAAACGGAGAAACGTATATATGGAACACGGAACAAACAACACAATCTATCACTGTTTCTCCTACCAACACAACTACATACTCTGTTACTATTACCACTTCTTGTGGTTCAGGAACTGCTAATGCTGTTATTACTGTCAGTCATCCTACTTTAATCAAAACATTCAAGAATGCTTCCTGCTATAATAATGATGGTGAAGCAACAGTAACTGCAAGCGGTAGTGCGTCTCCTTATTTTTATTTGTGGAGTAATGGGCAAACAAATCAGAAAATATCGGCACTTAGCAGTGGCAGTTATACAGTTACAATTACAGATACAAACGGCTGTAAGATTTCCGATACTGTGCAAATAAATAATTCTGTTGTTTCATCTGCACTGCCCATCTGTGCTGTTACAGTAGATTCTCTTTCAAAGTATAATCTTATTATCTGGGATAAAACATCTTATCCGATTGCAGATACATTTTTTGTTTATCGTGATACAGCAAACAACAATTATGCAATCATAGGAAAAGTTCCTTATACTTCTCTGAGCCAGTTCATTGATACAGTACGCACACTTTATGCCGCCAACGGAGATCCTAATGCTTCAACATGGAAATATAAAATAGCCGTAAAAGATACTTGCGGAAACATAAGCCAAATGAGTCCATATCATAAAACATTATTCATTCAAAACAATAACGGTAACTTTTCATGGAATGATTATCTGATTGAAGGGCAGACAGAACCTGTTCCTGCACTTTCAAATTATTTGTTCCAACGTGATACTCTCTCAACAGGAAATTGGGTAACCATACAAACATTAGGAGCTTCTTCGCTGTCTTACACTGATGTCAACTATACCACTTACCAGAATACCGGCTTATGGCGAGTAATAACTAAATGGAACATCAGTTGCACTCCAACAATAATAAAAAACCCTCAACCGATGGTAAGTTACAATTTTTCCAGGTCTAATCATAGTCGTATAACAAATGTTAATGTTAATACATATTTGAATGAAAGCGATATTATTATTTCGCCTAATCCAAATACAGGGCAATTCAAAATACAGAGCAGTAAATTTATTCGGGATATAGATGTGTTCAATATATATGGAGCAAAAATATATTCACAACAAAACCCTAATCTTAATTCCTTTACTCTTGATTTGCAGAACGGGATTTATTTTTTGCAACTAAAAACTGAACAAGGAACGATAAATAAAAAAATTATTATACAGAAATAAATACAAAGAGGTTGATGGTAAATTGTTAATGGTTAATTGTAAATTGTTAATGGTTGTTGAGAATTTATTACTTGTAGTGAGCTTGCCGAACTATGCGAGAAAAAACAATTAAACATTAAACTAATAATTTATGAAAACAATCAGAAATATTTCCTTGATTTTTATTTCTCTTCTTTATTTTTCCTGTGCGTCAACAGGACAAATTGATTTGAATAAAACTTTGGATAACGTTCAAAAAGAGATTGAGCAATATTCTAAAAATCCCAAGCCACTCACTAACGATGAAGTGATTTGTGGACTGCGTGAAGCGTTGAATGTTGGAACAAATAATTCCACAACATCGGCATCCCAAACAGATGGCTTTTATAAAAACCCGCTCATTTTTATTCCGTTTCCTCCCGAAGCAATCAAAATAAAAAATACAGTTGAAAAGATAGGGATGAAAAAACAAGTGGGAGATTTTGAAATGAGTATGAATCGTGCAGCGGAAGAAGCATCAAAAACTGCTGCACCGGTTTTTCTGGATGCTATCAAAGCAATGAGTATTTCAGATGGCTTTTCTATTTTGAACGGCAATGATAATGCGGCAACTCAATATCTGAAAGACAAAACTTCTGCTGATCTTACAACTAAATTTACTCCCATCATTAAGAAAGCAATTCAAAAAGTAGAGGTTACAAAATACTGGAACCCGATTATCACCACTTATAATAAAATTCCCGGAGTGGAAAAACAAAATCCAAATCTTGAGCAGTACATTACTCTGCGAACGTTAGATGGATTGTTCAAACTTATTGCCGGAGAAGAATACAAAATCCGCAAAGACCCTATTGCAAGAATTACGGATATTTTAAAAAAGGTTTTTGGAAGTAAATAAAACTAATTGATTACTATTATTCCACACTTTTGTATTTCCTTATATCAGGAATAATGCTCATCACAGGAATATCAGAGTTGTTTATAATTTCCTGAGCCGTTGAGCCAATGAAGTAACGGGTGAAATCAAATTCCTGCTGAGTCATAACGATAATAAGATCTCCATCTACTTTATGTGCATAATCAATAATGCAATGAGCAGGGGTTTCTTCGCCTTTCATGATTTTGATAATTTCAGCAGTACATTCCACATCTTGTTTTTGAATATATGCTTTTACTTGTTCTAACTGTCGTGTGAGACGATTCACTACAAACTCATCGTAACTCGGAAGAATAGAAACAACTCGGATAGCTGCTTTATTGATTCCAAGTTTTGCAATTTCTAAAGCATGGTGAACTTTGTCGCGTGTTTCTTTAGTAAGATCTAACGGAAGAACAATATTTTTACAGCCATCATAATGATGTTTTCCTTGAATGGTAATAACCGGGTGAGTAACTTCACGTATCACTCGTAAAGCATTGGAGCCAATAAATCTTGCTTTTAATTCGGTACAACTGTTGTGTCCCATGATAATCATGAGAGCATCAATCATACTGGCAACTTCAATAATTTTTTCGTATGGTTTTCCATGTGCAATCATCGTGTCTACACTAATTTTATTTTCCTTTTCTATGTCCTCAGCAATTTTATTTAGTTTTTTCTGGATATCTTTTTTTATGTTATCAAACTGCTTTTGGGAATAAAAAAGAAGAGAAGCAATAGATCCTTTTTCTTCAATTACATAAAGAAGAAGAATTTCTGCATTATATTCTCGTGCAAGGTTATAGGATTGTCCCAGTGCAATGAGAGATTGTTCCGAAAAATCTATTGGAACTAAAATTTTATTATTATTTTTTTTTGTCATAATCGTAATATTTTATGAATTTATTTTAAATTAAAAAGTAAAAGTAATAATTTTTTGCATGTAAAAAAAAATACTTTGATTACCATATTCCAACAGATTTACTCATCCGCCTTACGTCAAAGATATTAACAATGCATTGTTAATATCTTTTTTTTTGAGCTTCTTTTAATATAGATTTTTGAATGATATTTGTAAAAATAGGTATTGTTAAATAAGTATAGGTATTGCTTCCCATTTCGTTCCTCATGGTTCACAATGACGCTCAATTTAAACGTCATTGCGAGGGAGGAACGACCGAAGCAATCTAAAAATCTATACCAAATTAACAATGCCGTAAAAATAAATTATTTTATATTTTTTTTCTTATGAACGAAAAAGAATTTACTGCTTTGATTAGTTTGCTGGATGATACAGACACTCTTGTATTTCAACAGGTACGTGAAAGATTTTTTTCTATAGGCAGTCAGGTAATACCTTTGTTGGAAAGTGTATGGGAAAATTCTTCTGATGTTGTAATACAAAACAGGATTGAGGAAATAATTCATGGTATACAGTTCAATACCATTATTGACAAATTATCAGAATGGACATTAACACAGGAACAGAATCTTCTGGATGGCGCTTTGTTGATTGCAAAGTATCAGTATCCTGATTTGAACGAGAAAAAAATCAGAAAGCAATTACATCAAATTAAGCAAGACATCTGGATTGAACTCAATGATAAACTTACTGCACTTGAAAAAGCAAGAATCGTCAATCATATTCTTTTTGAAGTTCACAACTTTAGTTCCAACACACAAAACTATCATTCACTTCAAAGTTCATATATCAATAATGTTTTAGAAAGCAAAAGAGGCAATCCTCTTTCACTTTCAATTTTATATTTAGTGATTGTTCAGGAATTAAACATTCCGATTTTTGGCGTGAACCTGCCTGAACATTTTATCCTTTGTTACAAAGACGAAAATCAGGTAATGTCTATAAAAAATAAAAAAGATTCTGAAATGATTTCCGATGGAATTTTGTTTTACATAAATCCTTTCAACCGCGGTGTAGTATTTGGAAAAAAAGTAATTGATACATTTCTGATAAAATTAAATCTTGATCCGCAACCGAATTTTTATCAGCCCTGTACAAATGCCGAAATGATAAAACGTCTCATGCGAATTCTTATTAACTCATATCAAAAACTCGGATATTCCAATAAGGTCTCTGAAATAAAAATCCTTCTATCGTCTCTTGATAAAACAAAAGTGTAGTGAGTTCAAAAAATTTTTCCGAAGGTTTTAAAAATAATTTTTAAATCAGTGAGCATACTTTGCTCTTTTATGTAGCGGAGATTTAATTTCAGTTTTGCTGACATTATTTCAGAAATATAAAATTGTTCGGGATTTTCCGATTTAGAAAGAATCTCGCTCTCATTTGAATATTTAATAGATGCATAATCAGTAATGCCGGGCTTGACAGATAAAACATTTTTTTGTTCCTCACTGTACATTTCCACATATTTTCTCACTTCAGGACGCGGACCAACAAGCGACATATCGCCAACAAGCACATTGAATAACTGGGGTAGTTCATCCAATTTATATTTACGAAGAAAATATCCAACAGATGTAATGCTTGAATTTTTTTTCCCTATTGTAAGCAGTCCGTTTTTATCAGAACCAATTTTCATAGTGCGAAATTTATAGAGCAAAAAATCTTTTCCGTTTTTCCCCACTCTTTTCTGTAAGTAAAAAATAGGAAAACCCGAACCGATAAAAACCAATAAAGAAATAATAATAAAAACAGGAAGTAGAATAATGATACCGACGAAAGATGAGAATATGTCAAAGATACATTTCATGTAATGATTTCTTCAACTGATTTTACAACTGCTTTAATTACGACATCAATTTGTTCATCAGTAAGACCAAAAAAAACAGGTAACGAAATTTCTCTGGAAAAATTATCGTAAGCATTCGGATAATTTTTTATTTTGTATCCGAGTTTTTTATACGCACTCATCATTGGAACGGGAATGAAATGCACATTCACTGAAACATTACGATTAAAAATTCTTTTTATGATTGCATCCCGTTGTTCCTCCGAAATATTTTTTATCCTGAGCGGATACAGATGATATGATGATTCTCTGTATAAATCTTTCAATAAAGGAACTTCAGCCCAATTAAAATTTAAAAATGTTTGAGAATATTTTTCGCAGATATATTTTCTTTTAGGAATAGTTTCTTTATCGTATTCTTTCATTTCAGCAAGTCCCATAGCAGCAGCAATATCAGTCATGTTGCATTTGTACCCTGCTTCAATAATATCGTAGTGCCAGTCGTTTTTTTGAATTTTCAAAAATGCATCTTTGTTTTGTCCGTGAAGAGATTTTATATTCAAAGAAGAATAAATTTTCAAATTATCAAACGGGTTTGGAAGATTCAAACAAACTGCACCACCTTCTGCGGTTGTAAGATTTTTTACGGCATGAAAAGAAAAAACCGAAACATCAGTAAGCGATCCTGTTTTTTTGTTTTTGTATTTTCCACCAATAGAATGCGCAGCATCACTTAATATCAATATTCTTTTCAGTTTTTTTTGTTCGTCAATTAACAAATTTGGTTTAAATTTTTTTCTGATAATTTTTTGTTTCACCAAATCATTTATTGCATCATAATCACAGGGAAATCCACCAAAGTCAACAGGTATAATTACTTTGGTGCGTGAAGTAATTGCTCTTTCAATTTTCTCAACGGATATATTGAAATCATTTTTATTTACATCCACAAAAACGGGTTTCGCTCCGCAGTGAATTACTACATTTGCAGTTGCAGAATATGTGTAAGCAGGAATAATTACCTCATCACCTTTTTGTACGCCAAACCAGCGAAGCACCAACTCAAGCCCTGCTGTTGCTGAGTTCAAACAAAGTACTGATGGAACATTGCAATATTCCGCGAGTTTTTTTTCGAAAAATTTTGTCTTTGGTCCGGTTGTAATCCATCCCGAATACAAAACTTCTTTGACGGCATTTACAACTTCATCGGTTATTTTTGGAGGAGCGAAAGGAATCATGATTTTACAAAAATATCAATTATGTTTACTTTTCAGGACTTACGCAAGAATACTTTTTGTCTCTCGCAAAGGCGCAAAGTTCGCCAAGAAATACGAAAATACTTTGCGTTTATTAAATCTGCGAGAAATATACAAAGTGCATAAGTCCTAAAACATTATTTAGTAACCGGCACTTTCTCTTTTAGTTTGTTGGCAAAATTTTTTGCTGGTTTAAAAGCAGGAATATTATGAGCAGGAATCATAATGATTGTATTACTGGACATAATTCTACCTGGCTTTGCAGCTCGCTTCTTAATAAGAAATGTTCCGAAGCCGCGCAGATAAATATTTTTTCCTTCGCACATGGAATTTTTAACTACACTTACAAATGCTTCAATGATTGCTTTGGTTTCTTCTTTTTCAATCCCGGTCTTTTCCGAGATTTTGGTAACGATATCTGATTTAGTCATAAAAAATAATTTATATTATCATCACTTTCATTGTTTCCTCACCGAACTGACTTATCACTCTTACAGCAATCTTCTGTCCTTTCTTTTTTATTTCTATCGGGTGAGAGATGTGACCATACAAACGGTCAAATGCATCATCATCAATTTCAATTTTTAAAGTTTTTTCTACGTTTCGTTTTGTGCCATTTTTCGCTAACCCACTCAATCCTTTTTTCCATTTGTCAAACTCATCTTTATCTCCACCGCAGAAGAAAACTTGTTTCACCACAAAATTGCTTCCATCATAATCATCATCCACCATCCAATATGCGATGTCGTGAACATTACGGGGTTTCACTTCGTCTTTTATCGGGTCGTAAATGTCTAATCCCAGAATAGTGGTTTGTGAATAGTGGTAAGTGGTTAGTTCTTTTTGCAGAGAGAGTTCATTAGCCCATTGAGCAACTTTGCTATCTCCACACAATTGTTTAATAGCACTTCTGAATTTTCTTTCGTCAGAAATTCCAAGTTCCGTGATAAAAGAATCAAAGTCCGTAATTCCGCTAAAGAACCTTTCGCTATCCCCAAGAACTGAATAAACTCTCCCGTTGTGTTCCGTGCCTGACCCTCCGATATGTTTGCCGGAATGCTCACCGATGCTCTTCTCATTTGAGAAGTTAATCCATACATCTCTTCTTTGGGAAAGGATGATGTATGCTGATAAATCTGTTTGGTTAAGTTTATTGATTTTTGCCAAACTATCAAGTCCTGAAAGTTTTTTAATAATGTCATAATTACATAAAATTTTAGTTGTTAGTTGTTGAGTGGTTAGTTCTTTATTGTGTGTTATGTTATTCTTATTGCTATCCGCTAATCCCTGACCACTATCCACTGATACTAACCACCAACCACTATCCACTAATAAAATATCCGGTTCACCAATGGTAACAAACGAAGCCGCGCTTTTTGATGGTTTCTTTTTCAATCCCTCCTGCAACAAATCATCGTGGATACGCGCTTTGGTTACTTCAAACTTTCCCATACTCGTAGTTTTATCGCTTGTGGCATCAATATCGCTTTCAAAACTAAATCCAAGAATGATTAACCATTGTGCATCTCCGCGAGAGCGACATCCTTTCACTGCTTCGTTTACTGCACTCTTGCTCACGGTTCCGAATTTAGGACCGATGTGAAAGTATGCTTTCTTCTCGCCAGTATTTCTCCACTCTCCTTTTGGAGAGGGTCCGGGGGTGAGGTAAAATCCTTCCGCATGCAAATAGGCATCAGATAATAATTCCACTCTCGAAAATGAAACACGCTCATCTTTTCTTCCGTTTTTAATTCCTGTACTCAGCAAATGCTGTTTTATTTTTTCTGACCATTCTCCAGCATCTTCATTTATCATTTGCTCGTCATCCAATTCATCAGGACTGATTGGTTCAAAGTTTTGTAATGTTTCTACTGTGAAAGGACCACTTACACGCAAACGTTTATTATCAATTTCAGGTTTGTCGTAAAGGGTTTCTGTCGCAGGGGGTTCGTCATTTGCTAAACTTTTCAGCGTAATGTGTGGAACGGTTTTGTAAATAAATCCTTGCCTGATGTCTTGTAAGTTGGTAGTGGGTGGTGGGTAGTGGGAAGTTTTTTTCTGCTCACCATCCACTAAACATTGTTCGCTATATAATTTGTAATAAGGAAATGTTGCCGTCATTAGCCGTTGCTTTGCAATGTTCAATGCAATTCTGCTGGTATCAATGGTGAGCCATCTTCTGCCCCATTGTTCGGCAACGAATGCAGTGGTCCCGCTTCCGCAAGTAGGGTCAAGTACTAAATCGCCTGGGTCGGTGGTCATTAAGAGACAACGTTCAAGAACTTTTAGTGTTGTTTGTACCACATAAATTTTCTCTATGGAAAAAGTGCTTTGGAGGGTGTCATTCCACACATTATCAAAAGTCACATAAGGAAAATCATCTTCATATCTTTTAAATGCTAAAGTTTTATTTACTCCAATAAGACGCTTTTTTGTGTTTAATTTTTTTAATCCTTCTTTATGAGTTTTCCAATGTGTTCCCTTCGCAGGAAAATATGTTGTTCCATTTAATTCAAATGGTTGAGACCCTGTTTCTGATTCTCCTGATGACATTAAACTGGATGCTGAAAATCTTTTTTTGTAAGGAATAATGATATTTCCATTTTCATCAAAATCATTTTTCTTTAATCTTTTTTCATTTCCTTTTTCGTCTTCAATCCAACTATATGTATTATTTGTTTTGTCAGCACTTCTCTCTTTGTATATTTTTCTGTATTTAACTTCAGTTTTATTTTTAGCATACCATAAAAGATAATCATAAGTGCTGTCAATTAATTCAGAACCAAAACCTGTGGTTTTTTTAAATGGAATTAAACTGCAAAAATTCTCACTACCAAAAACCTCATCCATAACACTACGAACGAGATGAACATTTTCCTCGCTAATCTGCACAAAGCAACTTCCGCTTTCGGTGAGAAGTTCTTTTGCGATAAGTAAACGGTCTCTTAAATATGAGAGATAAGAATGAATTCCCAGTTCCCAAGTATCTCTGAATGCTTTTATTTGTTCGGGTTCTCCTGCAAGTGATTCATCGTTACCATCTTTCACATCACGGTTATTTAATTTTATCTGCCAATTGCTTCCGTATTTAATTCCATAAGGAGGGTCAATATAAATGCACTGCACTTGTCCAGCCATTCCTTCGCGTTCAAGCAAACTTGCCATCACCAAATGACTGTCGCCTTGTATGAGGCGGTTTGTCCACCCATCTTGATGCTTGTAGTACTCGCTTACTTTTTCCAGTTCATCTTTCTCTAATGCGTTTCCAAAAAGTTCGTTTACGTTAAAGAAATCCAACTGACTGTTTTTTTTTTCGGTAATCTTGTATAAGTTTTTAATCAGAATTTCGGGAGAAATATGCTCGTGTCTGTAAAGAGAACGGATATCTACTCTGAGTAAATCCTCGCGGTCATCGTTTTCGTATTTGTTGAGCCAAAACAATTCGGGGTCCTGCCCGCGATGCACGACAGGATTTTTCGGGAGTTCAATTATTTTCTTCCCGCTTTTCACTTTCGGGTTTTCATCTTCATATCCCGCTTCTTCTTTGCTCGGAATATGCATCCGCCTGGATGATTTATGCTTGATGGATTCTACTTTTTTTGCCATAGTATGAACCGGGATTTTTGAGATTAAAGGATTATGGGATTGAATTTTTTATTTGTCAAACGGTGAAACTCTAAACTCTTTGCGCCAAAATTTATCAATAGCCCTATTTCCATATTGTATGCTTCCAGATAATTCAATGCCTGTGCAATGTGAACATCTTCTAATTTGATGATTGCCTTCAGTTCAACCATTATCAGTTCTTCTACAAAAAAATCCACTCTTCTCGTTCCGATCTGCTCGTCTCTGTAAAATACCGGCATTTCCATTTCTCTTTTAAAACTAAGTTCCTGATATGGCATCTCTATTGCCATTGCTCTTTGATAAATTACTTCCTGAAAACCATTACCAAGAGCAGAATGAACTTTCATTGCTGATGAAATTATTCTCCTCGTTATATCTTCATGTTTCATTTTATTTTTATTTTAATCTTATCATCCCGCAAATCCAATAAATCCCAGTTCAGACATTTTTCTCGTTATTATTTTTTAATTGCAAAACGATTTTGGCATTTAATTCCGTAATCACCTTTTTTCCTGTTCTTGCCTCTAATTCTTTTCTTGCTACTTTGGCTACATTACCACCTTGCTTTGCTACTTTTTTACTGTCTTCAAAAGTTTTTGGTATTACCGCTGATGAAATATCTTTGGTAGATGCCTCCGCAAGCATATTCAAAATCAATTCGGTGTTGGTCATATTGTCTCTAAGATTTTCCTTTTTTAATCCTTTCAGAATTTTATATTCTTTGGTGGTTTTATCAGCCCATACTTTGGTAATAATATCGGTAAGTGTTGCAAATTGGACGCCTTCTTTTAATCCCCTTTTTTTCCATTCATCAGTCAGTTCTTTTCGTATTTCAATACTTTTCAGCCGTTGGTTAATCCAGTTTTCAGAATAGCCCAATTGAAGATATTGCTCTAAAGCCCTGTCAATAGTTAATTCAGGGTCTTGCATTTCGTCTAATCTTTCGGCAGCAATTTGTGCCAGCCAAAGTTTAAATGGCTCTGCCTTTGGCGATGGTATGGATTGTATCAGCCGAAAAAGTTGTTCAGTATCGGCAACATCGGTCATTCTCATCTTGCCGTCTTCCGCTGCCATTTTCAACTGTCCCAATTTATGGGACAGTTCACTTCCCTCTGCTTTTAGTTTTGTTTTTAAAGCATTCCAGTATTTCCTCGGCCTGGGGCTGCTGGTTAGTATTTCAATTACATCAATAATTGATAAATACCATTTCTCCTGCTTTGCATCCCAAAGGGTTCTTACTTTTTTATCTTCAAATATTTTTATGTCATTTTGTTTTTTCATCGTGATATTTTTTTAATTGTGACGAATTTGTCATAATTATAATTTACTTTTTAAAGTGAAGATATCTTTTCTGCCAATTGATTTTTAATATCGCGAATGTCGTTGGCAATTTCAATGAAATGCCATTCGGGATAATTGTATTTTTCTTTCATCGCATTCACAGCAGGAAGCCATCGGTTTTCTACAAACCATTTTTTTTCTGCTTTCTCTTTGCTCATCCCTGTTATTTCAACCATCAGGTTTTTCGTTTTTCCATCTTTGCCTTTGCATTGTGCAACGAAGTCAGGAAAATATTGTTTGTCTTTGCCGTCCTTTATATATGGAATCGTCAATCCCAAAAATTGATTCTTTACATAACTTTGAACTTGCTCTAATTCTTCAAATGTTTTTGCGGTGATGGCTTCCCAATTGCTGTCCATAACCACATAATTTATGTGACTCTTTTTTGTAGGATAAACTTCTTTAATCGTATTACCATTTACATATTTTGTACTGCTGAATTTATTGTAGTAATTAAAAACGGGACGGATAAATTCGGCAGTATTTTTTTCGGTGTTTATTGCGCGGACAATATGGTCCACAATTTTTTTCGGAGTTTCAAAAAACAAGAGTCGTTTGAACCGTTGGTCTTGAATATTCAGAAGAATAACTTTTTTATCGTACCATTCCTCCACAATTTTTTTTAGTTTGCTGAACTTCTGAAAATTTGCATTGCCTTCGTCATCAGAGAAATGAACCTTTATGAGTTCTTTCGTCAGCCAAAAAATAATTTCAGCATCGCGCTTTTCCAACACACTTTGAATTTGAATTTCTATTTCCTGCGGTGAAAAAGCATTTGCAAGTTTTGTTCTAATGGGAGTGGTGTCGCCACGGATTTCATAATTCTCAATGTTATTGAAGGCATATTTTATTTCCCCTTCTGAATTTCCTATTCTGTATCCGATCACATTCGGAAAAGTGATTTCAAATTTTTCTTGTCTTTCAGGAAGAGCAACGATATGAATTAAATTAACAAGTGGAGGTGGTGGTTCGGACTTTCCTCCTTTGAACATTTTAAATGGAATTCCAATGATGTGGGCATATTCAGGAGGAAATTTCTCTACAACAATTTTTCGTTTATCATTGGTGGGCTTTCCATCTTTATCATAGCCCTGCAAAAAATAATTCATTCTCCGTAATGCTCGTCCTGCAACTTGCTCACAGAGCAACTGTGAGCCAAAAGCTCGGATTCCCATAATATGCGTTACTGTGTTTGCATCCCATCCTTCAGTGAGCATTGAAACAGAAACAACACAGCGAATGTGAGAACCTAACTTGTTTTGTTTCCCGACAGTATTAACTACTTCGCGAAGAATTTCTGCCTCAGTGATTTTTTCCGCACTTCCCTGTCCGTGAATTCTCGCATAGTCCTTTTTGAATTCTTCTATTTCAGAAGAAAATATTTTTTTGAACTCTTCATTTATCTGGTCGCTGTTTTCCAACGCATCACTATCAATCAAAAGTGTAGGCGGTTTCTTCAATGGTTTTTTTGTAGTGGGGTCATAATTGCTGAATAATTCCTTTGCACCATCTCGCGTAATAAGTTCTCCACTTTCACTTTCAAACTCATAACCTGCAATGTATTTGTAAACCTCTTTTGAAACGGAAGTATTATTACAAACAAGAATGAAAACAGGAGGAGCAGAAAATAAATTTGATTTTTCTTCCTGCTGTTCGCGATACCCTTTGTAATAATCTACATAGTGGTTGTAGAATTGGTCTAAAGCACCTTTCACCAAAGAAGGGAGTTGGGGAGGCAATTCCGTAAGTTTTTTTCCTTCTTCTTTTGCTTCTGATTTTTTCTTTCGCTGTCCTTTTTTCGGTAATTCATTTTTCACATGCTCGTACAAGTTGCGAAGCACCGGCATTTTCAATTCTTGCGTGTTATCGCTTTCGGGAATGAAAGGAATTTTTACAAGCCCCGATTCAATCGCTTCAATCAAACCGAAATCACTCACAGTCCACGGAAACAAACTGTATGCCTCATATCCTGAACCTTGTAAATAGTAAGGAGTTGCAGAAAGGTCATATATATTTTGCAATTTGAATCGTCTGGAAATTTCTTTTAATCCTGTAAACCAAACGGCAGCTCTTTCATTCTCATCCGATTCTTCGTTGTCGGATGTTTTGCCTTTTGATTTCGGGAGATAGCAATGATGTGCTTCATCATTCATTATGAGTAAACGAGAATCTTTTTTGAATTTACTGAGAGTCCGTTTTACGACTTGCAAAAAATCTTCGGTATTGTTAGTGTTAATTTTATTTCCATCTAAATCCACTTTTCCGTCAAACGGATTGCGCTTGTTTCCCTGCAATGTCTTTGGTTCAAATGAGTGATAGTTTGTTATTACCAATCGTGCATTAAGATTTTCTAAGCGATGTTCTAATTTTATCGGCACTAATCCGCGAATGTGATAGTAGTCCTCAATATCCATCGGGTTTTTATTTTTTGTATCAACAAATAAAACTCCCAATCTGTCTTTAATCGTAATACCGGGAGTAACAATTAAAAAGTAATCTGCAAAACGGGTATCACTTCTATATTCCTGACGATTGAAATAATGATACAAAATAAAACAACCCATTACAACTGTTTTTCCCGCACCAGTTGCCATTTTGAAAGCGATGCGAGGTAATTGGTCAGAAGAATCTGCACTTACTATTCCTTGACGAAGTTTATTAAGAATATTTTGTCCTGCATTTGATTTATCTGCAATTTCATTCAGCCATATTGCTGTTTCAACGGCTTCTCGTTGGGCAAAAAATAATTTTTTCACCGCGTGCCGTTCGGGATTATCAAACCAAAATGTGAGAAGCTCTTTTGTAACTCTTGTTGTATTTGGGTATTTTTCTTCTCTCCACTTTCCAACTTCAGCACGGCAAAGGTTAATGAGATGCGTTCCGTATTCTTCTGCAAAATCATTTACCTCAAACGCAGATTGTTGCTGTCCCTGACGAGAAGGAATCACTTGAATGTCGGGAGTAAAAATTCTTCTTCCTTCTCTAATGTCGTTGTAATTCAAAGAACCTTCTGCATCAGTTGCATAATGCAGAATTGGTTCTTCATAAGGACTATTAAGAATTGGATTATCAGAAGTCATGTGAAAGAAATCATCTGAAAAATACTCAAAATGAAAGTTCTTTTTGCGAATTTGAGATGTCCATTCTCTGAATCATTTTAAGGTGTTAGAATTAAACAGAAAATAATAAATTTCAAAAGTCGCAAACAAAATTACAAAATTATTTTATGGGCAGTTTCAAAAATTGAACTTGTCATTGCACCACGTTGCCATGAGATTGCCGAAAGGAGGAACAAAGCAGAAAACAATCTCTATGTTTAGTTAATAATATCATTTTTTGTTATTCCACTAACGAAAAATCCAATTGTTTTTTTTTCATATCGGCTCGTTTCAAAATCACTTTTATTTTATCACCAAGCGTGAGACAGTGTTTTGTTTTTCTGCCAATTAATCTTTTATTCTTATCATCCAAAAAATAATAATCATTCGTCAGGTCTTTTATTTTCACTAACCCTTCGCAATGCGAATCAATAATCTCCACAAAAATTCCCCACTCACTCACTCCGGATATCACCGCCTCAAACTCCTCGTCCACTCTGTTCATCAGATACTGAACTTGTTTATATTTTACAGAAGCACGCTCGGCTTCTGCTGCCAATTTTTCTTGCTGAGAAGAATGTTTGCAAGCATTTTCTAATTCATTTGAAGGGGGAGAAAAAAAATCTCTTTTCTTTTTTGTCGGATGGATGTATGCAATGTTGGATGCTAATTTTCTTTCCAGCAATCTATGCACCATCATATCCGGATACCTACGGATTGGTGAAGTGAAGTGTGTGTAATGTTTAAATCCTAATCCGTAATGTCCAATGTTATTCGTAGTGTAAATTGCTTTTGACATTGTACGGATGGCAAGCATCTCAATCATATTGGCTTCGGGCTTTCCAACAACTTCTGCTAAAATTTTATTCATAGATTCTGCAATAGTAATTTCATTTTTCAAATTCATTTTATATCCGAATTTTTTTGCGATTTCTGCAAATGCTTTGAGTTTTTCTCCATCTGGTTTGTCGTGCACGCGATAAATGAATAATGACTTCCTTTCAATTTCATGACACTTTGCTTCTTTTTCTATATGAGAAAGAGATGAGGAATGAGGCAGCGAACAAAATTCTGCTACTGCGCGATTTGCCAGCAGCATAAAATCCTCTATGAGTTTATTAGAGTCCTTCATCTCTTTAAAATAAACGCTTGTAGGATTTCCAAGTTCGTCTAAATGAAATTTTATTTCTAATTTATCAAAAGCAATGCTTCCTCTTTTGAATCGTTTTTCACGAAGTTTTTTTGACAAGCGGTCAAGCACAAGCATCTCTGTTGAAAGGTATCCTTTTCCCGATTCAATTATTTCCTGAGCTTGTTCGTAAGTGAATCTTTTATGCGAACGAATTACTGTTTTTCCGAACCATTGCTGTAGCACATTGGCATCATCATCCATATTAAACACAGCAGAGAAACATAATTTTTCTTCTTCGGGGCGAAGCGAACAAATTACATTGGAAAGATTTTCGGGAAGCATAGGAACAACACGATCTACAAGGTAAATGGAAGTTGCACGGGCGTATGCTTCTTTATCAAGTACAGAATTTTCTTTTACATAATGAGTAACATCCGCAATGTGAACACCAATTTCCCAATTTCCATTTGAAAGTTTGCGAATAGAAACCGCATCGTCAAAGTCATTTGCATCAACGGGGTCTATCGTAAATGTTGTAACAGAACGAAAATCTCTGCGACTTAAAATTTCTTCTTTGGTGATTTCTGCCGAAATTTTTTCAGCTGCCTTTTCTACTTCTTTCGGAAAGTCATAAGGCAAACCATACTCGGCAAGAATGGCGTGAATTTCTGTTTCATTTTTTCCGGGGTCACCAAGTACTTTGATTATTTCTCCATCAGGATTTTTTCTCTCGTTGTACCAATGAACAACTTTTGCAATAACTTTTTGTCCATTCTTCGCTCCAAGAATTTTATCAAATGGAATGTGAATATCAAATGGAATTTTTGAATTATCAGGAACTAAAAAAGCAAACTTATTTGACAATTGTATTATTCCTACAAATTCTGTTTTTGAACGATGAACTATTTTTACTATTTCTCCTTCCTGTTTTTTTCCTTTTCGTCTGTGCAACAGCCGTATACAGACCGTATCTCCATCAATAGCGCTCATCATTTTATGGGAAGAAACATAAACATCATCTTCTCTTCCTTCAATAATAATATATGCAGCACCTGATGTAATCATATCTACTTTTCCGATAATAAGTTCACTTGATTTATGTGAAAAAACTTTTTTCTTTTTATCTGTCCCTTGTTCGTTCAGTAGATATTTTTCGTATTTGGTTTCGGTCAGTATTTTCTTTTTTGCCATGTCTTTCAACAGAAAATTTAACTTCATTTTTTGAGAGTTGTCATGAAGATTCAGGCGGGCTGCGACTTGTTTATAATTAAGTGGCTTGCCTGCATTGGAAAAAATCTGTGTTATTTCTTCGCAGCGAAGATGCTGGCAGTTTTTATTTTTATTTTCTTTATTTTTTTTCATAAACTTGGTGAAAACAGAAAAGTATACGGGAAGATTTGTTAAATCAAAATTCTTTTAAAATCGTTTGCTGTTTGTGGCAACTTGCATCCAAATGCAATCATCATTAAACGGCTTGGCGGTTGCTGTTCGGTGGCGATTTTACCACTGAATTTTCTACGAAGAACATAAGTTTCAATTTGCACGTCACTGTCATACGAAGCATTGCACCGCCACTGACAGCAAAGGACTGTTAGCGTTTTGTGCTTTCTTTTCCTGTCTGTCTGTATTTCAATTTTTCTGTCTTTCATTTTCTTTGTCTTTATCATGTGCGGTGGGGCATTTTTAAAATTTCTTTTCTTAGGTTGATAGATTTCTGGCTATTTTGCATTTATAGGTTGTGTGTTGATTAAAATAATGATGTTTGTATACTTACATTATTTGCTTTTAAGAATTCTGCCCGTTCTCTATTCTCAAAAGTATAATAATCATTTAACCACTTTTCAGGTTCAAAGTTTTTAAATTCATACCAGGCATGATAGTTTCTCCCATCATATTCATTTGGGATATGATTAGTCGCGACTTTTTCGGCTAAATAATCAAAGAATTTTTCGTTTACATCGGTCTTTAATATATATCTAACCTCAGTAATATCTATGAAAAAATAACCACTGTTCGGAAAATCTCCGGTAGCGGTTAGTTTTTGAAACATCCTTTCGGGTTTGCAATTATTTGCATCTTTGTATAATAAATAATAATCAGGATGTTCCCTGCTTTTGTAAAAAACGATTTCCATTTTAGATCCAATTTTTAGTTAGTATATCAATTTTTTTCATTTGGTCAATAGTAAATGCTAATGCTTTTATTATTTCTTCAATATGGTCAATTTCTTTCATAATATTTCGTTCTTTCCTCTGCTTTAAATAATGGTCAAGCACCTGATAACCGCCAATATTAAAATCGTAAATCTCCTGCGGAACATTTTTGAAATATTGTGTATCGTTGATGTAGAGATTTCCTGATTTCTTTTCTGATACATAATTTACCTTCACGACTAAATAATCCCCTTTTCCATTAAAATTTCCGTAAGGGTAATTGGGTTTATCATTAAGAAGATGCACCTGAATTAAATTTTCTCCTAATGCAGATAATTGTTTAAAAACTTTTTTATCTTCTATAAAAGGAATACGGGGGAAATCTATTTTCAAAAATTCAGCGTATTTGCTGCGGTAAGTCGGGCTGTGAAGAATAGCATAGATGTAAGAAAAAATTTCTTCGGGTGAAAAATGATGGTTGTAATGTTTGTTTATAAAATCACGAAATTCTTTAGTGAGGTTTTCTATAGGTTCATATTCTTCAGTTGTAACAGTTTTTTTGCCATAAGAAACTATTGGTTCAGAAACAATATCTGATTTCTTTACAAAATTGTAAAGAGGAAAAGTATAATTACCACCTGTACAATAATGTGCATCTGTTAAACTATTTGAAACCAAAACATCACAAAATTCGCCTTGCTTTTGTAAATTTCTTGAAGTATTTAATGCCAAATTATTCCCAAATAAAAATCCTTTCATTAATTCAAACCGAGATGTACCTCTATCAAACATTTCCTGATTATAGCATATAAATCTCTTATCAAAAGGGCGATAACAATATTCCTTTATAACAATTTCATTCTTCTTTATTTCTTTTAATGCAGTTTCAATTTTCCAATCTCTTGTGTCACTTAATTTGAATTGTTGGAGTGCTTCTATAAAATTTGAAGAGTTTTTAAATTTATTTATTCTCTTTTCAAGAATATCAGAATTTATGTCAACCAAAAAAGAATCTCTATGAGTGAAAATACCTAAACTACTTTTAAGAAAAATTGTAGTAACCGAATAAAAATTGTAGTATGATTCTTTTAAATTCTCGTTTTGTGCTTTGAATAAATAAAACGGGGCAGACGGCCTTATTTCTTCCCAGTCAATACTTTTAATTTCTTCCTCTAAACTCCGTTTATATTTTTCAATTCGTGTTCCCCAAAAATCAGTATGGAATATCTTTTTCTCCAATCCTTTCTTTTTAATGAAAAGCGAAACAGCAACTCCTTGTTCTATATCAAATACATTCTCATCTTTTCCACCTTCTGGTGTTTTTTCTTTTTTTCTTGAATTTCCGTGCAAATCAATAAAATAAATATGGTCAAAAGTTTTCATTAAACTTTGCCTCATTCCTCTGAAAGTAGGGTTATCAAGAAATGAATGATTAGTAATAATCCCTACAATGCCTTGTTCAACTTTATCCATTTTATCCTGAGCAAAACGGATAAATTTTACATAGTCATCCTGCAACCATTTCGGATTTTTTTCCCCGAGTGGTTTTCCATCAACAAAATAATAATCTTTTATTTTGCCGGAAATCCACGGACCTGTATTTTTTGAATGACCGGAATAAGGTGGATTTCCTGTAATAACTAAAATCGGTTTATCTTTTACCTTTTGTGCCAGTTTGCTTTCTTCTGTTAATGCAGGGAGAAAAGGAATCCGTTGCTGAATATCTATAGGGTCAAGTGTATTTGTGAGAAAAATCTGCAACCGTTCTTTTGCTTGCAATTCATATCCGTTATCTTTTAAGAACTGTGAAAGTTTTAAATGAGCAATAGTATAAGGTGCAATAAGATATTCAAAGCCAAAAATATTTTTTAGAATATGCTCTTTTATCAGCAAGTCCTTTTTGCCTGAACTCTTGGGAAGTTTGTCAAAAATTTGCTGCAGAATTTCTACTAAAAATGTTCCTGTACCGGTTGCAAAATCTAAAACGGTTACTTTATTTTTATCTCCAAGCCCATCTTTTATTTTGAAAGTGTTTACTAAAATATCATCAATGGCACGGACAATAAAATTTACAACCTGAGGTGGAGTATAATAAACTCCTTTTGCTTTTTTAAGTTTCTTGTCATAGGCGGCCAAAAAATCTTCATAGAAATAAACATAAGGGTCTTTTATGGTAAGGTCGTTAGCATCTTTTCGTTTTTTTGTAAATGATAATGATTCGTGAATAGCCCTCAAATCAAGATTGTTCATTATTGTCAACACTTCTTCTATAATCCATTTTGTTTCGCGATATTCTTCATTGTCCAACTCGTCAAGGAAATTCACTAATTCCCTAATCAACTCAAATGATGTCGGGATATATTTTTTTGCATTGTAAAGATTTATCGTTTGAGTATCGGCATTGAGTTTTGCCAAGAACAAACCATACACAAGATTTTGAGCAAAGGCATCCGAAAATTCGGATGTGGTGAGTTCGTGAAATACGAAAGTTCTAAATGTTTCATAGAGTTGGTATAGACGTCCTTCGGTATGTTCCTGTTCTTGTCGTTTCAGTTCGTCAAACAAAAAGTCCTTTAGTAGTTTAGCTCTTATTGCCAATGCTTCTGCTAATTTTTTTGCATCTGCAATTTCTTTCGGTGCTTGCGAAAAAAAAGATTTAATAAGTTTTTCAACTGCCGTAACTTTTGCTTTGTCAAGTTTTGTCTTTTTGTTTTCAATGTCGGAAAGAAAACAAAGTATCTCGCGCTGTTGAATTTTTCCTTCCTTAATCCAAATCCACTCAATGTAATTTGTTAAAAGGATGTTGTCGGAAAGCGCCTGATATTTTTTTATCTGGTCGGACTTTAGAATTTTATCAAGGTTTTCCTCAATTTTCTTGTTCTCTACATAGCCAATTATGCTTTCTGTGAATGTTATCTTAAAATCAGGAGAGCCAAATTTTCCCTCTCGTTTAGGTTCGTGCAGGATTTTAATCTTTGTCCCCGCCAAACTTTCCAATAATTGCTGAAGGTTACTTCTATGCGAATGTTCAGTAATATCAGTAATTTTTTGTGATTGAAGGGATATTAAATATTTTTCAAAATCAACCATATACATTTACTTAATTTCGGGATAAATATAAACAAAATTATTCTTGTTCAAGTGGGCGGGTTAAAAGAATTTTTTTTAATGCGAAGGGGTGGGGATTTAATTCTTTTAATTCTGTCATTTTGTTTTTATCTTCTATTTAATTGTCAAGTTGTCTGTTTGTCTTTTCAAGCATGAACGCTAACTATGATATACAAATTATTTGTTTGTCAATGATTACATTTTTTACCGCAAATAATAACAATTTCGTGGAAGCGGTCGTGAAGTTTGGCAAGTGCTGTTTTTATTTCTTCATCGCTTGTTTTGCTTTTCACTAATTTATTTAATGTTTTTGATTCTTGATAGAGCAATTTTAATTTTTCTTTTATTGTTGGTTTGTTAAAATCCGCAGGTGGTGTGCTTTCCATCCATTCTTTTGCTTTCTGCACCATTTCTTTACTGCGTCTTTTTATTGGTTCAAGATTGCCTTCTTCAGATGGATGAAAGGTGGAAGACATTACCGAATGAAATGCTGTCTTTTCTGGCCAACTGTCATTATGCTTTGACTGTGATTTAGTTACATTAGTAAAAAGAAATGCTGCAATTACTGCAACTAAAACGAATAAATAATTTTTCATTTTTAAAATAGTTTAAATTAAAAAAACAAATATAAAAAAAATTACGATGAAAATATTTGTTGTTATTTTTTAATGCTATAAATCTGTCCCACCACAAATATATCTCCTGTAAGTGTTTTGTTCCATATCTTTCCTTTGTAATCCACTCCATAAGAAGTATTCCGAAAAGAAAATTCCCAGTCAAAATTTTTATCTTTAGATTTTACTTTGTACCCTATCACAAATGGTTCGCCAAAATCATTAATAGAAATAATCCGATTTTTATCATCAACGAAATAATAATTCTTATCGCCAAACAAAATGCATTTGAAAACAAACGGCTTCTTTTTCCCAGAGATAGAATCAGACATGGTAAAATTTTTTATCATTACAGGATGTAATAAAGTATCACGAGTAAAAGTTATTTCTTCCAGATGATTTGCATCTAGCCATCCTTGTGTGATGGCAGTCAGTCGTTCTTCTTTTGGCGGATGTGTTATTGGGCTACTGTTTAAGTTCACTAAAATTATTACGGATTGAACTTCTTCTAAAGATGCTCCCATTTTATAGAGAATGAATCCTGAAAAATGGTCAGCTTCTAATTCTTCCTTGGGGTCGCGTTCATGTTTAATTAATGTATGTCCTGAAAGATGATGTCCTGTTTCATGAGCCAGCACACTCAGCGCACCCCAGTCGGTTTTAGTTCTGTCTTTCACGCGCAGCATAAAATCAGGATTGTAAGCAATGTATCTTTTATTGTTTTTTATATAGGCAATAGCCGTATATATATTTGTATTTTCTACAATCTGAAAATTCTGATAGAGACCTGTATAACGGACAATATTCTCAATAGCATCATCAGCTTCTTTTTTTGAATCACTGTTGTATTCTTTCTTTATTAAACTGTCGTTATGTATTTTGTTTTTTTGTCCGAACACATTAGGAAACAGAATAAAATAATGAAAGTAAAAAATAAAGAGAAGAAAGAATTTATTTTTCATGAATCCTAATTTCAGATAATTTATCAAAGGTAAATAGTTTTTTAGATTAGGACTTATGCCAAAAAGCACTTTTATCTTGAACTTAGGTCCCTTGATTTTATCTCTTGCGGATTTATTTCAAAAACGATTTGTATGAATGATATGTTACGAATTTTTTGCAGTATAATTTTTTTTCCTAACGAAGGAATACCTTTCCGTATCATCAATAAATAATCTGCTTGCTTATATTCAGGTAGGAAGATTTTGTTTTTTATTTTATTTACTATAAGGCGGTAATCTGCAAATAAATCTTCATCGCGAAAAAAAAATACAGGAAATCCGAAAATGTTTTTTTGATTTTCCGAGCCGAGCATCCAATCTTCTGTTTTTTGAAATGATACCTTTAATTGATTGTTCAGTGCCCAGCACAGACGGTACGGTTTCACAGGACAACAAATTCCAAAGAGAAAAAAATCATAGTCAGTATCAATATGAAGTTTACGTTTGGGCACAAATTAATATTTTAATTTTTCGCGAACACGTTTCAAAACTTTTGAAGCAATATTTTTCGCTTTATCAGCTCCCAATAATAATTTTTTTTCCAATACATCTTTATTGCTCATATAGTAATTATACGTTTCTTTTTCTTTTTTAAACTTTTCTATGATTAACTCAAACAATGCTTGCTTGATATGTCCATAGCCAAATCCTCCATGATGATATTTCTCCCGCATACTTTGTACTTGTTCTTTTTCGGCAAGCAATTTATATAAATTAAATACATTGCAAGTGTCCGAATTTTTAGGTTCTTCTAATTTTTTACTATCGGTTACAATACTATTGATTGTTTTTAATAATTCTTTTTCGGGTAGGAAAATATCAATGTAATTATTGTACGATTTGCTCATTTTTTGTCCGTCAATACCGGGAATGCTCATCACTCGCTCATCAATCAGTGGTTCTGGAAGAATAAACGTTTCTCCATAAAGATGATTAAATGAACTTGCAATATCTCTGGTCATTTCCAGATGTTGCCGTTGATCTTTCCCGATAGGAACAAAATCAGCATCGTATAATAAAATATCGGATGCCATCAAAATAGGATAAGTAAAAAGTCCTGCATTTACATCTGCCATGCGGTTTGATTTATCTTTAAACGAATGTGCGTTTGCCAGCATGGGATAAGGAGTGAAACAGGAAAGATACCAACTGAGTTCGCAAACTTCCGTTACATCTGATTGGCGGTAAAAAACATTTTTCTCTGTATCAAATCCAAAAGCAAGCCAAGCCGCCGCAACAGCATAAGTGTTGTTTTTTCTTACTTCCGAATCCTTAATAGTTGTGAGCGAATGAAAATCGGCAATGAAGAAAAATGATTCATTATCTTTCTTTTTAGAAAGTTCAATAGCGGGAATAATTGCGCCTAAAAGATTCCCTAAGTGCGGAACGCCTGTGCTTTGTATACCTGTTAATATCCGAGACATAAAATTTTGGTTGTTATGGGCAATTCCAAAAAGTGGTTTCGTCATTGCGACATGATTCGTATTGAGCTTGCCGAAATAAGCGAAGCGAAATGGAAGCAATCTCTAATAGCAGGGACAGAGATTGCTTCAGTCGTTCCTCCTTCGCAATGACGTTTATTTGTATTTTTAGAACTGCCATTATTTGTACGAATAAAAAATTACAACTCTATTTGTATTTGTTCCTTTTTCATTATTTTTTACGCCCCATATATTAGATGTCTTTGTGAATGTTTGTTTATTGATTAAGATTCCTTCACAATAAAAACCGACTTTTAAACCTATCGGAACTATTACTTCATCTAATTTTACTTTACCATTTCTAACTTCGCCAACTTCAAAAGCAACATACCCACCTGTCTTCGTGATTCTGTATAACTGTTTAAAAACATCAAGCATAATCTTACTCCATTCGTCAATAGTTTTTGACATAGTAATTATTCCAGCAACTTCCTTAATATTTATTCCATTGAACCAACAGCGAAGCCAATTGTCATCAGCATATTGAACAACATCTAAAAAGGGTGGTGATGTAACAGTTAATTGAACAGAACTATCCGCAATTTCATCCGTAAATCTTGCATCTTTATTAAGAAAAAGAGCAGTTGAAGTAATTTTTTGTAATTGATTTCTGATTTCCGCTTTAACATCAACGATTAGGTCATATGATTTTTTCAAGATTATTTTTTTAATGTCTTTGTATTCTGGTTTCTGATTTCTTATTTCATTTATCTTTTTTTGTTTTTCAGCGCTTATTGCTTGGTTTGGTGGCAAAGTATAAACAGAAAAGAAATTAACAGAATGTCCTGTCAAACGATTGGTAGCAACCATTCTTATCCAAAGGTCAAGTTCATCTTCAGCATTGTTTTCTTTTTTTCCTTGTAAATAATTTTTCAAACTTACTATTTCTGCTTCTGTTTTGGGATGATAAAACATTGATAAATCAATATCGGATTTCAAACTATAATCTACTCTGATTTCATTCAATCTTTTTTGCAATTCAGAAATATCCGGAATGAAAAGTCGTGGTTTAGAAAGAATAATGCTTAATGGATTTATATCATTTGCAATAATATTTCTGCCCATTAAAGATGCTTCAATTATAGTCGTACCTCGTCCATTAAAGGGATCATAAACTGTATCATTTTTTTTTGTTAGCAGTTCAATAAAAAATCTTGGGAGTTGTGGTTTGAAACAAGCACGATAAGAAATTTCGTGTAAGGAATTTGCTTGTCGCTGTTTGGCTGTCCAAAATTCATTTATAAATTTTGGTATTTTCTCTCCATTTATCTGAAGATATTCAATTTTAGTTTTAGAGAATTCTTTGGAAGAAGAAAGATTTTTAGTTTCTGAAAAAATAAAATTAGACAGATGTTTTTTTATGTCAATTTTTTCATTCAACAATGTTGTGGTCATTGATCTTGCCGAATATTTTGCAATTTTTGGGACTAATTAGATATATATGGATTTTTATTGAACATCATTACTAATTTTCTTATTTGCTTTGCAATGCTCGCATCTATGCGATTGTCTCCAATTTGCAAAACAAATCCTCCGATAAGTGTAGCATTTATTTTTTCAATCATCTCCACTTCCGAATGAGTGCTGCTTGATAATAGTTCTAAAATTTTTTTCCGCAATTCATCATCTAATTCCGAAGTCGTTGTGATAACAGCCGTTAAAATTTTTTTCTGTTTTTTATATTGCTCCACAAATTCTTTAGCAATAGATTTAAGTAACGATTCTCTTTTTTTTGTTGTGATAAGAAGAATAAATAGTTCCGAAATATTTGAAATTTTTTCTTTAAAAAGTTCTTTCAAAATGTTTTGCTTTTTATCCGTCTTGATGATAGGACTTACAAGCAAAAGCGAAAGTTCTTTGCTGTGAATGCATGTATTGTAAATGAGTTTCATATCCTCGCACACTTTTTCCAAAGCACCTTGTTCGATAGATAAATCAATCAGTGCTTTCGCATAGCGGACTGTTGCTTTTATATTTTTCATAAATGTTTCTTCTATAAATCCTTTTTGCTTTTTATCTCGTTTATGGATAATTTAAAATTTTATGTAGGTTTTTACCTTTGTGCGTAAGTTCTATCTTTAATTTATTTTAGAAGCGATAATTCCAAAGGGATTGATTCAACTTTATGTTTTCTGCCTTTAATATAGTTTAGAATTTCCAAGCCGACAATAGTTCCTTTTTTATTTCTTTTTACGATGGTATCATTGTCTAAATCATCGCAAATAATATTTTTTGTGGGCTTTGTAAACCATATATCTAGCGTGTTGCCAATATTGTCGTAAGTTATTTTTATTGCTTCCATAGGATGTCGCCTTTTTTAATTTTTGAGGTGATGTATGCTGTTATTATAAATCCGTGTCCGTTTAAATGCCGTGCTGCCACACATAAAAAATTCGACTTGTATTTTGAGTAATAAAGATAAACATTTCTATCCGAACCGCTTCTTTTTATTTCAATCGGGATGGTAAGCGTTTATTTGATTTTCATTTTCCAATCCGCTTACTTCGGGATGTTTTATTTCGCTGATATGTTTCCAATGCTCTTTTGAAATGCTGATTTTCTTTTTTACTTTGCTTTCTATTTGAAACAGCATATCTATAAATATTTATTTGAGTGCCTCTGATTTTGAGAAGCAAAGGTAAAATTATTTTTGAATGATTAGTTTTTTGTTGCGATGCCTTGCTCTGTTTTTATATGGACAAAATAAATTCCATATATTTCTTGCGTAAGTCCTACTTTCATAAAAACAAAGCAGGTTTCGTCTTGTATGAAAGCGGGATGCTTTTGAAAACTTCATAGCATCCACATTATTTTATCATAGAAATTTATACTTTTACCCACAGGAAACCGAATAAACCCATATCTTGAAAAAAGTTTTTTCTATATTCATCTTCTCTTCATTCTTTATTTCTGCTTTTTCTCAAAATGCGGATTCGTTAAAGCAATCTTCTTCAAAGTATTTTCTGAAAATGTCTAATGAACTTCTTGATAACTCTTCGTTAAACACTTACATTAAACAAGATACTTCCATAAAAAGAATTATCAATTATTTCCCGGAAAACTTTCCTTACAGCATTTCGCTTTCTAACAGGAAAATGTTTTTCAATTCGCCTTTTCGTATTGGATTCAACAGCGGATACGACTATCTTGATTTGTTTGGATATAATAAAGATGCTATTCTTTACTATGATACAAGAATTCCTTACACAGAACTTTTTGTTTTGTTTGGTTCAAAGAAAGAACAATTCTTTCGTTTGTTGCATACACAAAACATTCGGAAGAACTGGAATGTGGCAGTAAGTATGCTCAGGTTACGAAGCGAAGGATTTTATCAAAGGCAGAATTGCACTGACAATAATTTATCCATTTCCACAAATTATCGTTCAAAAAACAAACGATATGCCTTGCTGTCTGATATTTATTTCAGTGGAATAAAAACGGATGAGAACGGAGGGATTACAAATGATACTGCTTTTGAAAGCACACCATTCATAAATAAAAAAACAATACAAATTGCTCTTGCAGATGCCCGAAGTCGCAGGGGAACGCAGGGATTTTATCTGAATCAGTTTTGGTATTTTGGAAAGCAAAAGCACTCATCGCCCACTTCTCTCCATAACACAGAAAAAGATACAACATCTCTTTCGGATACTGTCGCACAAAAAAGTAAAACCTTTGACAAAAAAAGTTTTCTTTCTTATTCTTTCAATATAAATGATAGTTGGTTTGTGTATGATGACAAGGATACTGCTTCGGGTTTTTACAAAAATATATTCTTTGATTCTACAAAGACATTGGATTCGTCTAATGTGCGGAATGTAGAGAACAAAATTTCATTTAACAAAGGCATTTGTAATTTATCTGCCGAACATCAAACTATTTTCTTCAAACAAAACACATCAGATACCTCATTCTATAATTATATTTTGTCTCTAAAAGTTTTTCCTCTCAGATATGCTCCTGATATTTATGGCAACTATATTATTTATGGGCATCAAAGAGGTGATTATGATTTAAATATCAATCTATCCATAGACAAATTCTTTCCGAAAAAGCCAAACTTCCCGATGCTCCCGCTTTATTATACAATAAAAAAAATTACTGCTCCTGAAATTTTTTCGTCTTACTCTTCAAATAATTTCAAATGGAAAAAAGATTTTGAAAAAGTTTTTCTGCAAACGGCAGGATTAAGATTTTATCAGGGCGGAAATAATTATTCTGAAAAGAACTTTCATTTTGATTTTTGTTTTTCCTTGATTTCCAACTACATTTTTCTGGATACAAACATTCTTCCGAAACAATTTCTCGGCAACATACAAATCATTACGGCATCGGCAGAAAAAACTTTTCGTCTGAAGAAATTTAGTTTCTATAATAAGATAACTTATCAAAGCGTTTCAGAAAACATTTTGCGATTACCTGAGTTTTCTACAAAGCATTCTTTTTATTTTGACGACAAATGGTTCAATAAAATGATGAACGTTCAATTAGGATTTAATATTTCTTTTTACACTTCCTATTTTGCCGATGCTTATATGCCGGCGCTCGGGCAATATTACTTGCAGAACGAAAAAAAGATTGGCAGTTATCCTTTCATTGACTTCTTTCTCAATATGAAAATCAAGCATGCGAATATTTTCTTCAAGATAGAACATATTAACTCGGGCATTTACGGTGAGAATTATTATTTTACTCCGCATTATCCCGCTCCCGACAGAAGTTTTAAGGTCGGAATAAAATGGTTGTTCTTTGAATAACTGATGTTACGCGGATATTTTTTAAAAACAGGGGGCACCCTATTCATAACTCATTATAGTTCTTGCAAATTGCTCAAATTTTTGCAGATGTTTCGGCTATTTCGGCAAGATCAATAACCAGATCAATATGAGAAAGAAATTTTTGTATCTGCGGTTCATCTACGAAATCAGTAAATAAATTAACTCCGCCATTTATGGCGGAGAAGAAACAAAATGATAACACGGGCTTCAGCCCTAAGAAGAAACAAAATGATAACATAGGCTTCAGCCCTAATAAAAAGCAATTAAGATTGTAGTGAGCTTGCCGAACTAAACGATTATACCAATTGAAAGTTATGGCTAAAGCCGTTAGATATTGGATTCCATTATCCTCCGTCATAAATGACGGAGTTAATAATTCTGTTTGTTCTTTAAGACGAAATCATTTTGCATTATCAAACTATCTGAATATTGTGGCTTTGCGAAAAGCAAAATAAGAATTACAAAAGTTATTAACACCCGATTTTAAAAAAGTGGCTTAATGTCTGCGTAACATCAGTGAATAATATATTTTTCCCCTTAAAAATATCAACACAACACACAAACCGATACAACTGTTGCCGACTTGCAATAATAATTTATCAATCACTTCCGGCAATGACAGAAATTTTTTATCCGATGTCCCTGCCCGTTGAAAAATTTATCTTACCGGAAAAATATCTGCCGAAAAAAAAAATACTTGTTTGTATGAAAATAATATTTACATTTGGGAAAACTTTTGTAAAGAGTCATTAAATCAGTTACTAAATCCTTAACAAAAATTTATTTTTAACCCTTATCTTTCATAAAGTTCCAGTTGAACAAAAAAACATTGTAAATCAGCAGAAAAAATCAAATACAAATGACAACAGTACAATTTGAAAAAATATTCATAGAATATACAAGAGATATGCCAAAAGAGATGTTAATGGAAGTCATTGACTTCATTCGGTTTTTAAGAGAAAAAAAATTGAATAAATTATCAAATAATTTAACTGAAGAACTTACAAAACTTAGTCATTCACAGATTAAACACATTGAGAAAGAATTTACAAACTACAAACAACTATACCCGATTGAATAAATACATTGCAGATACAATGGCAATTGTTCTTAGATTAGAACAAAGAAAAATGCCAAATAAGATACGGGAAAAATTTGAGCAAGCTGAAAAAGGACATACTGAAATACTGATTCCTTCAATAGTATTTGCAGAAATAGGTTACTTATCTGAAAAGAAAAAAATAGATACAGATTTACAAGAAGTAAGAAAATATCTCAACACATATAAAACTATTAATGAATATCCCTTGACATTTGAGACAGTAATAAAAGCATTTGACATTTCAGATATACCCGAACTTCATGATAGATTAATTGCGGCTTGTGGTAAAGAGTTAAACATTGAAATAATTACGAATGATCCTGATATGGAAAGTTCCGGATATGTAAAAACTATATGGAAATAATAATAGGACTTACGCAAGAATACTTTTGGTCTCTCGCAAAGGCGCAAAGTTCGCCAAGAAATACGAAAATACTTTGCGTTTATCAAATCTGCGAGAAATATAAGGGCGGTTCCAAAAATTAGTTTCGTCATTGAGCCTGCGAGGCACGAAGCAGGAAGCAATCTTTAATTGACTATTGAGAATTGATTATTGATTATTTAACCATTGTTATATTGTTAAGTATTGCTTCATTGTTAACAATGCAACAATGCCTGCCTGCGCAGGCAGGCAACAATGCAACATAAGAATTGATTATTGACTTAGGACTTACGCAAAAACGAGTTTAGGATACTTTAATTGTTGAGTAAGATACTCTTTCCATAAGTTGTGTTTTACTTGGTAAATAGTGTTAGTATTTTGATGCGCCACATTTGATAAAAACAACCAAACTAAAGCACAGCAAAGAATATGATTTCGCTGACTTCTGTTGGTTCTGCATTGACATTTTTCAATACCTGTAAGTTGTTTTTCTTCTCTGTGCAATTGCTCAATTTTCCATCTCATGGAACTTTTTGTTAAAGTTTCATCAGCGGATACTTGAGATATATCATTGGTGATAATATATTCCGTTTGGTTTGTCACCGTTACTCGGAACAATTTTACTTTCATATGTTTGGATGTTTTCCATATTTTAATGGTCCCTCCGCATCGTAATTCTTCCTCTGTCCATACTAATTGATCTACTGCTTTATAAGGATTAGTTCCTTTGCTATCATCTACTTTTCGGTTGGTTTTAATTGGGCAATAAAATATCTTTTTCTCGTTCTCTAACCGAACCATTATCTGTGAAGTAGCATACCAAGTATCCATAAGCACAGTAGAATAAAGAACACCTCTTTCATTGGCCAATGACAGCATTTCATTGACATGGTCTAATTTTGTTTTACCATCTTTTGATTGGTCATATATTTTAAAGTCAATCAACCAATAACGATCTATGGTTGGATTGTAATACAGCATATTCACTACTCCTATTCCTTTTATTATTCCGTGCACATTACCACTGTACTGTTTCTGCACACCATCTATTTTATGGGAATAAGATTTATCCATTACACTATCGTCAATAATAATACAGCCGTCTTTGTTTTGAATCAATACAGGTTTTACTTTTTCCCATACGAGCGAGGGAGTAAGATGCTGCTCTTTTAAAAAGCGTGTTACACTATCATGGCTCAGTCCATCATAATGATCCGATAAATTTGTTGCCGTGTAATTGTTATTACTGCTCATAAGATATTGACAATACAGTTGTCTGCTTGTTTTCATAGAAGTTCGTTTTTAGTGAACCTCTATAATAGTTCGTTTTTTCTATCACGCCACAGTCCGAAAAAAAAGTTTTCAACAATCCATTGTTAAAAACTTTTTGGTGTGTATTCAAATTATATTTTTAC
>JAZDJJ010000098.1:0-11396 GCA_043804035.1 Bacteroidota bacterium
GTCCTACCATTGTTGGAAAAATCACTCTGCCTGCAGAGAGAGAATCTCTTGCTCATGGCTTTGGAAGGAAAAAGAAAAAAAGAAAGAAAAGGCATCTTCAAAAACAAAAAGTGGTTTTTGATCAAACCACACGTTTTGATACGGATAAAAACGCAGATAAAAGTAAAATAATAAAAAATCAACCCCACATCGGTGGTGGCAGAAGGAGGGAAAGGAAAAGAAGAGATGTACGCCCGAAGATTACGCAAAAAGAAGTACAGTCGCAAATAAAAGCAACTCTTTCGCTAATCAGTGGCACTGGCAAATCTCGTGCTGCCAAATATCGCAAACTCAAACGTGAATCCGTCAGCGAAAAAAAGGAGCAGCAAGCACAGCAGGAAGAAGTAGAAAAAAAAATTCTGAAAGTGGCCGAATTTGTTTCTGTAAGCCAACTTGCTTCTATGATGAATGCGTCTGTAACAGAAATCATTTCGTTCTGTATGGGATTAGGCATCTTTGTTTCCATCAATCAGCGAATAGATGCTGAAACTATTGTACTCGTATCTGAAGAGTTCGGATATAAAGTGGTGTTCATCAGTGCAGAAGATCAAGAAGATATTCAGGAAGAAGTTGATAAACCCGAAGAACTTTTTCATCGTCCTCCAATCGTTACTGTAATGGGGCATGTTGATCACGGAAAAACTTCCTTGCTGGATTATATCCGAAAAACAAATGTTATTGCCGGTGAAGCAGGTGGAATTACTCAGCATATAGGTGCCTATGGAGTTTCGCTTAATAACAACAAAAAAATTACATTCTTGGATACTCCCGGTCATGAAGCGTTTACTGCTATGCGAGCTCGCGGCGCACAAATAACAGATGTGGTAATCATTGTTATTGCTGCTGATGATGGCGTAAAGCCACAAACTGTTGAAGCCATCAACCATGCACAAGCTGCAGGAGTGCCAATCGTTATTGCAATCAATAAAATTGATAAACCTGGCGCATCATCCGAAAAAATACGGGAACAACTTTCTCAAATGAATATACTCGTAGAAGAATGGGGCGGAAAATATCAGTGTCAGGAAATTTCAGCAAAGAAAGGAATTAATGTTGAACTGCTGCTTGAAAAAGTTTTGTTAGAAGCCGAAATAAAAGAACTAAAAGCCAATCCAAATAAAAGGGCAATGGGAACAGTCATTGAGTCATTGCTGGATAAAGGAAGAGGACATGTTGCTTCTTTACTTGTAAAAGCAGGCACACTTCATGTGGGTGATATTATACTTGCCGGATCTTACAGCGGAAAAATAAAAGCACTGTTTAATGAACGTGGTGTTCCGGCAAAAGATGCAGGACCTTCAATTCCTATACAAATTCTTGGATTAGACGGGGCACCACAAGCAGGTGATAAATTTCATGTACTGGAAGACGAACATCATGCAAAAGAAATTGCCACCAAACGAATGCAATTGCAACGTGAGCAAACATTGCGCACACGCAAACATATTACATTAGATGAAATAGGCAGACGTATTGCCATTGGTACTTTTCAGGAACTGAACATTATTGTGAAAGGTGATGTGGACGGCTCTGTGGAAGCACTTTCAGATTCTCTACTGAAACTCTCAACAAAAAAAATACAGATACAAATCATCCATAAAGGTATTGGACAAATTACCGATTCAGATGTGATGCTCGCTTCTGCATCCAATGCTATCATCGTTTGCTTTCAGGTTCGTCCTTCTGCTTCTGCCAAAAAACTTGCCGAACAAGAACAAATAGATATCCGATTCTATTCAGTAATCTACAATGCCATCAATGAAGTGAAAGATGCTATGGAAGGAATGTTGGCACCTGAGTTTCAGGAAAAAATTATTTGCAATGTAGAGATAAAGGAAGTGTTTAACATTACTAAAGTCGGAAACATTGCAGGATGTATTGTACAGGAAGGAAAAATTAATCGCAATACCAAAATTCGCATCATACGAAACGGTATAGTAATTTATTCCGGAGAATTGGCTTCGCTAAAACGTTTTAAAGATGACGTAAAAGAAGTTGTTGCCGGACAGGAATGCGGACTGAATGTTGTCAAATTCAACGAGATTCAAGTGGGAGATATCATTGAAGGATATGAGCAGATTGAAGTGAAAGCAATATTGTAAAAAAATTGCATTGTAGAGCGGTTCCAAAAATTAGTTTCGTCATTGCGACGGGAGGAACGACCGAAGCAATCTAAAAATCTATACCA
This sequence comes from Bacteroidota bacterium, assembly GCA_043804035.1. Lineage (GTDB taxonomy): Bacteria > Bacteroidota > Bacteroidia > Palsa-948 > Palsa-948 > JAZDJJ01. The sequence goes on from JAZDJJ010000098.1 coordinate 2,228, forward strand.
AATTAACAATGCCCAATTAACAATTAACGATAAGTCCTGAAACAATCCTACCCTGACGACAAGACATGGTTCAGGATAAGCGAATAATCAATAATAAATTCTCAATATCCGTGCTAAACATCATCACTAAACTTTTTGGCAATAAGTATGAAAAAGATATTAAATTATTATGGCCATTAGTGGACCGTGTGAAAGAAGAATTTGAAAAAATCCAATCACTAACGCATGACGAGTTGAGAGAAAAAAGCAACGATTTCCGTAAACGCATTAAAGAATATGTTGTTGAAGAAAAAAATAAAATAGAAGAACTCAAAAATCAGGCAGAACAATCAGAAAATATTGAAGAAAAAGAAAAAATTTATACGGAGATTGATAGATTAGAGAAATATATTAAGAAAAAAACTGAAGAGATCCTCCTTGAAATTCTTCCCGAAGCTTATGCCGTGATGAAAGAAACAGCAAAACGTTTTAAGGAAAATAAATTTATAGAAGTTACCGCCACACAATTTGACCGCGACCTTTCTGCTAAGAAAAATTATGTAGAGATTATCAATGGCGAAAAAGCCAAATGGCATAATACATGGCCAGTGCGATTACACAACCTTACATGGAACATGGTGCATTATGATGTGCAGTTGATGGGCGGTATAGTTTTACATCAGGGAAAAATTGCGGAAATGGCTACAGGAGAAGGAAAAACATTAGTCGCTACATTGCCAATTTATCTTAATGCACTTGCAGGATATGGAATCCACATTGTTACCGTAAATAATTATTTGGCAAGACGCGATGCCGAATGGAACGGAACCCTCTTTGAATTTCATGAACTCTCTATTGATTGCATAGATAATCACGAACCAAATTCACAAGAAAGACGCAACGCTTATCTTGCCGACATCACTTACGGCACTAACAATGAATTTGGCTTTGACTATCTCCGCGATAACATGGCTCGCTCACCGCAGGATCTTGTTCAGCGCGGACATCATTATGCAATTGTTGATGAAGTGGATTCTGTTTTGATTGATGATGCACGAACTCCGCTCATCATTTCAGGACCTACTCCCAAAGGCGATAATCAACTTTTTGCAGAGATGAAACCGAAAGTTGAAAAACTTTTTAATGCACAGCGAAATTATATCAACTCTGTTTTAGCCGATGCGAAAAAACTAATTGCAGAAGGGAAAAGTGATTACAAAACCGGAGGGCTTTCGCTCTTGCGTGCTCACCGCGGCTTGCCGAAAAATAAAGCGCTGATAAAATATTTAAGCGAACAAGGCAATAAATCTATTTTGCATACAACAGAAAATTATTACATGCAGGATCAAAACAAAGAGATGCCAAAAGTGGATACTGAACTTTATTTTACAATTGACGAGAAAAATAATTCTGTTGAACTCACCGAAAAAGGACTTGACCTCATTACTTCTTCATCAGAAGATCAAAAGTTTTTTGTGATGCCTGATATTGGAACTGAAATTGCCGATATAGAAAAAGCAAATATTACGAATGAAGAAAAAATAAAACGGAAAGAAGAATTGATTCGCGATTTTTCCGTGAAGTCAGAACGTATTCACACTATCCAGCAACTGCTGAAAGCATACACATTATTTGAAAAAGATGTTGAGTATGTAATATTAGAAAGTAAAGTAAAAATTGTAGATGAACAAACAGGACGTATCCTGGAAGGAAGAAGATATTCTGATGGATTACATCAGGCAATTGAATCAAAAGAAAATGTGAAGGTGGAAGCAGCAACTCAAACTTATGCTACCATCACACTACAAAATTATTTCCGCATGTATCATAAACTCGCAGGTATGACAGGCACCGCCGAAACAGAAGCCAGTGAGTTTTGGAAGATATATAAGTTGGAAGTGTCAGTAATTCCCACAAATGAATCATGCATCCGTGATGACCGCGAAGACCTCATTTACAAAACTGCACGCGAAAAATTTAATGCCGTGATAGATGAAACCAATAAACTTGTAAAATCCGGCAGACCTGTTTTGATTGGAACAACTTCCGTAGAAATTTCTGAACTTCTCAGTCGTATGCTCAAGATGCGTGGCATCAGACATAATGTACTGAATGCAAAGATGCACCAGAGAGAAGCCGAAATTGTAACAGAAGCCGGAACAGCAAGCACAGCAACCATCGCTACTAATATGGCAGGACGCGGAACAGATATCAAACTCGGACCCGGAGTGAAAGAGGCGGGAGGACTTGCCATCATCGGTACAGAACGACATGAATCACGTAGAGTAGATAGACAGTTGCGCGGACGCTCGGGCCGTCAGGGCGATATGGGTTCATCGCAATTCTTTGTTTCATTAGAAGATAATCTGATGCGACTCTTCGGCTCAGATAGAATTGCACGGCTGATGGACCGCATGGGCATTGAAAAAGGAGAAGTTATACAACATTCTATGGTAACAAAATCTATAGAACGTGCTCAGAAAAAAGTGGAAGAAAATAATTTTGGCATACGTAAACGACTGATAGAATATGATGATGTGATGAACTCGCAACGCGATGTGATATATACTAAACGTAAGCACGCTCTCTTTGGCGAACGCATTGCAATTGATATCGCCAATATGTGCTTTGATGTTTCTGACAGCATAGTGAATGAATATTATACAGCAAAAAATTTTGAAGGACTAAAATTGGAATTATTGCGCATTCTCTCTATTGATTGTCCTATTGATGACCATGAATTTTTTAAACTCAATCCCGAAGATATTATACAAAAAATCTATACTCTCGCCTATAACAACTACTACACCAAACGCGACCGTTCAGCACAGCAAGTATATTCTGTGATAAAAAATATTTTTGAAGATCAGAATATGAAATACGAAAATATTGTTACTCCTTTTTCTGACGGCATAAAAACATTGCAGGTGGTTGTGGATATAAAAAAAGCATACCAAACGCAGGGAAAATATTTAGTACTGGAAATGGAAAAATCCGTGATGCTATCAATGATAGATGAAGCATGGAAAGAGCATTTGCGTGAATTAGATGACTTAAAACAAAGTGTGCAGAACGCTGTGTACGAACAAAAAGACCCACTCCTTATTTATAAATTTGAATCCTTTAACTTGTTCAAGAAAATGCTTGACAGGGTAAACAAAGAAATAATTTCCTTCCTGATGAAAGCCACATTACCTGGCGAACAAGTAAAACAAACCGTATCTCCACCGCACATATCTACAAACCGATTGTCGGTTGGCAGAGGACAAGGAATAGAAGATGGAAGACGAAGAACGAGAGACGAAGAAAGGGGAATGGTGGCACATAATGATACTCAGACAGAAGAAAAACAACAACCAGTACATGTTGAAAAACGTACTGGCAGAAATGATACTTGCCCATGCGGTAGTGGGAAAAAGTATAAGAACTGCCACGGAAAGTAAAAATGCCTAAAATTCAGAAGTTCGTTATGGTGGGATTGACCCGCCACCTCATTAGTTCGTCATGGCGGGATTGACCCGCCACCTCATTAGTTCGTCATGGCGGGCTTTGACCCTCCATCATTAGTTCGTCATGGCGGGCTTGACCCGCCACCTCATTAGTTCGTCATGGCGGGCTTGACCCGCCACCTCATTAGTTCGTCATGGCGGGATTGACCTGCCACCTCATTAGTTCGTCATGGCGGGCTTGACCTGCCACCTCATTAGTTCGTCATGGCGGGCTTGACCTGCCACCTCATTAGTTCGTCATGGCGGGATTGACCCGCCACCTCATTAGTTCGTCATGGCGGGCTTTGACCCTCCATCATTAGTTCGTCATGGTGGGATTGACCTGCCACCTCATTAGTTCGTCATGGCGGGCTTGACCTGCCATCAATCAATTATCTCCTCTCGCCAAGACGCAAAGTCGCAAAGATCAGTATCTGAATTTCATATCCTTATAGTTGAATAATCTCCTATGCTTGAATCGGAAGAAGTGCCACTATACTCAACAAAATTTCCCAATATAGAATTTGATAAATCGGCATTTTTAATTTTCGTATTTGATTGAATGATGCAATTTTCTATAGTTGAATTTTCTATGATAGTATTATCTCCAATTGAAACAAAAGGTCCGACTGTTGAATTTATTATTTGAACATTTTTTCCGATGAAACATGGTTGAATCAATTTTATGTTTTGTATTTTGCATTTTACACTTTGTGTGTTTCCGTTTGCATTGTATTCCAAAATTCTTTTGTTAGTATAAATCGTTGCGTCTTTATTTCCGCAGTCCAGCCACTCTGCCACTTGCGAGGTTACGAATTTTGTTCCTTTCTTATTCATGTTTTCCATTGCATTGGTAAGTTGAAATTCTCCTTTCTCTTTTATGTTATTGTCAATGAGGTATTGCATTTCTTTTTTCAGATATGCTCCATCTTTAAAATAATAAATTCCGATAATGGCTAAATCAGAAATGAAGGTCTGTGGCTTTTCAACGAAATCAGTAATAAAGCCATTGTTGTCCAACTTCACCACACCAAACGAGCGTGGGTCTTTTATTTTCTGAACCCAAATGATTCCATCTTTATCTGTGTCAACTTTTGCGTTCATATCAGGAATAAAAAGTGTATCGGCAAAAGCGATGAGGACTTTTCCGCTGAGTATATCGTCTGCACAAAGAATTGCGTGAGCTGTTCCAAGTGGTTCGTTTTGATAATGAATGTTTCCTTTTGCTCCAAGATTTTCCGCAATTTTTATCAAATTGTTTTCTGCCTCTTTTCCAAACAACGGAGAAATCACATAAGCAATCTCTGTAATTTTCTCCGGACAAACTTTCGTTAGATTTTCCATGATGTGCTGCACCATCGGTTTGCCCGCAATCGGAATAAGAGGTTTAGGAATAGTGAGCGTATGCGGACGCATCCGTTTCCCCATTCCTGCCATTGGTATTATTATTTTCATAAAATCAAAAGGGGATTATGCTAAAATTCGGACCGATTTTTTTTTTGCACAAAAATTTATGCCTCGCAAAGACGTTTATTTGTATTTTTAGAACTGCCCTTAAATAATAAATATAGGACTTACGCAAAAAATAAATAACAAAGTTTATTTTCTAGTAAATTCAGAAGATTGATAATGTGAAAATTTAAAAAGTTCGAAAGAATTGCGTAAGTCCTATTTATATACACTCCGTATTCTTGTTGTTGTTTTTTGTATTGTTTTTTTTTCTGCTGAGTAATTATAAGAATCCCGCCTTTTCTATCAAAATTCCACTTTTTGCTCCATTCTTTTACTCGTTTTTTCCATTCTTTTACTCTTTTATTCCATTTTTTTACTCGTTTTTCCCATTCTTTTACTCGTTTTTCCCATTCTTTTACTCGTTTTTCCCATTCTTTTACTCGTTTTTCCCATTCTTTTACTCGTTTTTCCCATTCTTTTACTCGTTTTTTCCATTCTTTTACTCGTTTTTTCCATTCTTTTACTCGTTTTTTCCATTCTTTTACTCGTTTTTCCCATTCTTTTACTCGTTTTTCCCATTCTTTTACTAGTTTTTTCCATTCTTTTACTCGTTTTTTCCATTTTTTTTACCCTTTTTGAGCCGTCAAATTTGGTTTATCTCACAAGTAATGTCTTTATTTTTGCCATTTCAAGGGTAGAGGGGTTAATAACAGTAATCACGCTATATCCCTTTATCATTCCCATCATTTCGTTTGGAGGAACGATTGCGGGAGTGCCTGCGGTGCTTGTTCCTTTATAAATATGAATCGGAGTTGTACCTATATTAGTAAGCGTACTTCCAATCACAATACCTTTTATTGTTATCTGGCTTGATGGTTTTATCTTACTGATACGTTCTTTGGGCGCACGTGGCGAATCATCAATAATAAATCCGTATTCACCTGCCTTTTTTTCTTTGCCCCTGAAAAGTTTCATAAGAAAATCACCAATATATCGCAAATGTTTGTCTACGGGGTTCCATAAATTATCTCTAATTTGTTTTTCTTCTTCTGCATCGCGCCTTGTTTTTTGACTATTTGCTTCGGCTGTTTCGGCATCGGTAGTCAAAACGAGGTCGGCACCCAAATTTATACTCTGTTCTACGAGATATGATTGCAAAGGACTTGTGCCTGAGGAATACGACTCGTGTTTTGTTTTTATTGCTTTCACAAGTTTTACCTGCTTGTCAAATTCAGATGTGTAACTTATTCGGCTTGTATCATCTACCGTAACTCCCCAGTCGCCAAGTTGACGGACATTGGGCTTAAATAATGATTTGAGGAACTGAATTTCGCCACGCGCGTGTAAAAAAACATGTGCAAATTTTACATCTCGTATCTGCACATAATTTTCTGCCTGACGATGAAGCAGTTTCATACCCGCATTGTGTGTAGATGCATTAGTACCATTTGTTATATCGTCAAGAAGATTAATTTTTTTCTCGGCAAACAGTGGAGCCAAAATGACTGAGCCACCGGCATCGGATTTGATTTTAATTTGACGCAGCAATTCGCGCTGTCCATCAAAATTTTCTGGATGAATAATTCTTGCCATAAAAATTTAAGATTAAAATGTGAGTTTATAAATTATTTTTTGTGTTATTATTTTTGTAAATAATATTTTTTACAGAACAAATTTACATAAAAATTTCAATTACAAAATAAAAAAAATATAATCACGCGGCAAATGATCATAAAAAATCATTATTATTTTTTGGACTTTCGCACAAAATAGTACAAAAGTTAATTTTCAAGTAATTTCCGTAGATTAATATTTCTAAATGTCAAAAAATTAAAAGTTTTACGTAAGTCCTAGGTTAATATATTTAACTTGAATTTTTATTTCATCGTTGAATAATAATTTTTGTAGAATAATTGATATTATTGCCCATTATGTTCACAAAATAAATTCCGTTTTGCAAATAATTAAGTTCTATTTGTTTTGTGAGTTGTCCTGTGAAGATGATATTATTTTCTTCATAGACATTTTTTCCTAACAAATCAGATACACGGATACTCATATCTTCTTTTGTTTCTGCATTTACTTGAATAGTGAAAGAACTATTGCTGGGATTAGGATAACATATCACCGATGCCTTTGTTAATTGTTTAATATCATTATTGCTGGTAAAAACAGTATTACATTTCCATATACCACCATCAGTAGAACTAGTGTTGTAATCACCAGCCCATCCGGTATTGATATCATAGAACGTAACTGCAGAATACGGAACAGAGCCGGTATCAATATTAAGAAAGCTTGTGCAATCATCTATACTGTATGATGAACCTTTACTGGGTCCATTAGAAACATTTACCCATGTAGAAGAAGTGCTTGGAATAAAATCAATGAGTGATTTTTTTACAAAATATCCTGATGGAGTAAGAGTGTTCCATGTTGCTCCGCCATCAGTTGTTTTTTTCAATGTAAAAGGTGATTGTTTTAAAATAGCAAGTCCTGTGTTTGCATCTTTAAACCTTACATTAGTACTACCACTCAATCCTGTTGATGTTACAGTCCATGTTAATCCTTTATCTGTTGATTTATACACTCGTCCTTTACTTGTTCCGAACCATAAAGTATTTCCGACAACATCATAAAAATTCATTACTCCTGTTTCTGCACTTATTGCTTTAGGAATACTTACACTCGGAACCTGTGTCCAGGAACTACCACCATTTGTTGTGGTATAAATAACAAAATCTAAACTAGTTGTGGGGTCGCCCATACAAATACCATCATTAGCATTGAAGAAATGCACCAAGTTAGCCCAGCTACCGGTAAAGGCAGGTGAACCCGTTGTTGACCAGGTAATACCACCGTCTGTTGTTTTAGCGACAACTCCACCTGTGCCTGTGATAGGAGCCATACAAACAAAAGCAGTAGCATCACTGAAAGCAAAAATATTTGATACCATATAATTAGTAGATCCTGTAAAAGTGATTGTTCCCGGTGTCCAACTCATACCGCCATTAATGGTACGTGTAAATTCACGAATATAATTTTTAGGATTTGTTCCATCAAAAGCTGTTGCCCATACAACATTAGGATTAACAATAAAAATCTGATTAATACAGCGTAAGATATTAGCAAATCCTGTATTTTGCATAATCCATGCCGAAGGCATTCCGCCTACATCAATAAACATTTCTCTTGTTTTTGTATCACTACCCGATGCGTTGGTAACAGTAAGTGCTACTAAGTATTTCCCTGCTGAATTATATGTAACTGTTGGATTTTGCGAGGTAGATGTAGCAGGTGTTCCGCCTTCAAAAGTCCATAGCCATGTTGTAGGATTGTTTTTAGAATTATCAGTAAAATTAACTGAACTGCCTACTACTGGGGTTATTGTACTTACACCAAAATTAGCAATTGGCGCATTTGAAGGTGGCTTAATTCTGATAATTATTAAATTGCGATAGCTGTAATCTTTGCCACTAGGGGTTAAACTGCTAATGGCATAGTAACCATTAGCGTCACCTGACCATCCCCAATTAAAGTGAAAATTATTATTATTATCATATCCATCACAAACAAAAGAATGACCATCTGCTCCATTTGCGTTGGCACCCGCATATAAAACAGGACGAGATGCATTTAATTCCGACTTTAATATATTTATCCAGCTAGCAACAGTAAATCTAGACATACTTTTATATTCAGCATAAGGATAATTAAAATAATTAATAAAAGCGATTAATGCGCTTGAAACTGTAGTACCAGAACTACTAGTCCCATATTTCATATTACTTCCTACGCCACAATGGTACATCAAAGTAGCAACAGCAGTATTAGGCGATGTAACATTGTTTGGCATAGAACCCCAATTGTAAGTAGTGGCACCGAAATCAGCAGATAAAGTACCATAAGGAGATTGAGTATAACTATTTGAGCCGGTTCCTTTAGTTGGATATTTCCAATATTTCATTATTTGTGCCATTGCAGTAGCAGCACAACCCGCTGGACAATGTCCACAAGGACCAGATGCATCTACAGGACAACTTGCATTGTAATAACACTCTTGATTCCAAGTAGTTTTCAACAATGGAGGAACTGCCTGAGTAGAAGACCTATGAAAATTATTATCACGAATAGAATACCATTCTTGTATCGTTTCTTTATTGTCAATCTTATTATCTGCAATATATTTGATTTGCTTGTCATAATTATTATACCACTCTTCTATATTTGGAGGACGGTTATTTTCCACA
>JAZDJJ010000099.1:0-3763 GCA_043804035.1 Bacteroidota bacterium
AGGACAATGTCCGAGCCATTTTGATGATTGCGCTCCGCAGTTCTGGCAGAAGAAAGTTGTTTTAATTTTTGGCATAAAGTTGTATCGGTGTTGGCTTGCTGCGGACAAATATCAATAAAAAATAATTTGTAAATTACAAATGAATGACCCCACAGCAGAGCTGCGAGGAATTCGCTCTATTAAATGATAGTTTTTCGTTTTTCTTTTGCTTATGTTTATAAATTGCCCATCCTATTATACCTGATAAATATCATGTTGCTATTTTTTAAAAGTTTTTCAAATAAATTATAACAGGACTGTAACAAGTAAAAAAGATTTGATATTAATAATTGAATACAATAATATACAACTTTTTAATACGTGCAAGAAAAAGTTATCAATAAAATGTTACCAATGTTAATAACTATATCAGGATTTATGCAAGAAATATTACTGAAACCATTTTTAAAAATTTCGTTTGCGACTTTTGGGTATAAATCATTTTTGATTTTTATTTTATCTTTTCCATAGTTTGAAATTTTGGAAAAACCTTAAGGAGTGCTTTTTTTTCTGACATTTTTTATTTGTAATTTGAATTTGTTTCGGATTTCGGGATTCGGATTTCGGATTTAGTTATTGATCTTGCCGAAAATATGTGTAATTGAAAATTTCAAGAACGAAAAGCATCAGCCGATTATTTTTTTTATTTCATTGAGTTTCATCAGCGCTTCTATAGGAGTAAGCGTGTTGATATCTGTTGATAATATTTCATCTTTTATTTGTTCAAGAACCGGGTCGTTGAGTTGAAAAAAAGAAAGCTGAAAATCATTTGTCGGTGGTTGTTTGATTGTTTCTTCTGATTTCCGATTTCTGATTTCTAACTTTTCAAGAATCTCATTGGCTCTATCCACTACCTTTTTAGGAATACCTGCCATTTTGGCTACATGAATTCCAAAACTATGTTCAGTTCCACCGGGAACTAATTTGCGGATGAAGAGAACTTTGTTTCCGATTTCTTTTATTGACACATGAAAATTTTTTATCCGTCCCTGGAGAATTGTCTTTTCCATTTCGTTTAGTTCGTGGTAATGAGTAGCGAACAAAACTTTTGCCCGTGAAGGATGATTATGTAAAAATTCCGTAATTGCCCATGCAATGGAAATACCATCGTAAGTGCTAGTGCCTCTGCCTATTTCGTCTAATAAAATCAAACAGCGGTCAGAAAGATTATTGAGGATGCTTGCCGTTTCATTCATTTCCACCATGAAAGTAGATTCGCCTAACGAAAGATTATCAGATGCGCCTACACGAGTAAAAATTTTATCCACAATACCGATGTCAGCATGCTGTGCAGGAACAAAACTTCCCATTTGAGCCATGATGGTGATAAGAGCGGTCTGTCTCAGCAATGCCGATTTCCCCGACATATTTGGTCCGGTGATGATAAGAATTTGCTGATGTTCAGGGTCAAGATAAATATCGTTAGCAATATATTCCTCTCCCACAGGAAGTTGTTTTTCTATTACAGGATGTCTTCCTGCTTTGATATCAATGATTTTTGTTTCGTTGATTTGCGGACGAACATAATTATTAGTGTAAGCAATTTTTGTGAATGAAAGCAGACAATCTAACCGTGCTATGAGTGAAGCATTAAGTTGAATGGGAGGTATATAATCGGTTAGCGAAAGCACCATGTCGTTAAATAATTTTGTTTCCAGTGCAAGAATTTTTTCTTCTGCTCCAAGAATTTTTTCTTCATATTGTTTTAATTCTTCCGTGATATATCGTTCGGCATTGCTGACTGTTTGTTTGCGAATCCAATCGGCTGGCACTTTATTTTTATGTGTGTTTGTTACTTCCAGGTAATATCCAAAAATATTATTGAATCCAATTTTGAGAGAAGAAATATTTGTCCGCTGAACTTCACGTTGTTGAATTTCTAAAAGATAATTTTTCCCTGAAGACATTATTTTTCTCAACTCATCCAATTCAACATTCACTCCATCAGTAATCACTTTTCCTCTGCCGAGCATCAATGGTGGGTCAGGCATAATTTCTTTTTCTATACGTTCACGAATCAGGCGACATGGATTAAGTTGTTCTCTGATTTTTTGAATTCCCTCGCAGTGCATACCACAAATCTGTTCTATAGCAAGTAATGATTTCTTCAAATGAATTACTTCTCTTGGAGAAATTTTTCCTGTAGCGACTTTTGAAATCAATCGTTCCAAATCGCCAATGAGACAAATTTGTTGTGAGATTTTTTTCTGTAATTCGGAATTTTTAAGAAAGAAAGAAACAATATCCAATCGTTCATCTATGAGTAATTTTTCTTTCAATGGAAGTATAAGCCACCTCTTCATCAATCGCGACCCCATAGGAGAAATTGTTTGGTCAAGAATATCTATCAATGTTTTGGCTTTTTCATTAGGCGACCAAAAGAGTTCAAGATTTCTGGTAGTGAATTTATCTAACCAAACAAAATGTTCTTCTTCTATGCGTGAAATATTTGTTATGTGTTGAATATGGTCGTGCTGAGTGGCAGCAAGATAATGTAGTGCAGCACCAGCGGCAACAATTCCAAGATTTAGATTTTCAATTCCAAATCCTTTCAGTGATGTTGTGCAGAAATGTTTCAGTAAAAGTTCATTGGAAAATTCTTCTGTAAAAACCCAGTCATCTAATCCATAAGTATAAAACTTTTCTCCAAAAAATTCCGTAAATTGTTTTTTCTTGTTCTTCTGAAATAATATTTCGCTCGGCTTAAAATTTTGTAAAAGTTTTTCAATATACTCTATCGTTCCCTGTGCAATCAAAAACTCTCCTGTAGAAACATCCAAAAAAGATACTCCCGTATTTTCTTCTTTTTCTTTTTGAGGAGAAGATATTAGGGGAATGAAATGAATTGCTGCAAGAAAATTATTCGTTTTATGGTCAAGGACTTTATCATTGAAAGTAACACCGGGCGTTATTAATTCTGTTATTCCTCGTTTGACAATTTTTTTAGCAAACTTCGGATCTTCTAACTGGTCGCAAATGGCAACGCGATGTCCTGCACGTACAAGTTTTGGTAAATAAGTATCAAGTGCGTGATAAGGAAATCCTGCCAGTTCCACATCAGCTGCCGCACCATTTCTACGTTTGGTGAGCGTGATGCCAAGTACAGAAGCAGTTCTTATTGCGTCCTCGCCAAATGTTTCGTAAAAATCTCCAATGCGGAAAAGAAGAATGGCATCAGGATATTTTCCTTTGATACTATTATATTGTTGCATCAGAGGAGTATCGGATTCTCCTACTTTATTACCATGTTTGGCTGGTCGGTATTTGAGCATTTACAAAGAATATAAGGTACAACTATAGTCCGACAAAAGTAGTAAAAATAAAAGGGGTGCTTTTACAAAATCGTATCCTTTTTATAGTGGTCAATGTTGTGTTTTTATAACTTCTCCATACTTTTCTGGAAAAGATATTCATAAATTTGTTAATTTCCTATTAACATAATGTTCATAAGTTTTCATATCTTACGCTAAAAATGTATTTTAAAAATTATTTTTAGTTTTATTATTTTTTATCCATTGATATACACAATCTTTTTAACTTTATTCCAAAATAAACATCAAAAAATATATTAACATTGTATGTTATTAACAGGATGTTAATAACTATCTAATCTTATGATAATCAAAATACTAATCATAAAAACTCTGTTAATAGATTGTTATTAAAATGAATAAATAAGAAAGTCAAGTTTTTTTATAATTTTTTATTAACATATTAACATCCC
>JAZDJJ010000100.1:0-10241 GCA_043804035.1 Bacteroidota bacterium
TTTGTATTTTAAGAACTGCCCTTAAATTAAAAATATGAGAAATAAAACAGGGCAAATAAAAAACAAAACTGTACAAAGCCTATCAGATTTGGGTGGCTTTGTACGGTTTTTAAAATAAAAACCCTTTATATAAACGAGTTATTTGCAAGCGTAAAAAGACATAAACGACAGTAGAGAATTGAAAGTAAACCATTGTGAAAAACAGACAAAGAAATATTAATGGGACATAGAATCAGCCGACACTTATTGCCTACCCTTCTGTATTTTTTATTTTCCCCACCGCACTATAAGAAGATTAAAAGGAATTTGATTGTTTTTTATCTTACAAAATGAGATACAAATAAAAATAAAATCTATCTTTGCAACTTCACATCATTTGAAATAAATGAACAGAATAAAAGAAGTGTTGGACAAAAAAGGCACCAAGCAGACATGGCTTGCTGAACAACTTGGTAAGAGTTACAATATGGTAAATGCTTACGTACAAAACAGACAACAACCACGAATTGAAGTGCTTTATGAAATCGCTAAAATTCTTGGTGTAAGTATAAAAGAACTATTGATTGACAATGAAATTAAAAAATGTAAGAAATGAGTAAAGAACAGAAAGTAACCAACGAAATAAAAGTTCCAAACAAGGACTTGGAAAATTTAAGAAAAATATTTCCGCAGTGCTTTGACAAAGACGGAAATTTTCAATTAGAGAAATTCAAACTAAACCTGACTGAAAAGGACATTAATTTCTCTACTGAAAGTTATGGTTTGGATTGGCTTGGAAAATCTTATGCCCGACTACTTGCAAGCGACCCTGCATCTACATTGCTAAAAGCAGACGAAGGCCACAATCAAAAAGAAGAAAACAAAAACTCTGAAAACCTTTTGATAAAAGGCGACAATTTGGAAGTGTTGAAACACCTTGCCAACGCCTACTATGAAAAAATAAAAATGATATACATAGACCCACCTTACAATACAGGTAATGATGGATTTATATATCAGGACGATAGAAAGTTTACAGTAAAGGAATTACAGCAGTTAATTGGCGTTGATGAAGAAAAAGCCAAACGCATTTTAGATTTCACACAAGCTAAAAGCAACTCCCACTCCGCTTGGCTTACTTTTATGTATCCACGATTATATTTGGCAAAACAACTACTGTCAGATGATGGTGTCATCTTCATTGCAATTGATGAAAATGAAATTGCACAGATACGAATATTATTAGATGAAATTTTTGGTGAAGAGAATTTTGTTGCAACAATAGTATGGAAAGGTGGAAAAAGAAATGCCGCAAAACACATTTCAATTTCTCATGAATATATGCTCTTCTATGCAAAGGAATTATCTGTCATTTCAAAAAAAGAAATAAAATGGAAAATTAAAAAGAAAGGGTTGGATGAAATTTACAAACAGGTAGCAAAACTAAAAAAGATACATGGAGATGATTACCAAAAAATATCAAATAATTTGAAAGATTGGTTTGATAATCTTGCGGAATCTAATCCAATTAAAGATCACAAGCATTACTGCAAAGTTGATGGAAAAGGAATTTATTTTTACGATAATATTTCAAGAGTTGGAGGCGGTACTTATGATATTATAAGCCCTCTCACAGGTAATAAAGTAACTAAGCCATCAAGAGGTTGGGTATTTGGAAAAGAAGAAGATTTTTGGAAAGCGTATAATGAGAGTTTGATAATTTTTTCCCCAGATGATAATTTACCAAGTATTAAAAGTTATCTCCATAATAACGAAGAACAGATTTTAGACACAGTATTTTATAAAGATAGAAGAGCAGCATCAATCTCATTGCGTCAATTAATAGGGGATGGTATATTTGATTTTCCAAAAGATTTAGATGTTCTTAAAGAATATTTTGGTGCAACCATAAATAAAGATTCAATTTGCCTTGATTTTTTTGCTGGCTCTGGTACTACAGGTGATGCCATAACTCAACTAAATGCTGAAGATGGCGGAAACCGCAAATATATTTTAGTTCAAATTCCTGAACCGATAGACCCTAAGAAAGCCAAAGCAGCTTATGATTTTGTAAAAGACGAACTTAAAGCAGAGCCAACAATTTTTGAAATTACCAAAGAGCGTTTGATTCGTGCTGCGAAAAAAAACAAGAATGAAATCATCGTCAAGAAGATTGCCGAAAAGGAAAATGAAATAAAAGAACTTAATGGTAAATTGGATTTAGAAGAGAAGGAAGAAAAAATTAAACAACTCAACGGAGAAATTAAATCCCTAAAGAAACAAGACCTTGGTTTTAAAATTTTTGAAACAACACCCATTTGGGAAGATTATAACTTTGAAGCGGATGAATTGGATAATCAAACGACCTTATTTGATGAAAGCAAATTGACTGAAGATGACATCAAGGCATTGCTCATAACCTGGAAAACCTATGACGGCATTGCATTGACGGAAGAATTGGAAACTGTTGATTTAGGCGGTTACACCGCCTATTACGGAAACGGGAAATTGTATTTGATGAATAAAGCATTTACAACAAACAATTTGAAAACGCTGCTTGAAAAAATTGATTCAGACAAAAGGTTTAATCCAACTTCAATCATCACATTCGGTTATCATTTTGACAGCAAGAACTTACGAGAGTTGAGTGAGAATGTGAAGTCGTATGCAAACAAGAAAAATATTGACATTGATTTCATAACAAGATATTAGTATGAAAGGATTTAATTTTGAGAAGAACTTAAACCATCAATCACAGGCAGTGGAAAGCACTATTGCCGTGTTTGAAAAAATTCCTGTAGTTCTACCAACAGAAGCAGATAAAAATTACATCAACGCTGCGTTTGATTTTGCAACAGACAGAAATTATCCTGACAACATAAAAGCAATTCAATATCGCAACAGCGTAGAAGAAAAATTTAAGAGAGGCAACATCATTGATATAATGATGGAAACAGGAACAGGAAAAACTTATACCTACACCAAAACAATTTTTGAACTCAACAAAGAATACGGCATCTTCAAATTTATTGTGGTTGTTCCTACCTTGTCAATTAAAGCAGGAACAATTGACTTTCTCAAATCTGACAGCAGTCGCGAACACTTCAAAGAGCAATACGGAAAAACGCTTCACTTGCACATTGTAGAAAGTCAGAAGAACGGCAAAAGCAAAAAGAGTTTTATTCCACCTGCGGTTACAAGTTTTGTGAATGCAGGAAACTTTGAGAAGAACAGTATTCAAGTAATGATTATCAATGCTGGAATGATTAATTCCGACACAATGCAGAAAAGTTTTGACAAAGGACTATTTGATAAATACACTGTTCCCTTTGATGCTATTGGAGCAACAAAACCCTTTATGATTATTGACGAGCCCCACAAGTTTGGGAAAGGAAATAAATCTTGGGAGAACATTCAAAAGATGAAACCTCAATTCATCTTGCGTTATGGCGCAACATTTCAGGAATATGAAAATCTGATTTACACTTTAACAGCAGTTGATTCATTCAACAGAAATTTGGTAAAAGGAGTAATTGGACACATTACAGAATTTGAAAGCGGCAAAAACGCAATCGTTAGGTTCATTGATTCGAACGGCACAGAAGCCAGTTTTGAGTTAATAGAAAACGAAAAGAAAAAAACAGTAACCCTTTCCAAAAAAGAAAGTCTGAAAAAGGTTCATTCTGAAATGACTGACTTAACTATTGAAAATCTAAATAAAAGCACGGTTGTATTATCCAACGGTTTGGAAATGAAAAAGGGCGACAAAATAAATCCTTATTCATATGCAGAGAAGTTGCAGGAAACGATGATTCAAAAAGCAATAAAGCATCATTTTGAAATAGAAAAACAGTTGCTTACAAGAGATGTGAAAATTAAACCGCTTACGCTTTTCTTTATTGATAACATTGACGAATACAGAAATAAAGACGGTTATATCCGCAAAACTATTGAACAATACATTGAAGCAGAAATAAAAGAAATACTGAAAACTGAAAAAGATAGTTTTTATAAATCCTATCTTGAAAAAACATTGTTAGACCTATCAATAACCCACGCAGGTTATTTTTCAAAAGACAATACAGAAAAAGACGAAGCCATTGAAAAAGAGATAAACGAAATTTTGCACGACAAACAAGCAATGCTTGATTTAGATAATCCAAGACGATTTATTTTTTCAAAATGGACTTTGCGTGAAGGATGGGACAACCCAAATGTTTTTCAGATTTGCAAACTCCGTAGTAGCGGAAGTGAAATATCAAAATTGCAGGAAGTTGGTCGTGGCTTACGCTTGCCTGTAAATGAATACGGCAATCGTGTGAAAGACGAACAATTTTATTTGAACTACTTTGTTGACTTTACAGAAAGTGATTTTGTAGATAAACTCGTAAATGAAATCAATGAGAAATCAGGGGCAATTTCAATTGAAGAAACACCTGAAAAACTTTCTGAAAATATGATTAAGAAAATTTGCGAGTTATATGAAATCAACGAAGATGATTTGATTGATGAACTTGTAGATAAAAAAGTAATTAGAGCATCACATAAATTCATAGATGGTGGCTTCTATTATATAAAGCAAAACTATTCACGAATTTTTGAAGGTGTAAATTCAAACAAAGTCCGCAAAGCAACAGACCCTAAAAAGAAAGTTGTTATTAGAACAGAGAAATATCAAGAACTAAAAGAGCTTTGGGAAAAACTCAACGAAAAAGTGATACTTGAATATAAATTTGACAATGAAGTTGCCTTTAAAAAAATATTCACCGATTACCTAAAAGCACAGCAAGGCAATTTTACTGCTGATGGTATCAATGAAAGAATTTCAAAAATTGAAATAAAAGAAAATAAAGCTGTCGCAAATGAACCCGAATCGGTTTATAGTCGTAAGACTGCGACTATTTCAACAATGAAATACAGTGATTTTCTGAAAGAACTTTCAAAAATCTTGAACATAAACATTAAAACACTTCATCAGTCAATCATTGATTCAGGCACAGAAATAAATACATATCTGAACACGACAACTCTGCGAGTTATCAAACAAAACTTTGACCACTTCCTAATGGCAAACGCAATTGACAAGTTTAGCATTGAATATAAAAAGGTTTCTAACAACATACATCCTACCAAATTGACAGATGAAAAAGGCAATGTATTGAAAGAAATTTCCGCTTCTGATATTGGTATAATGTTTTCAGATGAAGATGTAGCAAAGACCTACTTTTTTGATGAGTTGTATTATGATTCAGACTTAGAAAAAACAAATATTAAAACCGACATTAAGGAAGTAATTGTGTTTACAAAGATTCCTAAGAACTCAATCAAAATTCCTGTTGCTGGTGGCAAAAGTTATTCGCCTGACTTTGCCTATGTATTAAAATTCAAAGACGGTGAGCAAAAATTACATTTCATTGTTGAGACAAAAAATGTTGGAAATGAAAGTGATTTAAGAGAAGAGGAAAAGAGCAAGATAAAACATGCTGAAAAATTCTTTGATGGAAAAGTAAAAATTGAATTCAGGAAACAGTTTAGCAATAACAAAATTGTTGACTTAATAAAGGAAATTGTAGTTGATGAATAAGTCAATGAAGAAAAGCCAACGCACAGGTGTAAGCACATTTGCAAGCCGCACAAGCCCAAGCACAGACCAAAGCCTGCAAAAGAGCTTCCACTTCTCAAACCCAAGAAAAATTGAATTAAAAAAAAATTCCTTCCCTTCAGAAAATAAAAAATACACAACCGCACAAGCTGACACTGACAGACATAAAAGCATCATGACAATGACACGGAAACTCAATATTGACAATGGTTTTCAAGGACAGAAGAAAGAACGCCAGCTGGTAACAGGCGGTTGCTGTCAGTGGCGGGACAGTGGCTCGTTTGACAGTGATGTGTTTATTGAATCATTTGTTCCTCGTGGAAAATTCAGTGGTAAAATCGCCACCGAACAGCAACCGCCGAACCGTTATGGGCAAGTTTATGAAACGACATAGCGAACACTCCCCGCTCGCTCGGATTTAGCGAAGCGTAATCTGAGTGTTCTTAATTATTCTTCTATAAGTCATTTTTGATTTTATCCCGTTCTTGTATTGAGATGGTTATTGAGCTTGCCGAAATATTGCCGAATATTTTGGATTTTTAGAACTGCCCTACAAAACAATGAAACAATGAAACTGTATATTCTGATTATATTTTTACTTTTATGCGTAAGTCATAAAATAATTACTTCTCACGGCTCGTATTCATACGCTCCAATATCAGGCGGACGATTAACGATGCGCGATTTCCCCATCATATCATCCGGAAATAACATTCCAATTGTATTATCTCCTTTATCAATCACCGAAGAAAGTGGATTACGTATCCTGTAATCCTGATTGTTAATATTGTAAAAATATGGTTCAGCATTTTTAATACTATGATTATATTCATTACTTGTTGTCTCCAGAGTTGTGCGCAACAGGCAATTATTAAATTTATAATTGAAGGCAAAAGAAGTGTTCGCACTTTTATCTAATTTCATTTCATCACCTGAATTTAAATCTCCATATACAATGCAATTATAAAAATAAGCGCTGTCAAGATTTCTTGTTTGGATATTATTATTCTTGTCTTTGTAATAATTATTCAGCACAAGCACAGGGAATTGCCTCACATTTCCTCTCCAGTAATTAGCAAAAGTGCAGTGATAAAAGTTGTATCTTCCGCCTATCGTAAGTGCAACCACATACTGTCCGCAGTTGGAAAACATGCAATTCCATCCTTTC
This sequence comes from Bacteroidota bacterium, assembly GCA_043804035.1. Taxonomy (GTDB): domain Bacteria; phylum Bacteroidota; class Bacteroidia; order Palsa-948; family Palsa-948; genus JAZDJJ01. Next base: position 6,750 of record JAZDJJ010000100.1, read on the forward strand.
ACGAATGAACCTTGTGCAAACAAAGCGGCAGCACTCATGTTTTTAATAATGGTGTTACTAATAGTGAGCGTAGGATTTGGAGAATTACCCAATGTATCAATCTGCAATCCGATAAATCCATTTTTAATAATTGCCCAATCAATAATATTATTTTTGCTACCGCGAGAAATCCAGATAGTGCCCCATTGACCGGGCAATTCAGAATATTCGGGTTCTAAACGATCACCCTGAAAAGTTACCGGCAGTAACCGATTACCGTTCACAATGAGTGTCCCATCTTTGTATATCCACAACACTCCTCCGGGATGTAAATATATTTTTGCTCCCTGCTGAATCGTAAGTGTAGAACCCGAATCAACAACAAGATAATTATATATAACGTGTGGTTTATCATTTGTCCAAATTGTATTACGGGAAATTACTGAATAAGGCGGAAATCCATTTGTAGGAAAAATATTTGGAGTATAAAAATATGCATCCTGTCCCCATGCTTCAAGATTTACATCCTGAATATTTTCATTGGTTTCAAAAACAATGGAGTCGCGGATAATCAACGGATTGTTTTGATTGTTTGGATCAACGGTAACTTCCACAAAAATAAAGATGCTGTCTTTTCCTTTTATTTCAACATCATTAAAACTTATTCCTTTCATTCCATCCACATTGATTCGGAAGTTGGAAGAATTTCCACGGGCAAGTTTGATGGAAGAAATATTGATGGAAGAAGAATTGTGATTGAAAACAAGAAATGATTTTGTGGTGGATCCCACTGTTGAAAAAACCGTATCAAACAAAATAACATTTGTAGAAAACTCTATCCTGGCAGAATGGTCGGTAGTAATTTGATTCTTTCTGCATGATACACAAATTATACAGATGAATAAAGATATAAGGTATAATGCATAGTGCATAGAAGTATATAGAAGTATAAGTTTTTCTTTTATACTATATATATTTATTTTTCGCTTTTTCATTGCCCGCTTTTTTCGTCTATTCATTATTTTCAATACATTATTTTTTGAAATGTAAAGATAACCGGCAGTTTCAAACGAAGTGATGTATCCAAAATTATATTTCTTGTTTCAAAGTTTCTATTATCTTTGCTTTTTCAAATCCGATGTAATTATACATCTATATAATCTGAAAAACAAAATGAGAAAAGGTATTCATCCGGAAAATTATCGTTTCGTAGTTTTTAAAGACATGTCTAACGATTATGCTTTCTTAACAAAATCCACTGCTGAAACCCGCGACACAATTAAATGGGAAGACGGCAACGAATATCCTCTTGTTAAGTTGGAGATATCCAATACTTCTCATCCATTCTTTACCGGAAAAATGAAATTAGTAGATACTGCAGGTCGTGTGGATAAATTCCACAGACGTTACGACAAGAAAGAAAAAAAATAATTTTTCATTTTACTGAATTTCTTCTATAAATCCTTTTTGATTTGTTCGTCATGGCGGGCTTGACCCGCCACCTCAATAAATTATCTCCTTAGTTCGTCATTGTGTAATTGAAAATTTTATGTACGTTTCTTGCGTAAGTCATCATAGTTCAAAATCAGAACAATAATTGGTAGTGTCAAATACGAGTTGATATTGATAAGTTATAATTTATGATAAATAACTTCGTTACTCCATAGTGCATATAATCTATTTTTGAAAAGATAAAGTTTCCCGAACATATCTTGAAAACACTTTAAGAGAGAGAAGTGAGTTACTTCACATAAAATCCCAGTAGTTTTTCTTCTTCTAAAAATGCTTCTAATTTGTCTCCTATTTTCACAGGACCAACTCCAACAGGTGTGCCAGTATAAATAAGATCGCCAGTACGCAATGTAATAAATTGTGAAACGAAAGAAATTATTTTGTCAAATGAAAAAAGCATATTGTTAGTGTTTCCTTTTTGAACTGTTTTGTCATTTATGTTGAGGAAAAAAATCAGATTGCTCATTCGGTCAAATTTATTTTTCGGAACAAACTTTCCTATCGGTGCGGAATAGTCAAATGCTTTTGCTTTTTCCCAAGGTAATCCTTTTATTTTTTGTATTTTCTGAATGTCGCGCGCAGTAAAATCAATTCCAACAGTTATTTCATCATAGTATTTATGTGCGAATTTTTCGGAAATGTTTTTTCCAATGTGATTAATCTTCAGTACAATTTCCACTTCGTAATGAATGTCATTTGAAAAATCAGGAAGATAAAATGGTTTGTTATCAAGCAAAAGAGTAGTGTCGGGCTTCAGAAAAAATACAGGTTCATCAGGAATAGCAGAGTTGAGTTCTTTGATATGCTCTATGTAATTTTGCCCGATGCAAATTATTTTCATTGTTTTGTTTTCTCTTTTGTTTTTTGAAAAATTTCCGTGATGATTTTTTTTATGTGCAGCGAAAAATCTCCTTTCATCATCCAGTTGTAATACTGCGGTTCGATTTTAAAAACATATTCAACTGCTTTTCCCGTATGTTTTCCGAAATTGAAAACGGGAATATTTTTATCGTTGTACACAAATTTTCCCATAAAATCTACTTTGCGTGAATACGAAGAATAGTTATGAAGATATTCTATTTCATTTTTCAAATCAGAGTAACGGTCTAATTGCGATTCCAGAATTTCAAAAGTTGCACGAGTATCTGCTTCTGCGCTATGTGCATTGTTAAGTTCTCTGCTACAATAAAATTTATATGCAGCAGAAAGAGTTCGTTCTTCTTTCTTATGAAAAATTGCCTGTACATCAATAAATTTTCTGTTGCTCATATCAAAATCTACTTCAACACGAAGAAATTCCTCCATTAATAAAGGAATATCAAAACGATTGATATTGTATCCTGCTAAATCGCAATCATCAAAAAAAATTACAATTTCTTTGGCAAGTTGTTTGAATGTGGGAGCATTTTGTACATCAATATCTTTTATGCCGTGAATTTTTGTAGCAGCATCAGGGATGGGAATAGTTGGATTTATACGGTATGTTTTACTTTCTTGTTTTCCATCAGGAAAAATTTTCAGGATAGAAATTTCTACAATCCTATCAGAAACAATATTGATGCCTGTTGTTTCCAGATCAAAAAAAGCAAGAGGACGAGAGAGATTAAGTTTTGCCATTGGTATTTTATTTTCAGGACTTATGCAAAATCTTTAAATTGTTAAAATTCACAAACATCAATCTGCAAAATCTACCCCCAAAAAACTTTCGTGATATTTCTTGCGTAAATCCTAGATCAGAACACACACCAAAAAGTTTTTTAACTGTGTGGTGATAGAAAAAATGGCATTAGTAACTAAATATACATAATGTTTACTATCTTTGCACAAAAATAGTAAATCTTATGAAATGTCCAAAATGCAAAACACAAGAGTATGTCAAATCAGGCATAATACAACAACGGCAAAGATATAAATGTAAAACATGTGATTGCCGTTTTAGTGTGGAAACAAAGTCCACAGGTAAGTTGCCGGAAATAAAAAGGATGGCAGTAGAAATGTACT
>JAZDJJ010000101.1:0-5223 GCA_043804035.1 Bacteroidota bacterium
AGTTCTAAAAATACAAATAAACGTCATTGCGAAGGAGGAACGACTGAAGCAATCTGTTTTTTCATGTAGAAATAGAGATTGCTTCCTGCTTCGTGACTCGCAGTCGCAATGACGAAACCAATTTTTGGAACCGCCCTTAAAAAAAAGAAAATAGGAAATTTTGAAATAGATAAATGGTGTTTTATGAAAAATGTATTTTTAGGACTGCCCTAAAATCATACTCTTATATTAACTCTTTGCAATAAAAAGCATCTCAACTTGATTTTAATATTTATGAAAAAGCGACTGATTATTTTTATAGTTATTTTATTGGCAATCATAGTTGCTTTTATATTTTTATATCAAAATGGAATATTTTTTAAAAAAATAATTGGAAACAATGGAATTTCGGAAGGCGTAATTGAATACGACATTACTTATCCTAAATTAGATCCTAAGAATATGATGGTTTCAGGAATGCCTGATAAAGCATATCTCCGTTTCAAAAATGATAATATATTAAATGATATGTCGGGTATGATGGGGCTGATATGTATCACTTACATTTCAAATTATACCGATAAATCTGTTACCCAAGCACTAAATCTTATTGGTAAAAAATATGCTTCAAATATTTCGCCAGATGAACTCAAGCAATCAAACGAATCATATATTGCTGAAATTACTGATGGAAAAAATACTCAAACCATTGCAGGATTTAAATGCAAGGAATCTATTGCAAAACTAAAAAACGGAGAAAATGTACATGTGTATTCCACCGATGATATCATGATAAAAAATTCAAACTGGTCTAATCCGTATTACAAAATAAATGGAGTGCTGATGGATTTTCAAATAGAACGATATGGCATCACAATGCACCTTGTATGCAAACAAGTGCTTCAGCAAAAGATTGACGATAGTATTTTTAAAATATCTTCTGATTCATCTTACAAAAAAATCCCTTTCGCTAAATTAGAAGGCATTCTAAAGGAATTGAACCCTAGTTATTAAATATCCAATGTGGACAAGCCACACAATCAAACAGGAAAACATAAATACGAAATCCGAAATCCGAAACAAATTCAAATTACAAATTAAAAAAATAAAAATAAATAAACGCAATAAATTCAACTCGTATTAAGTTTAATGAAAAAACGAATTTGAAAGTAAATGGGATAATCAAATATTTTTATTCATGACCGAAAAAGAAGAAACCATAATTGCTAATCAATTCAAGCGAACACGTCCGGATAGGAAGGATGATGAATTTACTGAATCAAAAGAAAAGAAACATGATGAAAAATTAAATGGAAAAGAATTTACTAACGAAACAAATAGAGAAGATGATAATGTAAAGCGAAAAAAAAAAATTCCTAAACAAAAAACAAACTTCTTTCAACCCTTTATTAGTTTTTTAAAAAATAAAAGTTTGCATAATGTATTGGGATTATCATTACTGCTTGCATCCGTTTATATGTTGATTGCTTTTAGTTCTTTTTTGATAACATGGCAAACCGATCAGGATAAAGTGATGGGTTCGTGGTATGAATTATTTTTTTCAGAGGATGATATTAACATAGATAACTGGCTCGGCAAATTTGGAGCGGTAATATCTCACGTTTTTATTCATAATGGCTTTGGTATTACATCATTTATTTTTGTAGCACTTTCCTTTCTCGCAGGTTTTCGCATCCTATTTAATATTTCGCTTTTTCCCCTACGGAAATTTTTCAAACGTGCTTTCTTCATGATATTCTGGCTATCGGTATCCATCGGATTTGTTTTTCAAAGTAAATACTTTTTTCTTGGAGGAACATTTGGTTATCAAAGTAGTTTGTGGCTAAGCAGCGCGCTCGGAACAATAGGCACTGGATTTTTATTGGTGTTTATTTTTTTAGGATTCATAGCAATTTCGTTTAACTATTCATTTAATTGGATTAAGAATAAAAATAATAATAGTCAAATAGAATCGCTTGATGATCTTGAACAATTAGAAGACCTGCCAACAGAAAATATTGAGATAGAAACTTCTGCAAACGAAGAAAAAAAGACGGTTACATTTGAAATGGATTTGGAAAAAGAATCAGAAAAAAAATCAACTGATTCGGAAGATGGTGATGTTCAATTTGTCGTTGAAAAAAGTAATCAGGAAATTATTAAGACCGAAGAAACAGAAGAAGACCTTTCTGTATTTGGCGAGTTTGATCCCACACTTGAACTTTCGGATTATCAGCGACCGTCTATTGATTTACTTAAGGAATACGGAAATAGTGAAACTAATGTAAACGAGGCAGAATTAATTGCAAACAAAGATAGAATCGTCAGCACTCTTCGCAACTTTGGAATTGAGATTACTAAAATCAAAGCAACTATTGGTCCCACAGTTACGCTTTATGAAATTATTCCTGCAGAAGGAGTCCGTATTTCTAAAATAAAAAATCTTGAGGATGATATTGCACTTTCTCTTGCTGCACTTGGCATCCGCATTATTGCTCCTATGCCTGGCAAAGGAACTATCGGTATTGAAGTGCCAAATCAAAATCCCGAAATTGTTTCTATGCGATCCGTCATTGCTTCAGAAAAATTTCAGAACACAAATTTTGAACTTCCATTTGGGTTAGGAAAAACAATTACCAACGAAACATATATTGCTGATTTGACAAAAATGCCTCATCTTTTAATTGCAGGTGCAACAGGACAAGGAAAATCGGTCGGATTAAATGCAATACTTACTTCCTTCCTCTACAAAAAACATCCTGCACAAGTAAAGTTTGTGCTTGTTGATCCGAAACGTGTTGAACTCACTCTCTTTAACAAAATAGAGCGTCATTTTCTGGCTAAACTTCCAAACTCAGAGGATGCAATTATTACTGACACCACAAAAGTAATTCATACTTTGAAATCACTTTGTATGGAAATGGATGACCGCCTTACACTCTTTAATCAGGCGGATGCAAAAAACATTAAAGAATACAATACCAAGTTTATTAATCGTAAACTGAATCCAAAAAAAGGACATAAATATTTGCCTTACATCGTGGTGGTTGTAGATGAATTTGGCGATTTAATAGCAACATCAGGCAAGGAAGTGGAAATGCCACTCACGCGGCTGGCTGCAATAGGAAGAGCACCGGGGATACATTTGATTATTGCTACTCAACGCCCTTCGGTTAATGTTGTTACAGGATTGATAAAAGCAAATTTTCCTGCAAGAATTGCATTTCGTGTGCAAGCAAAAGTTGATTCGCGTACTATCCTTGATGCAGGAGGCGCCGACCAATTAGTAGGAAAAGGCGATATGCTTTTCTCTATGGGTAGCGAACTGATTCGTTTGCAATGTCCTTTTGTAGATACACCTGAAGTGGAATCTATTACGGAGTTCATCGGCTCACAGCGTGGCTATCCCGAAACATTCAAACTGCCGGAATATGTGGATGAAAATACAGATGAATTAGATAATTTGGATCCTGCAGAACGTGATGATTTTTTTGCAGACGCAGCACATATTGTTGTTACTCATCAGCAGGGTTCGGCATCATTACTTCAACGTAAATTAAAACTTGGATACAATCGTGCAGGTCGTATTATTGACCAGTTGGAAGCCGCAGGAATCATTGGACCTTTCAAAGGCAGCAAAGCAAGAGAAGTGCTTGTCAGTGATATTGTAACTCTGGAACAATTTTTGAATAAGAATATATCCGAAAATCAAAACGATAGTTCCAATGAATAATCAATTAACTAAATCTAAATCAAATTGATAAATGAAACACTTATCAAATTCCTTTTTCATTTGTTTAATTCTTTTGCAAACCGCAAATTGCAAACTGCAAACTCTCTGGGCACAGATGCCCAAAGAAGTGATTGACGCAAAAGCAAAAAGTATTCTGGATGAAGTTGCAACGAAAACAAAATCTTTCACTTCAATAAAAACGGAATTTACTACTGTGATGGAAAAACAAGTGAGTAATACCGAATCCAAAATTACGGAAACACAATCGGGCATACTTCAACTGAAAGGGAATAAATATAAATTAGAATTTAAAGGACAAATAATTTTTTGCGATAGTAAAACCCAATGGACTTATATAAAAGAATCAAACGAGGTGCAGATTAATAATGCTCCTGATATTAAAGCAACCGACAACATCAACCCTGTAAATATTTTTACGTTGTATGAAAAGGGATATAAATACAAGTATGAAAAAGAGGATATTGTGAATGGAGCAAAAGTGGATATCATAAATCTTTATCCACTTGATGCCGATAAAAAATCTTATCATACCATCAAACTCATTATTGATAAAGTGAAAAAGCAAATCATTGCTGTAAAAATCTTAAACAAGAATGGAACATTTACAACTATTACAGTAAAAAATTTCACCACCAATTCTGAAATGGCAGATACAATATTCGTCTTTGATAAAACATTCTACAAAGGAGTAGAAGTGATTGACTTAAAAGATTGATTGTTTTTTATTCTGAACTCATAAATCCTTTTTGATTTGTTCGTCATGGCGGACTTGATCCGCCATCTCATTAGTTCGTCATAGCGAACTTGATCCGCCATCTCATTAGTTCGTCATAGCGGACTTTGACCCGCCATCATTAGTTCGTCATGGCGGGCTTTGACCCGCCATCATTAGTTCGTCATAGCGAACTTGACCCGCCATCTCATTAGTTCGTCATAGCGAACTTGACCCGCCATCCCATCAGTTCGTCATGGCGGGATTGACCCGCCACCTCATTAGTTCGTCATGGCGGGCTTGACCCGCCACCTCATTAGTTTGTCATGGCGGGCTTGACCCGCCACCTCATTAGTTTGTCATGGCGGACTTGACCCGCCATCTCATTAGTTCGTCATTGCGTTATTGACGCGCCATCCCCTCAGTTCGTCATGGCGGGCTTTGACCCGCCATCCCTCAGTTCGTCATGGCGGGCTTTGACCCGCCACCTCATTAGTTTGTCATGGCGGACTTGATCCGCCATCCCATCAGTTCGTCATGGCGGGATTGACCCGCCACCTCATTAGTTTGTCATGGCGGACTTGATCCGCCACCTCATTAGTTTGTCATGGCGGACTTGACCCGCCACCTCATTTGTTCGTCATGGCGGACTTGACCCTACATCATTAGTTCGTCATGGCGGGCTTGACCTGCCATCAATCAATTATCTCCTCTCGCCAAGACGCAAAGTCGCAAAGATCAGTATCTGAATTTCATATCCTTATAGTTGAATAATCTC
>JAZDJJ010000102.1:0-9424 GCA_043804035.1 Bacteroidota bacterium
CAGATATCCACATAATGTTTGAGAATATTTTTTTCTCCTTTTATTCCTTCCTTCGCCATAAGAGATGGATTGGTTGTAACACCATCAAGCACGCCTAATGATTGTGCTTCTTTTATTTGTTCTATGTTGGCGGTATCAATAAAAAATTTCATAAAGATTCAGATAATTAGTGAGTGAGTATAAATATTGTAAATAGACAAATGTAAAAAATGATTCATATTTCTATCGTATAATTTTATTTTCATTCAATGCTTTACGATATTTTTCTGCGTTATGATTATGTTCATTAAGTGTTTTTGCAAAATTATGTTTACCTGAAAAATCTTCTTTAGCGCACATATAAAGAAAATCGTTTTGTTGAAAATCAAGGACAGCATCAATGGAAGAAATTTTTGGAATTGTGATTGGACCAGGAGGAAGTCCTATATGCTTATAGGTATTATATGGCGAATCAATTTCTTTATCTTTATCAAGCAATCGCTGAATGGAAAAATCTTTAAGAATAAATTTTAATATTGGGTCACTTTGCAAAGCCATTCCTATCCTGATACGATTGAGATACAATCCGGCAATTATTTTTCTTTCGTCAGAAAATCGTAACTGTTCTTCTTGTACAATTGATGCAAGGATTGAAACCTGCGATTGTGTTAATTTAAGTTTTTTTGCTTTTACTTTTCGTTCTTCATTCCAGAATATTTTATATTCTTTTTCCATCATGGCAATAAACTTTTTTGCTGAAGTGTTCCAATAAAATTTGTATGAGTTTGGGATAAAGAGAATAAGAACTGTTTCGGAATTTATTCCAAAATTTTCTTTCAGATATTGATTGTTGTTCAGCAGAGCAATCAGTTCGGCAGAATCCACTTCCATCTTATGACAAATACGAGAAACTAATTGTTCTTTTGTACGTATATTATTGAGGTTTATAGTTACCTGTTCTTGTAATCCTGCTTTCAATATATTAAGGAGTTCGTTATTGCTCATCCTTGCAAGGATACGGTAACTTCCTGGTTTTATTTTGTCTTTGTATTTTTTTATTTTTTCCAGCAGGGCAAATGATTTTTCATTTTTCAAAATTTTTTTTTCTGCAAAAATCCTGAGCACATCTTCATACTTTGACCCGGTAGGAATATAAATAATAACTGATCTTTTTTCTCCGAGCGAAACATTGGGCAGGTATATTATCCTATAGCCAACATAAAAAAGAATTCCTCCTGTAAAAAGAAGAAAAAATAAAATCCAGAGGATTATCTTTTTTAATTTTGACTTTTTTTTACTCACTGTTTATAGTGATTAATTGCATGAGGTATTCATCAGTAAATTTATTTCTGATTCTTATCCAATCTTTTTTTTTCCCGACAATTTTGAATTTATGTTTTAAAAAAAAATTCAAACTGATTTTATTATCAGTGGCAACATTGCAGTAAAGTTGGTGAAGATTTAATTTTTCAAAACAATATTTAATGAGAATAGAAAGCGATTCGGATGCGTAATTATTATTACGATTTTTTTTGTCTGCAATCAAAATTCCAATTCCTGCTCTGCTGTGGTTTGGATCAAAGTCAAAGAGATCAATACAGCCAATAGCCATATTTTTTTTGGAAGTTTTGCAAATCATCAATCTTAATTGCTTCGTTGTATAAATATCATTATGTGAATTCTCAATATAATCCTGAATATTTTTTTTTGAAAAAGGAGTGAGCGTGTTGCTTACTTTCCAAATTTCAGAATTGTTTTCCCATTTATATAACAATTCAACATCGCTTGGTTCAATTGAGCGAAGAGTAATTAATTTTCCTGAAAGCATAGAACTAATATACGAATGATAATTATATTGTAACAAAAGAATACTCACGAATGGCTTCGTAAATATCATTCATAGAATATTTTTTTAATAACAGCGAATTTCCGATGAGATGTTTGTCTAAATTTATTTGATAATATTCTTTCACGACTTTTTGTTCTTGCAATTTCGGAAGAAGGTCGAAAATAAGATGAATACTTTTTTTATCTATTTCGTAAACCGAATGACAAAAATCACGAATAGGAGCAAGGCAGGTTGCAAATCCAATGTCTACGCACGGATAAAAGAGCGTGCATTTGCGGATAACATTTTTCAATTGTTCCATTGTGAAAAACTGTGGTAGCGCAAGTTTGATAAAAATAGTTTCAATATTTCTTTTGCGAATGAATGTGAGTAAAGTAAAAAGATTTCCATCCACAGTTGCACCTTTTACGCTGAGGGTAAATATTTTTCCATTTATGGAAATAAGCAGATGAGGTGGAATGCGTGTGGCGTAAAGCAAAACAAGATATACATCATTCATTAGTAACACTTCATTGGCTGGAATGATACTGGAGATTTTGTAAGATGTTTCCAAATGTGTTTTTTTTAACTATTTTATTAAGAAATGATTCTTTCTTAAAATTATTTTTGTGGATTTTATACTTGTTAAATATGGCTTCTCAAAAATTGTTGTTCATAATTAAAAGTGCAATATTGGATTATTAGGTTTTTTATATCTCTTGATTGTTTGAGAAATTATTATTTTCATTTTTGATTTCAGAATCATTTTCTGTATCAGATTTTGTTTCGCTGATTTTTTTTTCTTTCTCAAATGCAGACAAATACTTCTGCTTCCTTTGTTCATTGCATTCAATTACGTTTATAGTAGATTCTGTTAATTCCGGCGAACCAATTTTTTCAGTAACAGTTTCTTTCACAGTGCCTAATAAATATTCTTCTAATCGCTGCTTGTTATTACGTGTGCAAAAGAAACTCATAGGTTGATAATTGATGTTTTTGTCTTTTCCGCGGATGAGCATGTGTAAAAACCATTCACTCTCGGAGTATGAGCCAAAGGGTTTAGGAGTCATCGTCATTAATTGATAGTTAAAAATTTTTGCAATTTCAGGAAATAGACCAAAGTTGGTATCGTCAATGTTTGACAACTCTTCTATAATGATGAATCGGATACCAGGGCGGTTCTTATCTTTTTGTATGATAGACATTCTGCCAATGCAAAGCAGTGCGATAGCCGTGTACGCTTCACCACCGCTACCTGAATAACGGCTATTCATGTCGTCATACAATCCCACGCGCAGATTAAAATAAAATTTCGGATCTAGCAAGTCATAAATATCGCAGTCATGAATATTGTTAATACTTTGAGCAATATTGGTGATGAGTTTTTTCGGAGAATTTTCTTCGTTTTGCAAAACAGAGGGAACAAAAAGTTTTGTTGAGATGCGCTGGTCTTTTGCGCGATCACGCATCTTGCGTATCCAATCAATAGTAATGTCTTTTCGTTCATTGAAATCAATTTGAAAGTGATACACACCACTTATTCTGTTTTCCCAAAAGAAAAAGTTCAATTCAGTAACAAGTTTGCGAAATGAATTAAACTGCGATTCCACTTTTTTAAAAACATCCACAATGATAGTAAGTTGAAGATCGCCAAACTTTTTTAGTTCTTCATTCAATCGTTCTAATTCAGGAGATAATCCATCCATGCCAAGTTTTCCGCAGAGGATATTTACTAATGTGTGGAAATTATATTTGTCCACCCGTAGTTCCTGACTTTTATTTCCTTTTGTTTCTTCAAACGTTTCCGTTACGCGAGTGAACTCTTCGTAATATTCTTCATGTTGCTGAAAATCTTTCTGCCGAAGATGCTCAATAATTGTTTCATTCAGATTATCTATCACAAATGTTTGTTCAGTAAACACAACTCCTGTTTCAGATTCAAAAGCAAGTTTCTTTTCGGAAAAAATTCTGTTAAGTTCTTCCACTTGTTGCTGAAGAATTGACTCGTTATTTTTGAGCTCTTTAAGTTTTAATTCCGTAATGATGAGTGCTTTTTCAGAAATTATTTTTTGTTCGGCAAGACGCTTGATAATAGATTCATACTGCTCTTTTAATTCTGCCAACTCTGTAATTTCTTTTTCTTTAAATCTTTCATCTTCTACAATTGGCAATGTGTTTGTTTCACAATTCAGTTTATTTAAATTGTACTCACAATTATTCAACGATTGAACGATTGACTTAATTTTATTTACAATGTCAGATTGTTTTTTTGCTACTTCAATTATTTCTTTGTCAGCAATAAAAAATTTATTTCTAAATTTTTCGATTTCTTGAATATCTTTCAAATGGTTTGCTATCTGTGCCATTTTTTCTTCTGTGAGTGCAATATCTATTTCATATTCTTGTATTGTCTGACGATTTTTATAGATTGCTGAAAGTTCCGGATTAAATCCGATGTGAGTTAGCTCATCAGAAAGTCGTTCAATGGTTTTTAATTCAATATGAGAAATACACAATGTAGCATGAATTTCTTTTTTATCTTTTTCTATTATTGTTTTTAAATTTTGAGAATCTTTAAAACGTTGCTTTGTAATGTATGGAACAAATTCCCTGATTTCGCCTAATTTAAGCCAAATGCCTTTTTCATCTTCTTCGTAAGAGTTCAACAACAATTCAGTATTTACTGTATATCGTTCTCCTGATTTCGCTTTCTCAAGTTTATTGATGCTCACTTCTTTCAGATACATCAGCAATGTTTCCTGTGCGAGAGAGAGCGGCTTGTTATTTTGAATTGCCCAGTGAAAAAAAGAATCTTCTCGTGTGCCTTCAAATAATTCCAGAAGTGTTTCCAGTTGTTCTATCTGCTGGGGAAGTTCATTTAGTTTGTTCTGATAATATTCCGATGCTGTTTGATATTCTTCTGTTGTCCAGAGAGAATTTACAAATTCACTCAATGAGGCAATGGAAAGAAGTTTATGAAGTTTTTGTTTTTTATCACGATAGTCGATTTGCTCTTTCAATTTATTTTTAATCGCTTCAATATTTTTATATTTTTTATAAAGTGGTTCTATAGAAGAAAGTAAATTAAGGAATACTCTGAGTTTATCTACTTCTTTTTTCTTTATCTCAATTTTTTCATCACTGTATTCATGTTTCAAACTTTCATATTTATTTTTCAACAAAAGACAAATGTTTTTAAGATTAAGATTGTATTTGTAAAACTCTCCTGTATATTCATTCTGTTCGTTTCTGTGTTTGTTGAAATCATGAGAAAAGGTTTCTATCAGATTTTTGTTTCTGTTGAATTGAACGAGTAACTGGTTGTATTTTTCAAAAGCAAAAAATGTTTCTGTTTTTAAAAAAGTATGATGTGCATCAACAGATTTTTGATAAATAGTTTTAAGAGTAAAAAGTTTTTTTTGTTTTTGCTGTAATTCCTGTGCGTAATTAAAATTCTGACGGTATTGTTTGAGCAAATTTTCTAATTGTTCTTTCTGTTCTTCAAAAGTTTTTCTTATTTCTTCATTGTCTTCAAATAAAAAGTTCTGTAAACTTTTTGAATTGGTGATGTCCAATGTTTTCGCGCGGGAGAACGATTGTAAAATTTTTGCAAATGTTTTCAGATTATCCGGACGAGTGAGATTGATGGGCAGGATGTTGTTTTTGTAAAGCAAGTCGTAATACAGCATCATTCCTTCCATGTGTAAAAAGTCATGCAAATGCAATCCTTTTTTTTCTTTTAGATGTTTGGCAAGGTCGTGCAGGTCTATCATCTTTTTACTGGTTCCGATAGTATCTATTTTCATGAAATCATCAGGAGAAAGCGGACAATCAAATGGTTCTAAATGTTTATCTCCAAAATTTTCTCCTCGCTGAATAACGAAAGGTCGTAGTGGAATACGGGGTACTTTTGGAATATAAACACCAATAGTAATAAACTTACCAGCACTTTTTTCAATATTCAGATACGAATATGCAAACTGGATATAATCTTTGTTTAGCGGAATTCCTTCCACTCTTCTTTCTCCTTTGTCAATTCCTTCGGTGCCGGGTTTCCATAGGTCTCTTCGTGGAATAAAAATCAATTGCATTAAATCGGCAATGATGGATTTGCCAAGTCCGTTGTTTCCCGTAAAGTCGGTGCGTACCGAATGAAAATGATATTCAGAATTAAAATGTTGTCTGATGCCTACTGTGCAAAGTGAATAGATTTTTGGATAAGTAGCCATACGATTTATAATTTCAGATTTGCGATATATTGGAAAAGCAAAGCAGGTTAAGATTTTCCGTTAGTGGCGTATAAATTCATTATTGACTGACAAAAATAGTGAAATAAAAATACCGTTGTATAGCAAAAATTTACCGAAGTATTATTTTATTACTTTCTGATTTCAGAATAAAAATGTAACATAATTAACTATTATTTTGAAAAGAATGTCTTGTAAAAAAATAGGAACTTTTCTTGAAAATTTAACTTGATAATTCCCTGTAGCTTGCAACAGAGATTCCTCTGTCATTCTAAACGAAGTGAAGAATCTTATAGATATTTCGCTTCGCTCAATATGACAGTTTGATACCCTATGGCTTGCCGCGGGGTTGTTTATTTTTTTTCACACTCTGATAATCCAGGTAGTAAAGAATCTTAATGGAAAAACTATTTTGTTGAGGTGCTGAAATTGTGTTGTTGAAATCATTAAAATAATTAGAAATAAGTTCTTGTCTTTCTGTAAGAATTATATTCTTCCAAACAATGCTCATTTCGCTTCCGGGCAAAAACTGCCATATAAAAGCGAGATAAATATTAAAAGCATTAAAGTTAATATCGTTATTTAAATTGTAAGATGTAAAAGCAGATTTTCCTACATCATTCACGGCAAAATAACTTTTGTATTTCACCTGCGACCAGTAGTGATATACCCTTAATGAAAACGACATATTGCTTTTGAAAATATAATTGCTTTCAATAGTATTTGTATACGTTTGCAAATCACGAACTCCAAAAATAATTGTGTCATTCACAAGCGCAACCCACCCGACATTATCATTTTTATTTTCAGTTAAAAAAGAATAACCCATATTAAATTTATTGTTGAAGCGATAGTGCGGGTTGATTGACCATAAAAAAACAGTTCTGTTGCGTTCATTGAAAATACGGTAATTGATACTTCCGCTTAAAGAAAAGGGCTTACTAATGTCAGATGAAAAATAATTTTGGGTTTCGTAGTTTTTTGTATATGAATAATATCTGCTAAAAGTTTTTGTTTCAAAGTAATCAAAGTTGTTAAACGGCTGTGTTGATAAAAAAAATCTCCACGTAAAGTAATTTTTAAATTCAATATTATTGTCGTTGACTATGTAAAACCACGTGTACTTGCGGGGATTATGCAACATTATCAAACCCATTCTCAGAGCAGTGCTTAATTTATTTATTATCCAAAACGGTTTGTAAATGTTGTAACTTTGATTGAGATAATGAGAAAATTGATTTGTTCTATCAATATAGCCAATATCATTTGGATTATAGGTTGTGCTAACGTCATTCTGAGTTAATTCAATAGTATAATTTCCACTAATCTTTCCGAGAGAGACATTGTAATAATATCCCAATTTTGTGCTATCAGGAAAAAATAATTGAGTAAGAGCACCTGAACCAGAAAACGCGAATATATTTTTCTTGTTTACAAATTTGAATTGCGTTCCTGTAGCATTAGCATCATAAACATTTCCATTGCGAGAAACATTTGTATTTATTAAACTGATATAAGAATTGTTTTTCATTCCCTGGTCAAGAACAAACACATTGTAATTGGTCAGAGGATTAGTAAGAATGTTACGAGTAGCATAAGAAATTGTATCCTTAATTGTAGCACGAGTGGGTGCAGTTACTGCATTAAAAAATCCGATACCGAGTTTATTTTTTGTCCGTCCTGAAATTTTTGTAGCGTTATACAACTGCGAAGAAGAAGGATTCTTGACAATAATTTCATTAGAATTAATTTTATCTTTTACACTTTCAAATCCGAGCAGTTTGCTTCCTATTCTTCTGGAATAAAAAATATTTGCACGATTAAAAAGTTCTGTTCCTTCCGTGAAGAAAGGACGTTGTTCATAATAATATGTTTCAATAGGCGAAAGGTTTAACACTTCGTCATCGCTACGCACCTGATTGAAATCAGGAACAAGCATCATATCCATCGTAAAACTTTCGTTGATACCATACTTTATATCTGCACCTCCGTTAATGGAGTATGAATTATTTTTAGAATAATTATCTGCATACACAGAAACGTAAGGTGAGAACGAAAGCCGAAAAGGCGATTTAATATTATTTATGTTTTTCAAAATTCCCGCTTGATTGACAATCCCATACACTTCCGGTTTTATAGGATTCCAACCGCTTATTTCTTTCTTTCTAAAAATAATCCTATAAAAGTTAATTCCCCATTCCTGCTGCTCTATTTTTGGAAAGCGAATAGCAGAATACGGAATTTTAAATTCGGCTATCCATCCATTATTTGTAATACGAGTTTTGCTTTCCCACACAGCATTCCACGAGCCATCAACCTGCTCGGCTGAAAATTTTGCATCTGTTTGTACATCTGCCGCACTTACTTCAAATGCAAAACCGTTGACACCATCACGATAGGTATCCAGAATAATAGCAAAAGCATCTGTGTTGGTATTATTTTCTACATTATCACGTTTAGAAAGTTCATGCAGAATGCTATCGGGAGCGGTATCATACATCATCGCCGCAACGTAAATAGCCGAATTGTCATAGACAACTTTCACCTCTGTTTTTTGGAATGAAGGATTTCCCGGGTTGGGCGATGTCTGAATGAAATCAGTAGCAATAGGAATATTCATCCAGCAAGAATCATCAAGTAATCCGTTAATTTTAGGAGGATGTGAAACACGAGTTGCAGTGTATTCTTTTTTTGCCGGAGATTGAGAAAACAAAAATGTTCCAATAAGACAAAAAGAAACTAATAAAAGTTTTTGTTTCATAAATTTTCAGAACTTCTTTAATGTTAGGAGGATTTTAGCAATTATTGAAAGTGAGAAAAAATAAAAATCATTTTGAATTGAAAAACTATCTAAATATTGTGGCTCTGCGAAAAGCAAAACAAAAATTACAAATAGTTCGGCAAGATCATTACAAGAGTTATTAACACCTGATTTTAAAAAAAGAACTTAATTCTGCGTAACATCAGTTGGTAATTGAGGTTTGCCAAAATTTGCCGAAAAATACATGTGATTGAAAATTTTATGTAGGTTTGTCGTCGTGGTGAAAATGATAAGATTGCTTCATAATTGTAAATTGTTTTGGTTAATAATTTACAAAGTAAATTATTTTTTCAAATTTTAATTCAACAACGTAGCAAAACTAAACATATTAGGACTTACAGAAAAATGACAACTCTTATATTTACTCTGCGGTTTTTTGTGGTAAAAAATACATCAAACACAAAGTAGAGGGCGGTTCCAAAAATTGGTTTCGTCATTGCGACTGCGAGTCACGAAGCAGGAAGCAATCTCTATTTCTACATGAAAAAACAGATTGCTTCAGTCGTTCCTCCTTCGCAATGACGTTTATTTGTATTTTTAGAACTGCCC
>JAZDJJ010000103.1:0-11917 GCA_043804035.1 Bacteroidota bacterium
AAGTAATCTCTATATTTTATTAACAATACCTTTTTTTACTTGAATTTATTTTTTTATTATAGGACTTATGCAAACCTGTCTGCCGTGTTCGGCACAGGCAGATCCGTATCGTCATTGCGACTGCGAGGCACGAAGCAGGAAGCAATCTTCATTTCTACATGAAAAAATAGATTGCTTCGGTCATTCCTCCTACGCAATGACATCAGTGCGTAAGTCCTATTTTATTAATTTCTTTCCACAAGTTCTTCTTTGTCATGTTCATCTTCTATTTCGCCAAAAATTTCTTCAATAATATCTTCAACTGTGAGTATGCCTGCTGTTTCATCAAATTCATTTATTACGATTGCCATACTTTTGTGCTGTTGAAGGAAGAGTGTGAGCACTTCGTTAGCCAGCATAGATTCATGCACTATCAGCGCAGGCATCAAGATGGAAACAATGCTCTCGGGCTTTTTAAACAATTCATGTAAGTGAGTATAGCCAATTAAGTCATTGATATTATTGCGGTATATAAGAATTTTCGAAAAACGTGTTTCAATAATTTTTTCTTTGAGTTCTTCTATGGGAGCATTTACATTTATCGCCACGATTTCTGTTTTTGGAACCATGCAGTCACGCACTTTCACTTTAGAAAAATTCAATGCTCTGCGGAAAATTTTTACTTCATGTTCCAATTTTTGCTTTCCATGAATTTGTGATGTGTTTTCGCGGACATAATAATCAAGATCAATTCTTCCGAAAGAAATTTTTTCATCTTGCAATTTCGTACCGAAAAATATTCTGAGGATTATTTCTGCAAGTTCATTAATGATGTAAACAATAGGATAGAGTAACCAGTAAATTATGAACATCGGCACTGCAAACATGATGAGAGTTTGATTAGGATTTATCCGAAAAAGATTTTTTGGAAAGAATTCCATGGTAACAAGAATAAATAATGTAGAGGAAAATGTTTCTATAATAAGTAAACCAATTTCTGAATGTATGTAAACCTGTATATATGGGTTAAGTATTTTTGCAATAAAAATACAGAACACTACTAATGCGATACAATTGCCTACCAGCATAGTGCTGATGTATTGCGAAGAATTATTATTGAAGTAAGAAAATATTTTTGCAGAGATATTTCCTTTTTTGCTTAGCAGTTCTATGTAAAATTTATCAGAAGAGAGAAAAGCAATTTCCATCCCTGAAAAAAATACAGAGAAAATAAATGTAATGATGACGATGTACCATTGAAAATTCATCATTGTACTGTCTTGCTTCGCGTCATTAAATTGTTATTCACTTCGCTGTTATACCCAAAAGAATTTGATTTTCGGAAATATGTTTGGGATATACTTTTCATTTCTATTTTCTATCCCTATTTTCTATTGGTTTATTCGGTGGTCATTCAGTTGTTTGTTACGATGAATGACTATTGAATGACTTGACTACTATTTTTATTTCACTCTTTCCACATATTCACTGGTGCGAGTATCAATGCGGATTTTTTCACCTTGATTGACGAAGAGTGGAACATTTATCGTTGTGCCGGTTTCCATTTTTGCCGGCTTTGTTGTGTTAGTAGCAGTATTTCCGCGAATGCCCGGTTCAGTGTAAGTTATTACAAGGTCTACAAAAGTTGGTGCTTCGGCAAGAATAGGAATATCACTTTCAAGAGCTACCTTCACTTCCATTCCTTCTTTCAAAAATTTTGCTCCGTCACCAAAGAGAATTTTTGGAACATAAATTTGTTCGTATGTTAAATTATCCATACAGACAATGTTCATACCTTCTTCAAAAATATATTGCAACATTCTGTATTCAAGTCGTGCCAGATCAACTTCTTCGCCAGAGCGGAACTTATGATCTAAAAGTTTCCCTGTGTGAAGATCTCTCATTCTTACCTGCAGGAAAGCACGTTTGTTGCCAGGTGTCCGATGCTCGCATTCAATAATTAAACAAAGTCCGCCATTAAAGCGAATTACTGAACCAATGCCCATGTCTTGTGTAGTAGCCATAATTTAGTTAATTGTTAAAAGTTTTTAGAAATATTACAAAGGTAAAATATTTCGGTAGAGTTAAAAGTTTTGTTTCGCATTATCACTGTTATTCACCACAAAAGATTCCGTGTTGATTTCTAAAAATTTTATGTAAGTTTGTACTTTATTTCAAAATGTCTATTCGGAAATTTTAAAAAACCATGAAAAAATATAATTTTATTATTGCAATTCTGTTTACCTTTTCTCCTATTGCTATTGTTACTGTTTTTAGTCAAACCAATATTAATATCATTGAGAAAAGTGGTGATGAATTAAAAATGTTCAATGCAAGACAGGATTTTTTTGGTGGCAGTTACCGTTCTGCCGTCAATAAATACAAAGAGGTATTGAAGAATCGCCCACTTGATGGCGCTGTGCATTTCTTCCTCGGAGAATGTTATTACATGATGCGCGATTACAACAGTGCCTTTGAATTTCTGGAAAAAGCAAAATCTCTTAACCCCGCTGCGCATGAAGATTTGCATCTCGTTCTTGGTAAAACATATCATGTTAAATGTCAGTTAGATAAAGCACTGTCAGAATTTAATGAATACAAAAAACTAATCGGAATAAACATAAAAAAAATAAAAACAAGCGATGTAGATATGTATATCATGCAATGTAATCTGGCAAAAAAACTAATGAGCACTCCTGTTAATGCAAAAGTAACTTCCATTGGAGTGCAGGTCAACTCTGAATATGACGACAAAGGTCCTGTTCTTTCTTCCGATGAAAAATTTCTCTACTTCACTTCACGCAGACCTTCTACCGACAAAGCCAAAACAGATAAAGAAGGCGATGTTGGATTCTTTGATGATGTTTATGAAACCCTCTGGGATGAAGAAACAAAATCATGGACAGCATCAGAATTAATGAGAGGACCTATCAATACCGAGGGCTACGATGCTTGTAATAGTATTTCAAAAGATGGTCAGATGATGTTTGTTTACAGAAATAATCCTACGGAAGCACGTGGTGGAGAAATTTATATGTCTCAAAAAAGCACATCAGGAAAATGGAAAACTCCCGATATTCTTTTGAAGCCCATAAATACAAGTTATTACGAAGATGCTGCTTGTATTTCGCCCGATGGCAATACATTATATTTTGTGAGCGAACGTCCCGGTGGTTTAGGTGATGGTGATATATGGATGTCAAAAAAGGGACCTGAAAAAAACTGGATGGAACCGGTAAATATTGGAGCACCCGTTAACAGTTCTTATGATGAAAATGGATTATTCCTTCACCCCGATGGCAAAACACTTTTCTTCTGTTCTAATGGACCCGGTTCAATGGGCTCGTATGACATTTTTAAAACTACTCTGCAAAATAATGGAAAATGGTCAACGCCTATAAATCTGGGATATCCTATAAATAGTGTTTCTATGGAATCAAAGTTTGTTCTTTCGTCAAATAATAAAACTGCTTACATTTCTTCTGTACGTGATACAGGGCTTGGCGAACGAGATATCTATGTAGTTGATATGACTAATTATCCGATAATGAATGAACTCGCTGCATCATCAAATCCGCCCGACAAAGTAGAAATGAAAACTCAAATATCAATTATCAAAGGCAATGTAACTACTGTTGAAGGGAAACCAGTATCTGCTGAAATAAAAATATCAGATAAAGAAACCGGAGTGTTGATAGTTTCTGCAACATCAAACAATAATGGAAATTATTCTTTTGAACTTGCTACTAAAAAAAATTATCTTATTGAAATCAATAAGAATAAATTTCAGAAAGTATCAGAAGAGTTTTCTCTGCCCGCAGGCAAAGAAAATCAGCCCTTTATATTGATAAAAAATTTCGTGCTGAATAAAAAATAATTATGAGTGGGATATTGTGATACAAATATTTTTTTGATATTTGCACCCCATTAAGAATTAATTCTTTAATATTTTTTGTATCTAATCAATAATTAATAAGTTTTATGCCAACAAAAATTCGTTTATCAAGACATGGAAAAAAAGGTCAGCCATTTTATCATATTGTGGTTGCCGACAGCCGTTATTCTCGTGATGGAAGATTTATAGAAAAAATCGGAACTTATAATCCGCGTACTAATCCCGTTACAATAAATATTAAATTTGAAAGAGCGCTTCTCTGGATACAGAAAGGAGCAGCAGCCACTAATGCTGCCCGAACACTACTCTCCAAAAAAGGAATATTATATAAAGCATATCTTTTATCAGGCGTTACCAAAGGAATCATTACCAATGAACAAGCCGATTTGAAATTCACTAAATGGATGACGGAAAAAGAAACTATGCTGAATGTTCTTTAATGCAATTCTAAAAATTGGACTCGTTATTGCGAGACATCGCTTTAAGCATTGAGATTTGTTTTATATAATTTCCCATCCAATGATTCCATTTTCAGTTGGTTACAATTTGTAACCGACTCATTGCCCTCTCTTATCAGAGAGGTGTTTTAGAACTTTCAAATAATTTCGCGCATCGTGATTCAAAACCATAATCTAATTTATCATACTCTGCACGGTTCATCTGGTTTTCAAATTCTTTGTAAACTTTCTCTAAGAATTGTAAGTATTTTTCATTACCCAACCCTTTTTTTAGTATGGATTTTTATTTCCCACTCCCGATTTTAAATCCTATACTATTTCTCGGTTGATTTGGCGGCTGCATAAGTTGACGGATGGCTTCAAATAATATCTTTATTTCTTTATCCTGTTTATTTAATCTGCCTTCAAGTTTGTTTTCCAGTTTTTCCATTTTGTCTGCCAGTTCTTTGTACGTTGAAATAATTTCTTTTAACTTTATAAAAACTTTGATAATGTGAATGCTCATTTTCACTGCACGAGCGCTGTTAAGCACGCTTGCCAGCATGGCTACACCATGTTCGGTAAAAGCATGAGGCAAATTAGTACTGTGTTTGAGCGGATTGAACCGGTGCCAATTTGCTACCAGTTCATTTTTTTCTTTTTCTGTTAATTGAAACATGAATTCATTCGGGAATCTTTCAATATTGCGTTTTACTTGCCTATTAAGGTGTTTGGTTTCCACGCCATATAATTCTGCAATATCACGGTCAATCATTATTTTTTGACCTCTTATCAGGAAAATACGCTGTTCAATTGTTTCAACAGGAATTAATTCACTCATTTTTCGTATTGATTTTTTTATTCAAATTTACTAAACCGGCGCCAAATTGGTACCGGTTATTTTTGATGTCGCATTTTGTTTTATTATGTTTTCTTTCTATAATTTGTATTTCCTCCTCTGTTAACTCATATAGTTTGTAAACTATTCCAGCCTGCGACCTAAGAGTAGTTTTATTATCTTGTAAAGAAATGTATTGACTTAAAAAAAATCAACATCATCAATACTCATAGAGTTATTTCCTCTTTTTTTATCCGTCATCTGACGGATTGTTTTTGCAGCAGGTGATATTTCATCTGATGGAATATACTCAAAACCATAATTTAATTTATCATACTCTGCACGGCTCTTATGCTTTTCAAATTCTTTATCTATCACCAGCACTTCATCGTAAGTGAGTTGGTAGAGTTTGTAAACCATTTGGTCTATTTCGGATTCTAATGCAGAAGCAAAGCTGCGGATTGGCTTGTATGCTACACGCAGCGGGGATTAAAACTGCCATTGTTCTTTTCTCATTAATTCTAAAATATTTATACACTCAATTCCTAAGTCATTACATACATCTGGAATTTTCGGTTTAGCAATGTTATTAGATGCTTTTTCTCCTGTAACGACTATTAAATTTTCCACTTTTGCCAAAGCAATTACAAACGGGTCGGCACTATAAGATCCTTTCCGGTCTTCCACCAATTGCTGATAATTGGAATTTTGTAAAATATTTATAACCTCGTTCTGTACTTCATCACTGATTTTCCAAAAAAAATCATTCAAATTATTTTCATTAAACCATTTATGGCAGCCGTCATCTTTCTTGCTTATTTCATGTTCAATAAGTTCAATTGCAATGCCCTTTTTTGTTGCTGCCAAATCGGAAAACTTATCCCAAAACGAAGGAAACAAGTCATAGGGATAATGCCTTACCCAAGCATCCAAAATCGCACTTGTATCAATACTATACTTTGGCATATAGTAGATTTTCGAGTTTGGACAGATTAGATATTTTTATCTGAATAAAATCCGATAAGGAAGATGAAGTTACCTTATCCTGATAATACCCCTGTAAAGCAAGATGCAGAAATAATGCTCCGTTTTTAGCTATAACATTACGGTAATAATCTCCACCTGAGGATTTCTTTTTCATTTCAAAATCCTGATTATTTCTGAAATTTTGGTAAAAAGAATTGTTCGTTTTATGGAGCGTAAGTAATCTTCTTAAAATTACTTCTTGGCTTACACAAAATCTACGGGATAATTGATTAATCTCATTTGATGACCAATTATCATCATTCCTATTATGGTCTTGAACTACTTCGGTCTTTAATAACAACTCGGAAGGAACCAATACTTCCGCTGCAACTTGATTACAATAAACTTCAATCTTGTCATATAAATCCTTGTCGCTGTACCTGAAATTACTAATTCCGTCTTCACGTAAAACAATATGTGCAAATTCATGAAAAAGTGAAAAAATTCTACCGTTTTGCGTATCGTTGCTATTAATAATAATGACAGGAAGTACTTCTTTTGCTATGCAAGCACCTCTCATAATGTGAAGTGGAATACCGGTAGTTTGAAACACCAATATTCCTTTTGATTCCAAAAGTTTTTTCCAATAATTCAAGGCATCGTATCCTGGATTTGTATTTATTATTTCTGAATAATTAATGCTTAAATAACCGGCAATTTGTTTTGCAAGTTTTTCAGGTGTTTCGTCAACAGTTCCTTTTATCTTGAACTGTGGGGCTTCCATCTCAAGTTGTTCATATAGATCCAAAGCAATTTGTCTCTTTTGCTGAAAAAGTAATAATTCCTTTTGAAGGATATATTCCTCATTTTCGGTTAATAAAAACTGCTGCTGGAACTTTCTAAAATCTTTTAATAGTTTGAAATGTTTTGGGGGTTTAGGGAAATAAAACAAAGCAAACGGTCTTTTATAAACCTGAGCTATTTTATAAAGTTGCTTTATAGTAGGATATGCATCCCCCTTTTCCCACAATTCCAATTTCTCCTGATTAACACCTATTTTTTCGGCTGCTAACGGAACTGAAAGTTTCACACAGGTTCTTGCCCAAACTAATATGTCCTTATTAATATGTGCACCAGTATTTGACATAATTTGATTACAAAGGTATATATTTTGTCAAGTTTAATTGTTCAATTTACTTACAAAAATGACTCCATTTCAAAATTCCAAATCTTTCAGTAAATCAAAATCAGAACTTTTCCCTTTTCTCTTTCCGTTTGTCCTGGCGATTGCTGTTTTGTCCGGCTGCACATACTCAAAACCATAATCTAATTTATCATACTCTTCACGGCTCATTTGTTTTTCAAATTCTTTATCCACTACCAACACCTCATCGTAGGTTAACTGGTAGAGTTTGTAAACCATCAGGTCTATTTCAGTTTCCAATTTTGTAATGTTCGCATTTCTTTCTTTTAAAGTCAGAATTTTATCAATGAGGTTAATGAAAACTGTTTGTGAGCGTAATGATATTTCCTTGATTGGAATCTTTTTCCAATCGTCAGGATAAAAATCAATGTTTCCTTTATTATTGAACCGAATGAAATGAGCAATCAAATCTGAATTTATAATTGCAAGAAGATATTTCAGATTGAACCGTTCTGAATTTTGTTCTATCGTTTCTCTGTCAATCGTTAAGTTGGAGTAATATTTTTTTATATTCTTGTTCTCTACTTCCGCCAAATCTTTTGCAAGAATTGCCATGATAATTGTGTTATCACAAATGATGTTATCATTTGAGTAAGCAGCGATTCTTTTTTGCCTTGCTAATAGAAGTTTTTCAGGAATGTAGAGTTCTTCAAATGTTGGTCTCACTAATCTTGCTGGGCATCTCTCAGTTCCCCATTCAACATAAATTTTTTTCTTTACCACAAAACGGTCAAGATATTTTCCTTCCGTATAAATACGATTGTTTTTTTTAGTTTTCACATCAGAAACGAGGTCATCCTTTTTAAACTTGAATTTTTTGTCTCCCTTATCACTGTTCAACCTTAAACCATAACTCACGAAACAAATTTCAGCAAGTGCTAGATTATTGGATTTGTTTATTTCAAAGCCAGATGATTCGTGATGGTATCTTTCTTTGCCAACTGCATCATTTAAGATTTTAATATCTGCAAATGACTTTGAATGAATTGTCCTTACTGGTTTTCTGTCTGATTTATTCTTTGTAATGAAAAGTATTTTATTTTTTACAGCAGCATTTTCAAAAATCTTTGAGTCAGGAAAAAAATCAATTCTATTGAGTTGATGGTTAGTTTCAATAAGGTCAACAATTTTTGAAGTATAATCTGCTCTGCCGATAGTATCAGGAATTATCATTGATAAATTTCCATTCGCTTGTAAAATATTTAATCCATGCTCAAGGAATGGAACATACAAATCCCACATTTTGAAAGTCGTTTTAAATCGCTTTTCAATTTCTAAACGAGTTTCTTTCTTTTTACTATCTCTTGCCTTTACATAAGGTGGATTAGCAATCACAATATCAAAACCAATATTGGGGTTTTGTGAAGGCAAGTTTAGATTTAGCTCTTGTATTTTTTTATTAATGATTTCAATACCTTTGTTAATGCCGTTAATTTTATACACAAAGCTCAAATCGGGTTCTTGTACAATGTTATTATTTACACTTATTAAAGTTCCATAAATTAATTCTATTTCAGTTTTAATTTTTAATAGTTGCTCATCAATCAATGTTACCTGACCCTGTGCAATATTGGCTTGCAGGTGGATAAGATGCGCATCAATATCGTGTTGTTTTAAATGTAAATTTATGGCATCTATTTGATTATTTAACGCAATAATTTGAGCGTTGGCAACAGTAATTACGGAACTATTTAATCCAAACAATGCGGGGTTCATAATTTCAGGAAAGTCCAGTTTCCAGTCAAAGAATTGAAGTGGCTGTGTTGTTTTCTTTTTTAATGCTTCCAATTTTTTGATTGTCTGCTCGTAGCCGGCAATCTTTAATATAATTTCCGTTTCCTTTTTTATTTCCTCTCTCGTTTTTTCGGTGAAGCCAAGTTTTACCTGTTCTATGTTCTTCGCCTGATATTTCAGTTTGTCAAAAGTGAGTTGGTTAATGAGCAAGTCAATTTTCAGGTTGCGTATTTCAGTTTGCAGTTTCGGTTTGTTACTTTTAGATTTGAAAAATTGTTTTTGCTTTTCCACAATTTCTTGCAGCCCGTTCTTTATTTTCTCAATGAGAGATTGCGTGCTTTTATCCCAAACATCTTTTAAGTTCCAGTCAATGTCCACCACTTCACTTTCAAATTTAGGCACAAGCGAATCGCCTGCAACAATTTTATAATCAAGGTTAGGCAAGGCTCTTGGTTTATCTTCATCTACAATTAACGAAAGCCAAAAACGTAAACGGGCAATATCAACTGCACCGTTTTCAATATCCACTCCGTAAATAGAATTTTGAATTATGTTTTGTTTTACTTCGGCAGGATTAAACCTCACCCCCTGCCCCTCTCCAAATGGAGAGGGGAGTTCGGCAAGCAAAAGTTTTGCATTAAATATTTCGTTAAGCAATCCCATTGGAAAAGCGCCTGAACCGATTGCAGGGTCGCAGATTTTTACTTCATCCAGATATTTGTTTATGTCTTTGCTGTGTTTTTTTATTTCATCGGTCAGTTGTTTGTGTTTAATAAACTGCTCTACATCCACTCTCGTAATCCCTGTACTTTTTCCTTTGTGTTCCTGTGTCAATGCAAGTTGTCCTTTTTTCCCTCCTCCATCAAACATTTCGGTTTGGTCTTTTCCGAGTTGCTGAAAGGTTGCTGTTTCTGTAATGGAAAGTTTTGTGGCGAGATATTCAATAAGACATTCCTGGCACATATAGTGAACAATTTCTTTCGGAGTGTAGTAAGCCCCTTTGTCTTTATTATCTTCCAAAAGATTTTCAAAAATATGTCCGAGCATTTCGGGGTCAACTGATAATGTGTGGTCGTCAGGGCTGTCCTCGTAAATAGTAAAGTTGTATTGTTTGAAAAACTCAAACAGGTCTGCAAAAAGTTTTGGGGGAAAAGTGAGGATGCCTTTAGGGTCGTCATCTTCAAACAAACCGCCATTGAGAAAAGGAATTTTTACAATTGATTTATTAGGTAAAATAAAAGCATCATTTTTTCTTCCCGAATTATTCAGCGTATCATAAAAAAGTTTACGTAGCCAATTCGGATAAAAAGTTTCATTCTTCCCTGACGATACAAATAAGTTCTGTAAAAAGTTATGGTCTCCATCAATCCAGCGGTCATCATTTGCTCCAAGCCATCCCTTCTTCTGAACGAAGTAAAGGAACACAATACGACCTAATAATTTTTTGGCAAAATCACGGATTGCTTTTTCGTTTCCGTTAAATATAGTTTGACGAATGTCTGGTTTTTCCACCATAGAGTTGCAAAAAATATCGTAGTGTTTTTTATACTCATCAGAAAATGTTTTGGAAAGTTTCTCAACCGAAAATGCATCTTTAAGTTTATCAATGGTAAATTCTGTCTCCATTGAAAGTTTCTCAAAGCGTTCTGCTGCTGTTCGGCAGGTTTCATTTGGTCCTAAAATGTATGTGTATCGTTTTGGATTTGTTTCTCCTCTTACTATTTCACCGTCCTCAATTTGTTGCTCTTTTGCAATAAAAGATAAACGCCAACTTTTTGCGGATTGGTTTTGGTAATGAAAATTTACCAGCACCGCATTATTTCCAAAAATGTATTTTTTTATAACTGCTCCAATGCTTACTCTGCTTCTTTCAATAACAATATTTTCGGCAAGTTCAACATCATAGAGGTCAAGTTCCCTGTAATCAGTGAGCGCAACCGTTCCGTATTTTTTTACGGATTTTACCAACCGTTCTTCCGAAGCGTTGATGTTTCTTATTTCGGGAACGCTTGTCAGTTTCAAACTATCTCCGAATACAGGTTGCAGAACATTACGATGGAAAAAATCAAAATCGTAATTAGCATTCAGTAAATTTTGAAGTGTTTCTCTGTTAGTCATTAGTCCGAACATGATTTAAATTGATTTTAGGATTGACAGGATACTCAGATGGAGTAACCATTTTTTTATTGTAAACCCTTTTGAATTCCAAACTCAATCCGCCAAAATTTATCAGCAACCCATCCGCCATATTGTATGCCTCAAGATAGTTGATATTTTGTGCTTTGTGTACGCTCTCTAATTTTTCAATCGCTTTCAATTCAACCATTACACATTCTTCCACAAAAAATCTACTCTTCTTGTACCAATATTTTGTTCCCGATAATAGATGGACATTTCTTTTTCCCTTTCAGATGATAATCCTTGAAAAGACATTTCTATCGCCAATGCTCTCTGATAAATTACCTCCCGAAAACCATTCCCCAAAGTATTGTGCACCTGCATAGCACAACCAATTATTTTTCCTGTTATGTCATTGATATTTTTTTTCATCCTGTTTATCATTTAATCTTTGTAATTGTGTTCGGACGATTTACCAGTGATTTCATTTGTGTAATTGCAATGCTGTTGAGTTGTTGCAGGCGTTCGCTTTGTGATAATTTTTGATGAATCAAAACGGCATTGATGCTTTCCATATTTGAAAGGACGACCAACTGTTCAATATTGGCATAATCGCGGATATTCCCTTCTTTGCTGTGATTTTTGTCTCGCCATTCTTTAGCGGTCATTCCGAACAGAGCCATGTTAAGCATATCGGCTTCATCGGCATAGATAAAATTTATTTTGTCTTTAGAAAGCGAAGGCGG
>JAZDJJ010000104.1:0-6998 GCA_043804035.1 Bacteroidota bacterium
AATGGTTAACCTCCACGGTGAAACCAACATTTTCATTGAGCATTTAAAAGCTGGAATTTATAAAATCAACTACAAGGAATTTAGCGACACTTAAATTTCTTCATACATTTCTGAAATCAATATTCAACTTGACAATAGCGACCTTGGACAGAGATTTCACAAAAGATTAAGCGGCGACTTTGCTTGTAAGCTCATTGATTTGGATAATTTTGAAAACAACATTTTCAATGTTGTAACCGAACTCACTTATAAAAACGAAGAAGAAGAATTCAGACCCGACATTACTTTATTGATTAACGGAATGCCTTTGGCATTCATTGAAGTGAAGAAACCGAACAACAGAGAAGGAATTTCAGCGGAACGGAATAGAATAAATGTTCGGTTCAAAAATCTGAAGTTCAAAAAGTTCATGAACATCACCCAAATGTTAGTTTTTTCCAACAATCAAGAGTATGACGAAGAATCTCCTACACCCATACAGGGTGCGTTTTATGCGACACCCGACCCTGATCAGGTAAACTTCAATTGTTTTAGAGAAGAAGACACTGCAATCATCCACAATGTGAAAGCAGAAGATTCAGAAATTGAAAAACAAGTCTTGCTTGACAACAACATCGTTTCAATTTTCGGGACGGCTGAATACGAAACGAACAAACAATTCAATTCCCCCACTAATCGTGTTCTGACTTCATTGTTTAGCAAGCCACGATTGAAAACAATTTTGAAATATGGTTTTGCTTATGTGAATAGTTTGGATAAAATCGGAAACCGAATAGAGAAGCACATTATGCGTTACCCTCAGTTATTTGCGACTTTGGCGATTGAGAAAAAATTAAAGCTGGGAATCAAGAAAGGAATTATTTGGCATACCCAGGGGAGCGGTAAAACCGCTTTAGCGTTTTACAATGTGAACTACCTAAAAGATTATTATCAGAAACAAAACATTATTGCCAAGTTCTATTTCATAGTTGACCGTTTGGATTTGGCAACGCAAGCCAAAAATGAATTTGAAGCAAGAGGATTGAAAGTTGAAATGGTGAGTTCAAAGGATGATTTCATTAAGAACATCAAAACAGCGGGTGCAACAGCAAGCAGCATCGGAACACAAACGATTACTATAGTAAACATTCAGAAATTTTCAACCGAATCTATTTCGCAGGTTGCCGATTACGATTTGAATGTTCAACGGATTTATTTCCTTGACGAAGTTCACCGCAGTTACAATCCGAAAGGTTCATTTCTTTCAAACCTTATTTCATCCGACAGAAACGCAGTGTTAATCGGGCTTACAGGAACACCTTTGATTTCAGGTGACTTTAAGAGCAAAGAAATTTTTGGCGATTACTTTCACAAATACTATTACAACAAATCCATTGCTGACGGCTACACTTTGAGATTGATTCGTGAAGCCATTGAAACAAAATTTCGCACCGACATTAATAAAGTGTATGATGAAATTGTAAAGCAAGGTGAATTCACAAAGAGTGAAGTGTTTGCTCATAAGAAATTTGTTGAGCCGCTTGTTCAATACATCATTGCCGATTTTAAGAAAAGCCGAGTGATACACAATGATCATAGCATTGGCGGAATGATTGTTTGCGATTCATCGGAGCAAGCAAAAATGATTTTTGCAGAAGTGCAGAAATACAATGCCGAAAAAGAAAAGTTGCTTCAAAAAAATCGTGAACCGCAAACCGAATACAGAATTGCAGCCGAACCAAAAATGGAATACTCGAATGAAGAAGATGCACCGGTAAGTGCCGCTTTGATTCTATATGATGTGAACACCAAGCAAATAAGAAAAGACAATCAAACCGATTTCAAGCAAGGCAAAATTGATTTGCTGATTGTTTACAACATGCTGCTGACAGGCTTTGATGCAAAACGATTGAAAAAAATGTATCTGACAAGAGTGGTGAAAGAACACAATCTTTTACAAACGCTGACTAGAGTGAACCGACCATACAAGAGTTTCAAATACGGTTATGTGGTTGACTTTGCCGACATCAGAAAAGAGTTTGACAAAACCAACAAAGAATATTTCAAGGAACTGCAATCGGAGTTAGGCGATGAAGTAAAAGAGTATTCAAACTTGTTTAAGTCAGCAGAAGAAATTGATGCAGAGATCGCAGAGATAAAGGAGAAATTATTTCTCTACGATTTCACTAACATAGAGGAGTTTCAGAAAATTGTCAGCCAGATAACCGACAAGAAAGAAATTAACGATCTGAAAAAATGCTTGGAGAACTTGAAGAGTTTATACAACATCATCAAGATAATGGGTTACTCCGAACTTTTGGACAAGTTCTCTTTTGATAAAGTGAACAAGTTATATGCAGAAGTTTCAAACCGCATTGACATCATTAACCTGAAAGAAAATTTAGAGAGTGCATCAGACAATACCAACTTGCTGAATATTGCTTTAGAAAAAATGCAATTCACTTTTCGTAAAATTGCAACGCATGAATTACAGATTGCGGATAAATTCAGAAGCGAACTAGAAAGAGCAAGAAGAGAATTGGAAGCTAACTTTGACAAGAAAGACCCGAAGTTCATTTCACTTTTTGAAGAGCTGAAACGGTTATTCAAAAAGAAAAACATCGAAGAATTCACCTCGGCAGAAATGGACGAAGCAATTAAAAACCTGAAAGCGATTTACGAACAGGCAAACGCATTGAACATCAAAGATGTTTTGCTGGCCGCCAAGTATGAGCAAGATACCAAGTTTGCTCGGATTCACAAACGCATAAAAGAAAACAAACTTACAGTGCTGAACAGCGATATCGAATTGCATGAAGTTCTGCTAATCATCAAGCATAAAACAGATGAAACGGTAGTTAACAATCAGGCATTGCTTAATAACCAGGATTATTTTGCCGAAGTGACCAAGCGAACCATCATTGAAACATTGGAAGAAAGAGGAATCAAAAATTTAGATGTGGTGCGATTTATTAACCACACAGTAGTCAACGAATATTTTTACCAAAGAGCAGCATAAATGACAAACCATTTAGAACAAACGCAGAAAACCAAGGAACTGATTGACGGATTGAAAACCATTTGCAGCAATTACGGATTGGGCAATGCAGGAAGCGAATACAAAATCATAACAGAAGTTTTTCTTTACAAATTTTTAAACGACAAATTTTTGCATGAAGCAAGAAGGGCAAACAAAGATTTGAAGAACAGCAAAAATATTGAAGCTGATATTCAAAGCATGAACAAAGGTGATTACGAATATATGCTTGAAAAAATCGGTGAACGAAGTGCGAAACTGAAAAAGACACACTTCATCAGTCACCTGTTCAACAAACAAAACGAAGATGATTTTGCGACACTGTTTGACAACACCCTCATTGAAATTGCCGACTTAAACATCAAACTTTTTTCCGTTGCCACCATTGACAAAGAACGCATCCGTTTGTTTGATAAACTTTCGCCTTACATTATTGAGAGCAATCAGAAATCGCCTTTCTGCAAAGCCATCATCAACAAATTAGTTGCGTTCAGTTTTGAACCAGTCTTTGAAGAAAAGTATGATTTCTTCTCTACCATTTTTGAATACCTGATTAAGGACTACAACAAAGACAGCGGAAAATATGCCGAGTATTATACGCCTCCCGTTGTTGCGAAAATAATGTCACGCATACTTGTGCCTGAACCGGTAAAAAACGTTACGCTCAATGACCCGTCATCTGGTTCCGGCAGTTTGGTACTGGCACTGGCGCATCAAATAGGTGAAGACAAATGTACCATCTACACGCAGGATATTTCTCAAAAATCATCCGAATTTTTAAGGTTGAATTTAATCCTGAACAACCTTGTTCATTCGCTGCACAATGTTATTAAAGGAAATACTTTGACAAATCCATTCCATGTCAACGATGAAAAAACCGATTTGAAAAAGTTTGATTACATCGTTTGCAATCCGCCTTTCAAAATGGATTTCAGTGATGACAGAGAAACATTGGCAAGCGACCAACACAAGAAAAGATTTTTTGCAGGTGTGCCGAGTGTGCCTGCAAAGAAGAAAGAGAGCATGGCAATTTATCAGTTGTTTATTCAGCATATTATTTATTCGCTAGAGACCAAAGGCAAAGCAGCAGTAGTTGTGCCAACCGGATTTTGCACTGAGAAAGCCGCAATTGGTTTAGGAATAAGAAAAAAAATAGTGGACAGCAACTGGCTTAAGGCTGTTGTGCAAATGCCGCCAAACATTTTTGCAAACACAGGGACAAATGTTTCGGTCGTTTTCATAGATAAGAACAAAACAACCGATAAAGTCATTTTGGTTGATGCAAGCAAACTGGGAACAAAAGTAAAAGACGGTAAGAATCAAAAAACTTTGTTGAGTGCGGATGATGAAAATAAAATTATCAATACCATAAATAGCAATGAAGTCGTTGAAGATTTCTCCATTGTGGTTGAAACCGAAAAAATAAAAGGCAAGAAATATTCCTTCGGTGCAGGACAATATTTTGAAACAAGAATTGAATACAGCAAATTAACGCCTGATGAGTTTGATGAAAAGATGCAAGGGCATCAAGAAAATTTGGCAAAGCATTTCAGCGAAGGAAAGGAATTGGAAAAGGACATTCTAAAAAATTTCAAAATTGTAAGCTATGAATAGAGTCCCGCTTTCAGATGTTTGCGATTATTCAGAAGCATCAACTTCTGTTGATGGTTTAACATTGAACAACTTCATATCAACTGACAACATGCTTCAAAACAGAGGTGGTATTGTTGATGCAGTTAATTTACCGCCTGCTGTTTCTTGCTGCAGGTTTGAAAAAGATGATATTCTGCTTTCCAACATTCGACCTTACTTCAAAAAGATTTGGTATGCAAATTTTGATGGAGGGTGTTCTAACGATGTTTTGGTTTTGAAATGCAAGAACCAAAAGTTTCACCCGAAGTATGTTTACTACAGTTTGTTTCAGGATTTATTTTTTAAGCACATGATGAACGGAGCTAAGGGAAGTAAAATGCCCCGAGGCGACCAAGACCAGATAATGACTTTTCGAATTCCCGAATTTGAAAAACCGTATCAGGAAAAAATTGCTGAGTACTTGTCATTGCTTGACAAAAAAATTGAACTCAACAACAGCATTAACAGCGAATTAGAAGAAATGGCAAAAACCATTTACAACTATTGGTTTGTGCAGTTTGATTTTCCGAATCAAGAAGGCAAGCCTTACAAAACCAGTGGCGGTGAAATGGAATACAATGAAGAATTGAAAAGGGAAATACCAGTTGGTTGGGAAGTGGGAACATTCAATTCTGTTGCTGAAATTATAGGTGGCAGTACACCTTCAACAGCAATTGAAGAAAATTTTACCGAGGATGGAGTAGCTTGGATTACTCCAAAGGATTTGGCAATGAGTGCTGGAAAAAAGTTTATTACAAAAGGTGAAACAGATGTAAGTGAGCTTGGTTTGAAATCAGCATCTCTAACAATCATGTCGAAGGGAACCGTTCTTTTGAGTTCCAGGGCACCGATTGGTTATGTTGCCATTTCAAGGAATGATGTAACGACAAATCAGGGTTTCAAATCTTTTGTTCCGAAAGAAGGATATTCCTCAATTTTTATTTTCTACTTAGTTCAAACCTATATTCCTGCTTTCATTCAGCAGGGTTCTGGTTCAACATTTAAGGAAATTCCAAAATCAACTTTAGAGGAAATTAAAATTTACATTCCACAAAAGCCACTTGTCAAATTTCTTACTGAAAAGTTGAAACCGATTTTTGATAAACAGAATAATCTTGAATTACAAAACCAAGAACTCATCCACCTTCGCGATTTCCTGCTACCGTTGCTGATGAACGGGCAGGTGAGGGTGAAGTAAAAAATAAATAGATGAAGTAAAATGTTTTTAACGCATATCATAATAAACAACTACAAGTCCTTTCCACCAAAGGACACTCCAATTTATTTTCATACTCCAAAAGCTGTAATAATCGGAAAAAACAATTCAGGCAAGACCAATATTCTTTCAGTTATTGATTTTCTTTTGGGCAACAAAGACCCAAGATATGTCAGTATCGGTAAAGAAAATTATTATGATGCAACCAAACCGCTTAAAATTTCTGTCTTCTTAGCTTTTCAGGATGGAAGTGAAATTTATAAGTTGGGTATTCCGAAAAAATATGAGGCCATACTCTACAAAGAATTCAAAAATGAAGACCCTGCTTTCGTCGAAGTTCAATATTCAGATACACCAATTGAACAAGCAGCAGAAGTTGCAGTAGCAGAAAGTGAAGCCGAAGCATTTGAAAAGAAAGAGAGCAAGTTCAAAATTCTCATTCAGGGAAAATATCAGATTCATCAAAAAGTAAAAGAGATAAGAACGAATCTCTGCAAAGTAATTGGAGTTGATTCTTTACGAAATCCAAAAGATGATTTAAGCGGTTCAAAATGGACAGTTTTCGGGCAATTGATGAAATCCGTTCTTGAAGATTCAAAACGCTACGGAGAATTAAAGACTGCATTAAATAGTTTGAATTCATTGGTTGAAGAAGTGCTGGCAACTGAGAAAGAAGAAATACTGAAGAATGCAAAACTGATTAGCTTCATCAACGACATAAAATTCCAACTCACAAAAAACAATCAACCTTCGGAACTTCTCAGGAACTTAGAACTTTTTGTAAAAGACAAAGACAAATTCATTCACATTGACGACACAGGAACAGGAACGCAGAGTGCTTTGATCATTGGCATTTTAGAAGTTGCTTTGAAATACAAATCTTCCAGTGCAAGAATTTTTTTTATTGACGAACCAGAATTGTTTCTTCATCCGCTTGGCATCAGATACCTTGGACAACTCTTCAAAGAATTTGCAAAAGACAAACTCTCTCAGATAATTATTACTTCTCATTCGCCTACTCTGCTTTCAATCTTTCATCCAACTGAAATTATTCGCTTGGACAAACCATCTGACTTCACAGAGGCAAATCAACTGCCGTATGACTTTGCTGACATTGACAATAAACTTGCAAGG
>JAZDJJ010000105.1:0-2806 GCA_043804035.1 Bacteroidota bacterium
ATCCTTGTCTATATCTCTGAAGAGATTTTCATAGTTAATATCATCAGGCGGATAAGCAACCACTATTATTTGAAATTCGCTAATGAGTTCTTTACTACTATGTGCGACAACAGCACTAATGGCTTTTTCGTTCTTTACAAAATTTTTGTAAAACAAAGAATTTTTACCTGAGCCAAGCATATCAGCTAATAAATCTAAAGCCGATTCGTCTTTATGGTACTGGGGAACTGTGGGATAAACTCTTAAATTAAGAGGCATATAAACCTTGTCTCTGTATGCTCCATACTTATCCTGAGGAATAACTACAAGAGGCACTTTTAATTTTTTTACTTCCGAATATGATTTGAGAGAACCAAAATATTTATCAATCAATTTTAATGTTTGTTCTTTATCAAAGTCCCCTGCAACTGTAAGTATTGAATTATTGGGACCATACCATCGCAAAAAAAAGTTTTTAACATCTTCCAATGTAGATTTATCTATTTCATCCACATAACCAATAACTGACCAACTATATGGATGCTTAGGAGGATAAAGTAATTTATTGATTTCTTCTACAAAGCCAAGAGCATACGGTCGGGTTTCTATATTTTGTGATTTTTCATTTTTGACAACATCTTTTTGATTTTCAAATTTTTTTGCGTAAAGCGAATCCAATAAAAATCCCATCCTGTCGGATTCTAACCACAATGCAGTTTCTAAATAATTAGATGGAACTGCCTCATAATACGTTGTTTGATCTTGATTAGTAAAACCGTTCATTGAACCACCTGCAGATTGAATAATTTTAAAATGCTCCTCATCAGCAACATTTTTAGAGCCATTAAACATCATGTGTTCAAAGAGATGAGCAAATCCTGATTTTCCAAAATCCTGTCTATCGCTTCCCACTTTGTAAGTAACCGCAACACTCACAACAGGGTCGGAATGATCCTGATGAAGTAAAACGGTTAACCCATTTGGCAACTTATATTTTTCATAAGGGATTCCGATTTTACCGGGTTGTAATTCTACTTTTTCTACTAATTGCGGCTGAGCCATCAATGAGAAAAAAATGCAACTGATTGTTGCTGCTGTTAATACGATACTTTTTTTCATAGTTAATTGAATTAGTTTTTTTATATGTTTGAATTTTTTATGTGGCAAATGTACATAAGATTTTTAATTACACATATTTTCGGCAAATGCTCAAATACCAAAACGGGATAAAAATCAAAAAGGATTTATAGAAGAAAAAAATAGTTGTTTATGTCATACTTGCGAAAGCAGGTATCCAAAAAAAATGATAGATTCCTGCTTATGCAGGAATGACAGAGAAGGGTAAGAATGAAATAAGGACAAATTATGTAAAGGGCAGTTCTAAAAATACAAATAAACGTCATTGCGAGGCGTAATTTTTTGTGCCAAAAAAAATCAACAAAAGATGAACCGAGGGTGGTTCATTAGAGATTGCTTCCATTTCGCTTCGCTTATTTCGGCAAGCTCAATAACCTGCTCAATTACCAAGCTCAATACGAGTCATGTCGCAATGACGAAACTAATTTTTGGGACTGCCCATCAGTTATTTTACTATTTTATCGAACAACAGTGATTATTTTTTTTGAAGTATCTTTGATGCAACGAAATCCAACCAATATATAAAAAACATTGTCCAAAAAAATTATCAGACACTATGACACAAATCTTATCTGCTACGGTTCCGCTGGGAAGCAAAGCAGAGACACGAAATCTTGATTCTCTACTTGATACGGTTTCAGGGAAAATATTTTCTCTGAATGATTTAATTTACAGAGATACAAAATTTCGTATTTCTACCGTGATAATGTTCATCTGTAATCATTGTCCGTTTGTAAAACATATAAACAAAGAATTAGTTCGTCTGGCGAATAATTATATTCCAAAAGGTGTTTCGTTTATTGCTATTAGTTCAAACGATGTGATAAATTATCCTGAAGATTCTCCTGAGAAAATGAAACTTGTTGCGAAAGAACTTGGCTATCCTTTTCCTTATCTCTATGATGAATCGCAAGATGTTGCACGCGCTTACAATGCAGTTTGCACTCCGGATTTTTTTATTTATGACAAGAATATGAAACTCGCTTATCACGGACAATTAGATGATTCACGCTATTCAAATAAAATTCCCG
Organism: Bacteroidota bacterium; assembly: GCA_043804035.1. Classification (GTDB taxonomy): domain Bacteria; phylum Bacteroidota; class Bacteroidia; order Palsa-948; family Palsa-948; genus JAZDJJ01. The sequence goes on from JAZDJJ010000105.1 coordinate 2,148, forward strand.
TTACCGGAAAAAACATTCGCATTGCATTGGATTGTTTGCTCAATAATAAACTTGTTCCACAAGAGCAAAAACCAAGTATCGGATGTAGTATCAAGTGGAAAGTGTGTACGCCAAACTAAACATTATGAAATTATTTTTTTATTTTTACTATTCTTATTATTAATATCAATTAAATGAAACAAAACCAACAACATTCCGAATCACTTTCCTTTGAAAAGGTGTGGCTGATGTTCCAGGAAACAGATAAAAAGTTCCAGGACACAGATAAAAAATTAAACAAGTTGGAATATCTTTTCACAAGTCAGTGGGGTAAACTTATAGAATCACTTGTAGAAGGCGATTTGATTAATCTTCTTAAAGCAAGAGGAATAGATATATCCAATACTTTTAGTCGCAACACGTATAACTATGAGGGACAAAACGGAGAAATAGATATTATTGCTGCTAATGGAAAAGATGCAGTAGTAGTTGAAGTCAAAACTACATTACGTCCTGATGATGTAACTAAATTCGTAAAAGGTAATTTGCATTTATTCAAAAAAGCATTTAAGCGATTTGCCGATTGCAATGTTTATGGAGCAGTTGCCTTTCTCAGATCAGAAAGTAACGCTCACATCATGGCAGAACGACAAGGACTTTATGTAATACGTGCAACAGGC
>JAZDJJ010000106.1:0-12517 GCA_043804035.1 Bacteroidota bacterium
AACAAAATAAACTCCTTGTGGGATTTCCAAATCTATATTTACGTTTGAAGTATTACTATGTGCTTTTTTGTAAATTATTTGTCCTTGCAAATTACAAACAGTAATTTCAATATTTGCGACATTATTAGGTGTACTTACAGTAAATAAGCTATTTGTTGGGTTAGGATAAACAATAAAAGATTCATTATCAAAATTTGATTCGTTTATGTTTACTCCCAAATCGGTTTTTGAAAAGTAAACATTGTTAATGCCCGCCCCTTCACGAGAATCTATCCACAATGCAAAAACTTCCTCGTCAGAGTTTGAAACAATATTGATATCACTGTGACCTGCATTAAAAGTGTAACATAAAGCTACAGGTGTTGAGAAGTTATTTCCGCCATCGGTAGATTCATAAAGCCAAACACCCAAATAAGGTGCAATATGAGCACAAATAGCAACGCTTAATTTCCCGCTTGGAGACACAGCAATATCATGAAATTTACAAGTTCCAGTGTAACCAGCCAAAAAAGATTCCGTGGCGAAAGTACTTCCTCCATCGATTGATTTAGCCATATAAACTCTTTTGTTTGTCCAATCGCTTCCCAATCTTTCATCGGTAAAACTCACATAAACATTATTGCCTTCTACTGCAATTGACGGCATAAATTGAACAGAATCTGCTCCTGGCTGACTTACATCATTAACCATTACATTGGCGCTAAAACTTTGTCCACTGTCGGTTGATTTGGCAAAGAAAATATCTCCATTACCATTTGCACGTCTTCCATCAGTCCATGCAAGGTAAATATTTCCGGAAGCATCAATAGTAAGCGATGATGTTTTATCAATTTCAACATATCCGGTACAAGGTGCATCATTTATTTGAATAGGACTTTCAAAAGAAAGTCCGTTATTTATTGAACGAACAAAATAGTAATCTAAACAAGGGTAGTTTGCCATATTTGTATATAAAATATAAACATTGTCATCATATGCCCCTATACAGGAGTATAGACACGAATTTGAAGTTGTAATCTGTGTGGGAGTTTGGAATGTGCTACCACCATTAATAGATTTTGTAAACCATATATTCCAGTTTTTTTCATTATTCGAAACGGCAGTCCATGTAATATAAATATTGCCATTTTGAGCAACCGCTATTGAAGGAAATATATGGGCGATTGAATCTGGTCCTTGATAAACAATTAAATCTGTTGAAAAAGATAAACCATTATTAATTGATTTTGCAAAATAAATATTGGTTGTAGAATCTGTTGGCTCGCCACTCCATACTGCATATACCGTATCATTCAGTACAGCAATTGATTTACCCGTTCCATCTAGTGATACCCCATCAAAATAATCTGTCATATTTACACGAACATTGGGTAAAACAGTTTGTGCATAAATATTTGGCGTTATCACCAAAAACATAGCGCTGCAAATAATTAACATTACAGCGTTTTTCTTGAAATTTGTTTTTTTTTGTTTTCATAGTTTTATGTTTTAGTTTTTAATATTTGCTTAACGTTTTGCGGGTTTAAGAAGTGGCGGATTAAATGCTCGTCACTGTCCTCCGCTACAAATGTAAATTAAATGCACGAAACTTTATACTTGCTCGTCAACCGCCATTTCTTAAACCCGCTGTTAGCGGTGGTGCTACTTTAACCATTGTTTAGGCAGTCCCACTCTTCGTAACATTTCATTTGCTTTTTCCAATTTGTCAGGAAATAGTATTACATCCTTGTATCTGTTCAAGGATTTGTCAATCCGTACAATTGGGATTTTCCTTTTCTTTATTTCATTGATTATTTTCACGGCACAAAGATAAGCATTTTTCTCATTTGCAAATTATTTTTTTATTTTTTTTCGTTTTATAAGAAAGCCGTCATAGTCAACATTTTTTTTGAATGTATCCCAATCATCATTTCTTTCTCCCAAAATTTCAAAGTCCTTCGTTACTTCCGATAAATATTTCGCAATTCCCATTCTGTAAAGTCGTGTCCTCGCTTTTGTACTGCCCGTTGCATATATCCAAGTATTTTGATGTTTGTCTGTAAAAGCGTATATTGTTGCTACAACTGTCGCCAGCACTTTCTCACTGTCCCCATTGTTTGAAATTATCAAATCGTCTATTTCACCGGTCATAAAGTCTTTGTCACCAAAAGCAAGAATATGAAGTTCTTTTAAGTTTGTCGGTGTAAATTGAACGAGTTTATGAATTAGACCTTTTGGTCCCACACTGATAAAGTCAAAAGTCGTTAAGTCGTCATCACTCGCTAATGGATATTTCGGTAATTTCATTTTTCTATCGTTGAAATTATCGTCGAAGGTAATTTTTTTCTGTCCGCTTGAAAATTGTGCTGTCGTCATAGCATTCTGACTAACGGCACACCCACCTAAAAATAAAATATGTCAGATAAAAAATAATATTTTTGCAACATAAAATAATTTTATCTCATAAAAAAATTGCTTACAAATAAGTAATTAACGACAATCTCTGTGGTGAGTAGTAACATAATAAAAACATTAGTTTTCAAATCTCAATTTTGAATTTTATGGCAATTAATCATAAATACACCGAAGACAGCGTTAAGTCGCTGGACTGGAAAGAACACATCCGTTCTCGTCCGGGAATGTATATAGGAAAACTTGGCGACGGCTCATCACATGACGATGGAATTTATATTCTGCTCAAAGAAACAATGGATAATTCCGTAGATGAATTTACGATGGGCTATGGAAAAAAGATTGATGTCAGCATAAAAAATAGAATAGTTACTGTACGCGATTACGGACGTGGAATTCCACTTGGAAAAGTAATGGACTGCGTAGCAAAAATAAATACAGGAGCAAAATATGATACCGAAGCGTTCAAGAAGTCGGTGGGGCTTAATGGTGTGGGGACAAAAGCGGTAAATGCTCTGTCGTCTTATTTTAAGATTCAATCTATGCGTGAGGGAAAAATGAAGATGATTGAATTTACTCGTGGTGAAGTAAATAAGGATGCAAAGATTGTTTCAAGTGATGATTACGAAGGAACGAATACCATCTTTATGCCAGATGAAAAAATGTTTTCCAATTTTAAATTTCTCAACGAGCATGTGGAAAAGATGTTGTGGAACTATGCGTATCTGAACCCTGGACTTATCATTAATTACAACGGACAAAAAATAGTTTCCGAAAACGGATTATCCGATTTGCTTGCGAAAGAAATCAATGGCAAAATAATCTATCCAATCATTCATCTGAAGAATCACGATATAGAAGTTGCAATGACGCATTATGATAATAGATATGGTGAAGAATATTATTCTTTTGTAAACGGTGCGCACACTACTCAGGGAGGAATACATCTTACTGCTTTCCGTGAAGCGATAGTGAAAACCATCCGTGAATTCTACAAGAAAGAATTTGATGTGGTAGATATACGCAATTCAATCATCGCAGCGATAAGTATTAAAGTACAGGAACCTGTGTTTGAGTCGCAGACAAAAACAAAACTTGGCTCACAGGATATGGGGAACAAAGGACCAAGCGTAAAAACATTTGTGAGTGATTTTCTGAAAAAGGAATTGGATAATTATCTGCACATAAATGTAGAAATGGCAGAACTTCTTCTTCAAAAAATAATTACATCAGAAAAGGAACGAAAAGAAATGTCAGGCATCCAGAAGATAGCGAAAGAACGTGCCCGCAAAGCTGCATTGCATAATCGCAAACTTCGCGACTGCCGAATCCATTTATTAGACAGCGATAATGAAAGAAGATTAGACACCACTATTTTTATCTGCGAGGGCGATTCGGCAAGTGGTTCAATTACTAAAGTGCGGGATGTGAATATACAAGCGGTGTTCAACTTGAAAGGGAAACCGCTCAACTCTTACGGATTGATGAAAAAAATTGTTTATGAAAACGAGGAATTTAATTTACTCCAGAACGCTCTGAACATTGACGATGGTTTAGAAAATCTTCGCTATAATCAAGTGGTACTTGCCACCGATGCCGATGTTGATGGAATGCACATACGTCTTTTGATTATCACATTCTTTTTACAATTTTTTCCTGACCTTGTGAAGAATAATCATCTGTACATTCTGCAAACGCCATTGTTCCGAGTGAGAAATAAAAAAGAAACGATTTATTGTTATAGTGAGAATGAAAAAAAGAATGCTATTGAAAAGCTAGGAGGACATAAGTCCATTGCCGGACTTGAAATCACACGATTCAAAGGTCTTGGAGAAATTTCTCCTAATGAGTTTAAAAACTTTATTGGAAAAGATATGCGACTTGAACCCGTGCTAATTGACAACAATACACAAATTGAAAAATTACTTTCATATTATATGGGAAAGAACACACAGGAAAGACAGGATTTTATTATTGATAATTTGAGAGTGGAAAAAAATTTAGTGAATGAGTTGATTGCGTGAAATAAAAATAGGACTTACGCAAATCCATATCGTCATTGCGACTGCGAGGCACGAAGCAGGAAGCAATCTTCATTTCTCCTACGCAATGACATCAGTGCGTAAGTCCTAAATAAAAAGATTGATAAAGTAAAATGGAATTAAAAAGATTTTGTACTAAATAAAAAATAAAATGAAAGAGCATAACATAGTTGAAGAGCCATCAATTGAAAAATGGGAGGGAAATGGACAGAGCAAAAATTAGATGCTTTCATTGCCTATGTCAAAGCATATCTCACCATTATGAAAAAAAATCCCTACTGGAAAACGATTTACTTTGATGGCTTTGCTGGTATGGGAAGGCGAATTATTGAAAAAGAAAAAAACAACTTTTTTATCTTTCTTGAAGATGATTTTCAATCACTCATTGAAGATATTCGCTTATATGAGGGTTCCGTTAAAAGAGTGTTGTCACTTCCAGAATTATATCGTTTCAACTATTACTATTTTATTGATTCAAAATCCGAAAATGTGGCTAAACTTAAAGAGTTGGCAAAAGAATATCAAAACAAAATTATTCCAGGAAAAATTGAAATCCGTCAGGAAGATTGCAATAAAGAATTACTAAAACTTGCAGCAGCATTAAAAAATAAAAATGAAAAATTAGCATCTCTAATTTTTATTGATCCATTTGGTATGCAGGTGAATTGGGAAAGCATAGCGTCACTCAAAAAAACAAGATCGGATATATGGATTCTTATTCCTTCAGGTGTTATTATTAACCGCTTATTGCTAAAAACAGGGCAAATAAAGTACAAAGAAAAACTAGAAAAATTTTTCGGACTACCAATAAATGAAATTCGTCAATTTTTCTATTCAGAGAAAAAAACTGATGGTTTGTTTGGTGTAATAAATACCACTAAAAAAAAGAATAATCCCATTGAAAAGATTGTCCAGTTATATGTTCTTCAATTAAAAACAGTGTGGAAAAATGTAACGGAAAAACCATTGATTTTGAAAAACTCAAAAAATGTTTCTATATATCATTTATTGTTTGCAAGCAACAATGCAAATGCAAAGAAAATCGCATCCCAAATTATTGGAAAAAAACAAAAATAATATGGCTCAATCATCAATAGAATGGACTGAAATGACTTGGAACCCGACAACGGGTTGTAATAAAATTTCAGCAGGTTGCAAATTTTGTTATGCAGAAGTAATGTCCTTTCGTTTATCAGCAATGGGACAGGAAAAATATAAAAACGGATTTTCTCTTACTCTGCACCCTGATACACTTGATATTCCATATAAATGGAAAAAAACCAAAACGGTTTTTGTTAATTCAATGAGCGATTTATTTCACAAAGATATTCCTTTGATATTTCTAAGAAAAGTTTTTAAAGTAATGAACGAAACACCAAAACATACTTATCAAATCCTTACTAAAAGGGCAGATGTTTTGGCAAAATATGACGCTATGGGAATTTTGAACTGGACACCGAATATTTGGATGGGCGTTTCTGTTGAAGATGAAAGAGCGATTGAAAGAATTGACTATTTAAGAAATATTGGAGCATACATAAAATTCCTTTCTTTTGAACCCTTAATAAGTCCTTTACCAAATCTTGATTTAACAAACATTCATTGGGTAATCGTAGGTGGTGAATCTGGATACCAAGCGAGACAAATGAAAAAAGAATGGGTTTTAGATATTCAAAAACAATGTAATGAAAAGCAAGTTGCTTTCTTTTTTAAGCAATGGGGAAAATCTGAATATAACCCTAAGCCTAATGACCCAACAATTAATGTAAACCACCCAATACATGCAAAAGGTGGGTGCAGTTTAAATGGAAAAATATATAGAAGAATGCCTGACAGAACAAGAACAAAAAGGGAATTAATGTTTGTTTAATGAACTACCCAAGATACGAGGTATCTAAATACAAATACACAAAAAAAAATTCACAGACCAAAATCAAATCCAATATCTTTTCTATAATATTTTTTTTCAAAAATTATTTTCTCTGCATTATTATAACTTTTTTTTAATGCTTCGTTTATATTTTTTCCATAAGAAGTTATGGCAATAACTCTTCCTCCGTTGGTAATAATCTGTTTGTCTTTTTCAGTAGTTCCTGCATGAAATAAAATAGAGTCATCCACTTTGTCCAGTCCCGAAATAATTTTTCCCTTCTCATAATTGTTCGGATAGCCGCCTGAAACGAGCATCACAGTAGCAGCAGTACTATTGTCAATCACTAATTTTTTTTCGTTCAATGTTTTTGTAGCAACACCTTCCAACAAATCCACAAAGTCCGATTTTATTCGCGGAAGCATCACTTCTGTTTCAGGGTCGCCCATTCGGCAGTTGTATTCAATAACATAAGGTTCGCCTTTTACATTCATAAGTCCAAAAAAAATAAATCCTGTGTAAACAATATTTTCTTTTTGCAAGCCCATTACCGTTGGTTTGATAATTCTTTCTTCCACTTTTTTCATAAACAATTCATCGGCAAACGGGACTGGTGAAATGGCTCCCATACCTCCTGTATTAAGTCCGGTATCACCTTCACCAATACGTTTATAGTCCTTTGCTTCGGGAAGAATTTTGTAGGATATTCCGTCTGTGATAATGAAAACAGAAAGTTCAATGCCTTTCAGAAATTCTTCAATCACCACTTTTGCACTTGCATTTCCAAAGCGAGAATTCATCAGCATGTCTTGCAATTCTTTTTTCGCTTCATCTATAGAATCAAGTATAACAACTCCTTTTCCTGCGGCAAGTCCGTCTGCTTTGAGAACATAAGGAGGATTTATTTTATTTAGAAATAAAAATCCATCCTGTATTGTTTCTTTTGTGAATGTCTGATATGCCGCAGTGGGAATTCCATATTTGTTCATGAACTGCTTGGCAAAATCCTTACTTCCTTCCAGTTGCGCCCCATCTTTTTTAGGTCCAATGACATGAATATTTTTTAATTCTTCATTGTTGAGAAAAAAATCGTGAATACCTTTTACAAGCGGTTCTTCGGGACCAACTATTACCATGTCAATATTATTTTCAAGTACAAATTTTTTTATTGCTTCAAAATCAGTTGGAGAGATTTCTATATTTTCGCCATAGTCAAGTGTGCCTGCATTTCCGGGTGCGATGAAAAGCGATTCTAATTTTTCGCTTTGCGATATTTTCCATGCGATGGTATGTTCCCTTCCGCCTGAACCGAGTAGTAAAATATTCATATAAAAATTTGTTTCGGATTCAAATCACAACCATTTTTTCTTTTTGAAATAAAAAAGCAGAGACAGCATCATTGTGAGCATTACTGCCCATGTAATCCAATATCCATAGTGCAACTCTAATTCAGGCATAAATCTAAAATTCATTCCGTACACACCTGCAACAAAAGTTACGGGAATAAAAATTGTTGAAATAATGGTGAGCACTTTCATCACCTCATTCATGCGGTTGCTCACACTGGAAAGATAAACATCCATCATACTTGTAAGTAAATCGCGGAAAGTTTCTACTGTGTCAATTACGCGTATAGTATGGTCGTAAAGGTCGCGAAGAAAAAAACGAGTAGTTTTTTTAATGAGTTTGTTTTCACTTCGTTCAAAATTATTGATGAGTTCGCGGATGGACCACACGGATTTACGCAAATAAATTACTTCCCGTTTCATGTGGTGAATGTGTGTCATTGTTTCTTTTGACGGTTCAGTAATGAGATCCTCCTCTAATATTTCAATGGTATCATCAATTTTTTCAAGCACAGTAAAATAATAATCCACTATTGTATCAATAAGACAGTAAAAAAGATAATCGGCGCCCATCTTCCGCACCCTTCCTTTTCCTTGTCGCAAACGATTGCGGATAATGTCAAACGCATCTCCTTTTTTCATTTCCTGAAACGACACCACAACATTGTTCATAAGAATAATACTTAACTGTTCAGAATGAATTTTAATATCATAATGCATCATCTTCATCACAGCAAACAGATAATCATCATAATCCTCAAATTTGGAGCGCTGATTGGGATTGACAATATCTTCCATTGTGAGCGAATGAATGTTGAACATTTTTCCGATACGTTCTACAATGGATGTGTTGTGAATGCCATCCACATTTATCCATTTAATCATGTTGGGCTTCACATTCAGGAAACATTCATCCACATCATAAAATTCTTTTTCATAAAATTCTTTTTCATTATATTCAATGAGTGTGATTTTTACTTTTGTAATATGCTCCTCGCCGGAATAAATGATGGTACCTGGCGGAAGACCGGTTTTATCAATAGTGGAAGTCATGGTAATCTGATATATCGGATTTAATTACAGATATGTTGCGAATTTACAAATCATCATAATACTGAGAAAATATAATAATTCAGATAATAGAAAAATAGAAAAATGAAGATACCAATTTATCGTGACGGGTTACGAATTTTTTTATTATGTGTTATATTTTTTTGCTTTCCTTTCATTTGGAAAAAAGTTGGATGTGAGGCGATGGCTCAATCTTCTAATCAACGTACCAAACTTTTTGTTCTGCAAAATGATTCTACACAGTTAGACACATTCAGTATTATACCGGGAACAATTTCTGTAAAGAAAAGCAACGGTGAAATACTTGATTCTTCTTCTTATGTAATTGATTATGTGAATGCGTTTTTCATTCTTAAAAAAAAAAACGACAGATACTATAAATATCACTTATAAAGTTTTTCCTTTTTTGTTTTCCAAAAAATATCAGCACAAGGATATTGACAAAATACAAAACAATCAGTATGGAGATGTTTATACTTATACTTATGACAAAAAGAAAAATGTTGATTTTTTTAAGACCGAAGGGTTGAGCAAGAGCGGAAGCATCTCACGTGGAATTTCTTTTGGAAATAATCAAGACGTTGTAGTAAACTCCAATCTTAATCTTAATCTATCCGGAAAAATTAGTGATAACATGGATATTTTGCTTGCCGCCACCGACCAGAATATTCCCATCCAGCCCGAAGGAAATACTCAGCAACTACAAGAATTTGATAAAGTATTTATTCAGATTACTGCAAAAGATTTGCCCGCTCATGGAAACACAAAAATTACAGCAGGTGATTTTCAGATAGAAAAATCGAAAGGATATTTTATGAGATTTAATAAAAAACTTCAGGGATTAAGTTTTGATTCTAAAATTCTGAATCCTAAATCTAAAATCCTGAATGTAAAAGCAAGTGCAGCAATATCAAAAGGAAAGTTTGCGAGAAATATTTCAACAGAAAATTCAAACGGAAATATTTTTAACGGACAGAAACAAGAAAGAAATCAAGGACCGTATAAACTTCGCGGAGCAGAGAATGAACAGTTTATTATCATTCTTGCAGGAACAGAAAATGTTTTCATAGACGGGCAACTGTTTGCGCGTGGACAGGAAAATGATTACATGATTGATTACAATACAGCAGAAATTGTTTTTACTCCAAAAAATCTTATCACCAAAGACAGTCGTATTGCAGTGGAGTTTCAGTATTCCGATAAAAATTATTCCCGCTCACTCGTGCATGCGGGAACAGAATATGAAAATAAAAAAATAAAAACAGGAATAAATATTTACTCAGAACAGGACAACAAAAATAAACCGCTTCAACAGGAATTAAGCAATCAGCAAAAACTTTTACTCTCCTCCATCGGTGATAATTTGCAGAATGCGATTTGGTTTTCGGCAGATAGTATTATGTTCAACAATACAGAAATTCTGTATGACAAAAAAGATTCTCTCAATGGAACTTTTCTATATTCAGGAATTTATGTTTATTCAACTGATAGTTCAAAAGCACATTTCCGTCTGAATTTTTCTTTTGTGGGAATGAACAAAGGAAATTACAAACTCAAACAATCTTCTGCAAATGGAAAAGTTTACGAATGGGTTTTGCCCGATACAATTACAAAGCAGCCAAATGGTTCTTACGAGCCGGTGATTCTTCTTACCACACCGAAACGAAAACAAATGGTAACGGCAGAAGCGAATATTGCCATCTCAAAAAATTCCAAACTTTTGGTGGAAGGTGCTATGAGCAATAATAATATCAATACATTTTCTGTCTTGGAAAAAGCAAACGATGCGGGCTTTGCAGGAAAGATGAATTGGGATAATAAAATTCCACTCAGTCATTCTTCGTCATTTCTCACCAATGGAGATAGTACGAAAAATCTTTTGCAAACTAATGAAAAAAAATTAGATGTAATGTGGTATTTACTCGCTAATATCAATTACGAATACATTCAAAAAACTTTTTCTTCTATTGAGCGATTTCGCAATGTGGAATTTGAACGTGATTGGAACAGAGTCAATATTGTGCAAACAGACAATCAACACATTATTGGTGGAAGAATTGGTTTTGCGAAAAAGGAAAACATTATTGCGTATGATTACAAATCGTTTTTGGAAGGAATTTTTTACAACGGAACAAAACACTTCCTTCATTCCAATCTTGCTTACAAAGGATTACTATTCACGATTGATGAAAGTTATCTTGATTCAAAAGGTTTTCTTAACAACACAAATTTTTTAAGACATCAGGTTTTGCTTTCAAAAAAAATCAATCTTTCTCACTCCAGAAATATCAATATCGGTATCCGTCATCAGCAGGAACAAAATCTTATCAAAGCAAAAAACATTGACTCACTCATAATGGGAAGTATGCAGTTTATGGAATTGGAGCCATATATTGAAATTCAGGATTCAGTCAATAATAAATACACCATCAATTACAAACAGAGAACTGATTATGTTCCGAAAAATTTTAATAACTCGGAATTACACAAAGCAACATTTGCAAAAAGTTTTGGAGGAGGAATTGAACTTTTTAGCAATCCGAACAGTCAGTTTCGCATTACAGGAAGTTTTCGCAAACTAACTATCCTTGATACAAGTATTACTACGCAAAAGCCGGAGAATACTGTTATCGGCAGAACAGAATATAATTTTTCTGCGCTGAAAGGATTTTTTTCTTCTAATACTTTTTACGAAGTTGGTTCAGGACTGGAATTGAAAAAAGATTTTGTTTTTCTGGAAGTTGCAGAAGGTCAGGGAATTTTTGTCTGGAACGATTACAATTTAAATAATATAAAAGAACTGAATGAATTTGAACTCTCGCCATTTCCGAATAATCCTAAAGCTACATATATAAAGGTATGGATACCTATGGACGATTACATCAGTACCTACACCAGTCAGTTCAGCGAAGTGTTTACGGTAAAGCCATCAGAAAAGTGGAACAATAAAAAGGGATTCAGGAAAATTATTTCCCGCTTCTCTAACCAAACTGCTTACCGTACCGACAGAAAAACAACGAACACAGATTTAGCCATTGCTTACAATCCTTTTCTTTCTGATACGAAAGATAATACGCTTGTTACTCTCAATTCGTCTTTTCGTAACACAATTTTTTTTAACCAAATTGCTCCCGTTTTTGGAATGGATTTTACATGGCAGGAAATAAAAAACAAAACATTGCTTGTGAATGATACTTCTTCACGTGTCAATACTTCCGGCGAAGTACAGATGCGATGGAACATGAATAGACAATGGACATTTCAGAGTTTGTATAAAGACGGCATTAAGCAAAACAATTCTAATTTTTTCGCTACCCGTAATTACCACATCATGTATTTTGAAACAGAACCTAAAATAAGTTTTCAGCCCAACGTTTCGTTTCGCGTAAGCATATCATATAAATATTCCGAAAAGAAAAATACCATCCCTCCTACTCCATCACTACAAGCGAAAGTTACTGCACAAAATTTTGGAAGCGAATTAAAATACAATGCGCTAAACAAAGGAAGTTTGAATGTGAAAGTAAATTTCATACAAATTGCTTACAACGATGCTGAAAATTCTTCTCTTGCTTACGAAATGCTGGAAGGACTGAAGACAGGAAAAAACTACACATGGAGCGTTGGTTACAGCCGAACCCTCGCCAACAATATTCAACTCACTTTAATTTACGATGGAAGACAATTACCGGGAATAAAAACTATTCATACGGGGAATGCACAGGTGAGAGCGTTTTTCTAAATAGCACAAAGCCAACCGGCTGTGTTTGGATATATGTAGTTTTATCACATATATA
>JAZDJJ010000107.1:0-3842 GCA_043804035.1 Bacteroidota bacterium
GCAGTTCTAAAAATACAAATAAACGTCATTGCGAAGGAGGAACGACTGAAGCAATCTGTTTTTTTATGTAGAAATAGAGATTGCTTCCTGCTTCGTGCCTCGCAGTCGCAATGACGAAATCAATTTTTGGAACCGCCCTTAGTATACTTCATTTTGAAAAGTTGATACATTTCATTTTATTTTTTTTCTACTTTTACTATTATGAAAAAAATATTTCTATTGTTTCTTGTAACAACAAGTGTTTTTGCTTTTGTTCAGTCAAAAGACAACATCGCAAAAAAAGACACAACTAAAAAAAAAGAAAATAAAAAATGGGATGTAGCAAAATTTCCGGGTACTTTCAAAGAAGTGGAGTTTACAACTACAGAAGGAACATGGATGAATTTGGATATTTCGCCCGATGGAAAAGAAATTGTTTTTGATATACTCGGAGATATCTACAGTTTGCCAATTACAGGCGGAGAAGCAAAACTTTTGCGTGGTGGTCATGCCCTTGAAGTTCAGCCGAGATTTTCACCGGATGGAAAAAAGATTTCTTTCACCAGCGATTCGGCAGGAGGAGACAATATCTGGATGATGAATCGTGATGGCTCCAACGCAAAGCAGATAACGAAAGAGGACTTCCGATTGCTGAACAATGCCGTGTGGACTGTGGATGGGAATTATATTATAGCGCGAAAACATTTTACCTCAAGACGTTCTATTGGCGCAGGAGAATTATGGATGTATCATTTTTCCGGTGGAGAAGGATTGCAACTTACGAAACGAAAAAATGACCAGCAGGATTTAGGTGAGCCGTGTGTTTCCCCCGATGGAAAATATGTTTATTACAGCGAAGATATGTATCCGGGTGGATATTTTCAATATAACAAAAATCCAAATAATCAAATATATGTCATCAAACGATACGAATTTGAAAATGGAGAAATTGAAACTGTTACGGGCGGACCCGGCAGTGCTTTTCGTCCGCAGATTTCCAGAGATGGAAAATTACTTGCATTTGTAAAGCGTGTTCGTGAAAAAACTATTTTATATATAAAAAATCTTGAAACGGGCGAAGAATTTCCAGTGTACGACAAACTCAGTAAAGACCAGCAAGAAGCATGGGCGATCTTTGGAGTGTATCCAAATTTTCAGTGGTTAAACGCAAAGGACATTATCTTATGGGCGCAAGGAAAGATTTGGAAAATAGAAACGGAAAATATTTCGTCTTTACCAAAGGCAACTGAAATTCCTTTTTCTATAAAATGCAAACATAAAATTTATGATGCATTAAAATTTCCACAAGAAGTTTTTTCAGATAATTTTACTGTAAAGGTAATTCGCAATGCTGTTACTTCTCCCAATGAAAAATTTATTCTCTTTAATGCAATTGGTTATCTCTGGAAAAAAGATTTGCCAAATGGAATTCCTGAGCGATTAACAAATGGAAATGATCTTGAATCAGAACCATCATTCTCGCCCGATGGAAAAGAAATTGTATATGTAACATGGAATGACGAGCAGTTAGGAGCAATTATAAAAATGAATATTGGAGATAAAAAAATAATAAAAATTTCTACTGAGAAAGGAATTTTTCGCACACCAAAATATTCCCCCGACGGAAAATGGATTGTATACCAAAAAGAAGAAGGCAATGAACAACAAGGAAATGCTTTTTGTGTAAATCCAGGTTTGTATATCATACCATCATCTGCAAATGGGAAAGGTACATTTGTAATAAAAGAAGGAAACAATCCTTACTTTACAAAAGATGGGAAAAGAATTTTTTTTCAGTCATACGAGTTAATGGAAAAGGAAGAATTTTTCGCTCTCAAATCCTGCGACCTCAATGGAAAAGATATTCGTACTCATTTCACTTCCAAATACACGAATGTGTTTGTTCCAAGTCCTGATAATAAATGGATTGCTTACCGCGAACTTTTTAAAGTGTATGTTGCGTCTATGCCTGAAACAGGAAAGACAGTTGACCTTTCCGCAAAAATGGTGAGTGTTCCCATTGCGCAATTGACACGCGATGCAGGAATAAATATTCATTGGAGCGCTGACGGAAAAAAAGTTCACTGGACATTAGGTGATGAATATTTTTCTTCTGAAATAAAAAAATGTTTTACATTCATGGATGGTTCCCCCGACAGCATTCCGCCAATGGATTCTGTGGGAATAAAAACAAATCTCGTGGTGAATACCGATAAGCCAAAAGGTATTCTTGCATTTAAAGGTGCGAGCATCATCACAATGAAAGGTGCAGAAGTGATTGAGAACGGAACAATTGTAATTACAGATAATAAAATTACCGAC
Organism: Bacteroidota bacterium; assembly: GCA_043804035.1. Taxonomy (GTDB): domain Bacteria; phylum Bacteroidota; class Bacteroidia; order Palsa-948; family Palsa-948; genus JAZDJJ01. The sequence goes on from JAZDJJ010000107.1 coordinate 2,302, forward strand.
ATTGGTGCATCAGATAAAGTTCAGATTCCTGAAGGAGCAAAAATTATTGATATATCAGGAAAAACTATTATGCCCGGAATTGTGGATGTGCATGCACATATATGGATATTTCATAAAGGGCTGATTCCTCAAAAAGATTGGGGATACTTTGGCAATCTTGCTTATGGAGTTACCACATCGCATGATCCTGCTGCAAAAACCGAAATCGTTTTTGTACAAAGTGAAATGGTGAAAGCAGGAATTATGACAGGACCAAGAATTTCTTCTACAGGAACAACTCTTTATGGTGCCGACGGATATTTTAAAGCAGTAATAAATTCGTTAGACGATGCAAAGTCAGCCATTCGTAGAACAAAGGCATTTGGTGCATTTTCTGTAAAAAGTTACAATCAACCAAGAAGAGAACAAAGACAGCAAATAATTACTGCGGCAAATCAACTTAAAATAATGGTGTTTCCCGAAGGCGGTTCTACTTTTTTTTACAACATCACGCATATACTTGATGGGCATACAGGCATAGAGCATAATATTCCTATCGCTCCTTTATATAATGATGTGGTTCAACTTTTTGCAAAAAGTAAAACGCAGTACACTCCAACACTTATTGTTTGTTACAATGCTATGAATGGAGAAAATTATTGGTATCAGAATACAAATGTGTGGGAGAAAGAACGACTGCTCAATTTTACACCACGATCTATAATTGATGTAGCATCGCGTCATCGCACAATGATTCCCGAAGAAGAATATCAGAACGGACACATACTTGTTTCGCAATCATGTAAAAAATTAGCAGATGCAGGAGTGAAAATAAATCTTGGAGCACACGGACAGATACAAGGACTTGGAGCACACTGGGAAATGTGGATGTTAGCACAGGGCGGGATGACAAACATGCAGGTTTTGCAATGCGCTACCATTAATGGAGCAATTTATCTTGGAATGGATAAAGAAATCGGTTCATTAGAAAAGGGAAAACTTGCTGACCTGATTGTGCTTGATAAAAATCCATTAGAAAATATTTACAACACCGAAACTGTGCGATATACAATGATAAATGGCAGATTATTTGACTGCGAAACCATGAATGAGATTGGCAATTACAACCGCAAGCGCGAAAAATTTTATTGGGAAATACCGGGATACAATTCTGCTTTTCCGTGGCATGAGGAAACAGTGGGAGATGAGGATTGATAGTAAAGGGATAATTCCAAAAATTCAAAATATTTGGTAATCTCAATTACCAAAACATTTAACAGTAATGACTCTGTATTGATTTTCCAAATAATTTTTTTTCTGACATTTTTTATTTGTAATTTGAATTTGTTCAGGTAAATTCGGGATAGGTATTTGTATTTTTTAAAAATATCCTATACAGTAAAGGGCAGTTTAAAAATACAAATAAACGTCATTGCGAAGGAGGAACGACTGAAGCAATCTGTTTTTTCATGTAGAAATAGAGATTGCTTCCTGCTTCGTGCTCTTCGGCAAATTTCGGCAAGCTCAATTACCAAGCTCAGAGCAACGCCTCGCAGTCGCAA
>JAZDJJ010000108.1:0-35707 GCA_043804035.1 Bacteroidota bacterium
TTTGGCAAGGTCGGCAGGAAGAAAATTTGGATTGCCTGTTAATCCTTTTGCGATAGCGCGCAATAAAGACACAAGATCTGGCGAATCAAGATTTCGTAAATTGAGTGCAATGAGTACTCTTTTGATAATTTTTTTCATAAATGATTTAAATTAAAAGTTAAATTTGATGATACAAACATACATAAAAATTAAAAATAACTGTAACTTCTTCATATCCACAGATAAATTGAACAGATGATTTTTGTAAATCATTTTAAATTATCTGCAGTAATGGGGCAGGATTTGAACCCTGCCCCTACTGTCCACAAATTGTTTTTATTCTTCCAAAGTAGATATATCTCCTACATCTTTACCAAGCGCCTCAGCTTTCAATAATCTACGCATGATTTTGCCCGACCGTGTCTTTGGTAATTTATCTCTAAATTCAATTTCATCAGGTCTGGCAATTGGACCTATCTCCTTGCTTACCCAATCTTTTAATTCTTTCTTTAATTCCTCTGAAATAGTGAAGCCCATTTTGAGTGTTACATACGCCTTTGGCACATCGCCTTTTATTTCGTGTGGAATTCCTATAACTGCTGCTTCTGCTACTGCTGCATGCGAAACTAAAGCACTTTCTACTTCTGCTGTTCCTAATCTATGTCCTGCAACATTTAATACTTCGTCTGCTCTGCCTCTGAACCAAAAATATCCATCTTTATCAATAGTGCAGGAATCTCCTGTTAAATAAACATCAGGAAATCTTGACCAATAGGTTTCTTTATATCGCTCAGAATCTTTATATATTGTTCTGAGCATCCCTGGCCAAGGCGATGATAAAATAGCAAATCCATTTTCATTAGGGTTAATTGGTTTGCCATCAGAAGTATAAACTGCTGCACTGATTCCCGGCAATGGTTTTGTTGCTGACCCCGGTTTAAGCGGTGTAATAGGAAGCGGCGAAATCATGAAATTACCCGTTTCTGTTTGCCACCACGTATCCATAATCTGACACTTCTCTTTACCAATATGTTTGTAATACCATCTCCACGCTTCAGGGTTAATTGGCTCTCCAACACTTCCCAGCAATCTTAAACTGGAAAGATCATACTTCTTTGCCCATTGTTCGCCATATCTCATGTGCATTCTGATTGCTGTAGGTGATGTGTACAAAATAGTTGCTTTTTCTCTTTCAATTGTTTTCCACCATCTGCCAGCATCAGGATAATCAGGTGCTCCTTCATAAAGAATTGAAGTTGCTCCCAACATTAAAGGTGCATAGACAATATAACTATGTCCGGTTACCCAGCCAACATCTGCAGCACACCACCAAATATCGTCTTCTTTTATATCAAATACGAATTTTAATGTAGATGCTACTCCAACTGCATAGCCACCGTGAACATGTACGATGCCTTTTGGTTTGCCTGTTGTTCCCGAAGTATAAAGAGTATAAAGCATATCTTCTGCATCCAACTGTTCTGTTTCACATTTATCAGATTCTTTTGCTGTGATTTCATGCCACCACAAGTCGCGTCCCGCTTGCATATTTACTTTTAGGTTGGCTCTGTTGAATACAATTATATGTTTCAAACTCGGCGACCCATTTGCTGCTATATCAGCATTACTTTTTAACTCTACTACTTTTCCTCTCCTGTAAGCACCATCACAAGTAATCAGAACTTTGGATTCTGCATCAACAATACGATCTTTTAACGCAGTGGCACTGAAGCCGGAAAATATTACTGAATGAACGGCTCCTATTTTAGCACAAGCAAGCATTGCTATTGGTAATTGTGGAACCATTGGCATAAATAGAGTGATTCTATCTCCTTTCTTTACGCCCAATTTCTTCATTGCATTGGCAAGTTTGCAAATCTCACGATTCAAGTCAGCATAAGTCCATCGCTCTACTTCTCCGGGCTCGGATTCATAGATGTATGCAACTTTGTTTGCTGTTTTGGTGTTGAGATGTCGGTCTATGGCATTATAACATATATTTATTTTGCCCCCTGTGAACCACTTGGCAAATGGATGTTTCCAATCCAATACCTTGTCCCACGGCTTAAACCAATCCAAGTCCTTTGCTACTTCTCCCCAATACCATTCTTTGTCCTTAGCACGCTGGAGTAGTTCATCCAACGTCCCAATTTTATGTTTGTCCATAAACTTCTTTATGTTACTCTCCTTTACTAATTTTTCTGAAGGATAGTACATTTCTTCTTTTTCGTCTGCCATAATTGCCTCCTTTTTTTTTATATTGTTTTACATTTATTTTATATCCGACTTTTCATTTTTAGTATCACAATTACATGTACATGTATTTGTTTGTGGTACTTTAATTAAAAAAACCAGCACCGCACTAAGAAAACAAGCAATAGCCATAATGATAAATGCAATATCATAAGAACCTGTCAATTCTTTTACTTTGGGTGCAAATATATTACTTAAAAGTCCTCCAACTCCGTAAGCAGTAAAAATAATACCATAATTGATACCTACATTCTTTGTCCCAAAAAAATCTGCATTGATTGCCGGATATAGAGCAAGATAACCACCAAAACATAAACCGACAAGCGAAATTCCAATCCAATACCATGCTGGGTAAGTAGCAATTAAGTTATAGGACAAGATTGTTATTCCGCAAATTAAGAATATAGTAAACAATGTTTTTGTACGTCCAAATGAATCTGAAATTTTTCCCCATAATATTCTACCTAACGTATTAAAAATTGCTAATAAACTGACTCCTAATGCTGCTGTTCCTGCTGAGTATTTTGCCACTTCTTGTCCAATAGGTGATGTTTGTCCGATTATCATTAACCCGGAAGCACAGCCAAAAAAGTAAGTGAACCAGATTAAATAAAATTGTTTGGTTGATAGCATTTCACTAGCACTAAAATTAGCTTTACTGCTTGCAGCTTTAACTGGTGGAATCCAACCTGTTGGAACATATCCGGCAGGAGGATTGCGAAGAATAAGTGCCCCGATAGAAACTATTACCAAAAACATCAATCCTAAAGTAGCAAATGTGCCTGATATTCCATTAGTAACAATTAATTTACTTGCTAATGGTCCAACAATCAAAGCACCTGCTCCAAACCCTGCAACAGATAATCCTGTTATAAGTCCTCGTTTATCCGGGAACCATTTAACGCCTACAGCAATTGGACAACTGTATGCAAGTCCAATTCCAATACCGGATACTACTCCATAAAATAAAATGATGGACTTTAATGATGTTACATTGTAACTACCAGCGAGTATCATCCCTAATCCAAGAAGTACTCCGCCTGTAATAGCAACAATTCTTGGTCCTGCTTTATCCTGCCACCTGCCTCCTAAAATTGTTGCCAGTGCAAAAAATATAAGCACTGCAGAAAATGGCAAAGACGCCTGCACCTTGTCAATTTCCAGCAATTTTTGTAAAGGTATTCTAAAAATACTCCATGCATAAATTGCTCCCAAACAAAGTTGAATTAATAAGGCACCAACCACTATCCACCATCGATTAAAAGTTTTCATATTTTCCTCCTTTTTATTTTTAAATTATGGGAATTATATCCCGCTGTTTAGAACAAATATTAAATTAAATTTCTGATTTAAAATGCAAATGTAAGAATCTTTTTTATATGAACAAGTTTTTTTTACAAGCCAGATCAAGTTTTAATTACTTTATTTATTTAGGACTTACGCGAAAAATCATATAAGCCATAGATTCATAGATTTTTTTATTGTTAGTAAATTTATGGCAAACATACATAAAATTTTATGGGGATTATATTCCATTTTGTACCAACTATTAAATTAAATTTCTGAGTTTGAAAAATACAAACATACATAAAATTCTAATTCTACTAAATTATTTTTTATTTTTAGGGCTCTCTAAAAATACAAATAAACGTCATTGCGTCGCAATGACGAAACCAATTTTTGGGACTGCCCTAAAATCAGTCCACTTTTTAACATACTCCCCAGTAATATGCTATGCATGAGAATATCAAAAGAAGAAATAGGATATTGTCTCAATAGCCCAAAGTTTTTCTATCTTTGCTCAAAATTATTTGACAATGACTTACAAACATTCATCACTTCTTTTTCTTTTACTATTTTTTTTAACTCATCTCTTTACACAAGAAAATGCAACAGAAAAAACATTAGTAAAAACTAATAGGATAAAATCTAAATCTGCTTACGAAATTAAATTCTATTTAGGAGAAAAGCAAAAAGATTCTTCTCTGCTCTATACCAAAAGATATGATTTGAAAAGTAATATTACAGAGAATAGTTCACCTGCAGAAACGATTATTTATCAGTACAATGATAAAAGAAAACTTATAGTAGAAACTTCATATACTGCAGATAAAACACTACGCTACAAGGATACTTATATTTATAATGCCGCAGGTAATCTGATTGAAAAAATTGAATATGAAGAAAATGAAAAAATTTCTTTTCGCATTGTCAATAAATACGATGAAAAAAAACGAGAAACCGAAAAAATAATCTTAGCTGCAAACGGATCTGTTTTATCAAAGCAATTTTTTTTCTATGACACGAAAGGAAATAAAACATCAGAAACAAATTATGATTCCACAGGAAAAGAATTGAATAAAAAAATATTTGTTTTTGATTCTAAGAACCGACTTATTTCCATGACTTTCTTAAAAAACGATTCTGTTACTTCAAAATATTTTTATCAATACAATGATATAGGAAAAAAAATCAAAACGGTTTGTTACAATTCAAATGGAAGTATAAATTTCAAAAGTGTTTATGATTATAATGTTAAAGGAAATTTAGCACAAGAAACTATTTTACAAGGGACAAATTTCACCAGAGAAACCCAACAATACGATACAAAAGGAAATCTCATCAAGAAAATTAAATACGATGACAAAGGGAATATTTTATCAGGATTTAGTTACCACTACTCTGAAAAAAATCTCATCATTAAAGAAATAGAATATGATCTTTTTGACGAACCACAAAGCATCATCAAATATTCATATGAGTATTATCCCGCGCAATGATAAATGTTTTGTAAACTTCAACGAAAAAATTATCTCTTCTTCGCAACCTGTTTTCACTACATCAAATCGTTCTTTTCGTTATGGTGATGGACTTTTTGAAAGCATACGCATTGCCGATGGAAAAATTTGTTTTATAAAAAAACATATATCCCGTCTATTGCGTTCTATGAAAATAATGCAGATGGATATTCCGAAAAAATTCTCTGTCAATTTTTTCTTTTCTGAAATCAATAATCTTGCTTATGAAAACGGAATCAGAGAGGGAGGAAGAGTCCGTCTGACTATTTTTCGTAATGACGGAGGATTTTATCAAGCAAAAAATAATAAGGTGTCTTTTCTTATTGAAACAGAACATCTTCCGGATAAAACATATAAGTTGAATGAAAATGGTATTACGATTGCTATTTATTCAAAAGTAAAAAAAATATTTTCTCCAATATCTCACCTGAAAACAAACAATTCCATAATTTATATTCTTGCCTCGCTTTGGAGCAATGAAAAAAAAGTTGATGATAGCTTACTGCTTAATGAACAGAATGCAGTTGTTGAAGCCACTTCATCAAATATTTTTCTTTGTAAGAAAAACAAACTTTTTACTCCGCCTTTACAGGCAGGATGTGTGGATGGAATAATGAGAAAACAAATAATCTTGCTTGCGAAAAAAGAAAAAATAAATGTGAAAGAAAAAATAATTACTCCAGATGAACTTATTGAAAGTGATGAAATATTTCTGACAAATGCCATACAAGGAATAAGATGGATAGGTTGTTTTAGGGAAAAAAAATATGATAATAAAATGGCAAAAAAAATGACAGCAATTCTTCTGTGGTTGTGATTTGCTTTCAAAATGTATCTTTGACATATTAAACACAATGCTTCTTTTTTTGATTTGAATTGAATGTTGTTGTGATTTGCTTTCAAAATGTATCTTTGACATATTAAACACAATACCTATCACTGAACCCGAAACCGAAGATTTGTTGTGATTTGCTTTCAAAATGTATCTTTGACATATTAAACACAATTAGATAAATTTTTTAGCGCATTTTATCTATGTTGTGATTTGCTTTCAAAATGTATCTTTGACATATTAAACACAATTTATTGTCAAATGCTCCGCTTTAATCCCTAGTTGTGATTTGCTTTCAAAATGTATCTTTGACATATTAAACACAATAAGCACCTATATATACCCCACGAGGAAGATAGTTGTGATTTGCTTTCAAAATGTATCTTTGACATATTAAACACAATTCGGGGTTTATGCGCTATACGCTCCTGATAGTTGTGATTTGCTTTCAAAATGTATCTTTGACATATTAAACACAATTACTTTACTCTCTGGACTTTGTTTGTTTGTGTTGTGATTTGCTTTCAAAATGTATCTTTGACATATTAAACACAATATTGCCTGAGATGATGACTGATGATGATTGGTTGTGATTTGCTTTCAAAATGTATCTTTGACATATTAAACACAATGAGAGGATATGACAGATACTTATGTTAAGTGTTGTGATTTGCTTTCAAAATGTATCTTTGACATATTAAACACAATGCCAGATATATGCCCGCCGACGCATTTACGGTTGTGATTTGCTTTCAAAATGTATCTTTGACATATTAAACACAATTGAGTGGTTGCGAGTGTCTGGAAGTTGCAAGTTGTGATTTGCTTTCAAAATGTATCTTTGACATATTAAACACAATTTTTTTTAATTTGTCCTGTGACGGTTTTGCGTTGTGATTTGCTTTCAAAATGTATCTTTGACATATTAAACACAATTCGGAGGAAACTTGTCCATTTTCGTTGTATGTTGTGATTTGCTTTCAAAATGTATCTTTGACATATTAAACACAATCGAGTCTGTGAACCCAGCGTTCTCTGAATGGTTGTGATTTGCTTTCAAAATGTATCTTTGACATATTAAACACAATTTTAAAAGAATTTGCCTTTCCTTTTTTGGGTTGTGATTTGCTTTCAAAATGTATCTTTGACATATTAAACACAATGTCGAACCCATGCCAGTTATAACCGTTTAGTTGTGATTTGCTTTCAAAATGTATCTTTGACATATTAAACACAATTTTAAAAGAATTTGCCTTTCTTTTTTCGGGTTGTGATTTGCTTTCAAAATGTATCTTTGACATATTAAACACAATTTGCTTTGCAAATGCTCTATCATCACCCAAGTTGTGATTTGCTTTCAAAATGTATCTTTGACATATTAAACACAATCCGGTGTCTATGCGCTATATGCTCCCGATAGTTGTGATTTGCTTTCAAAATGTATCTTTGACATATTAAACACAATAAACTATTCTTTATCAATAATCAACCCTGAGTTGTGATTTGCTTTCAAAATGTATCTTTGACATATTAAACACAATTTGCTTGTTGCAAATGCGGGGGCGATGGCAGTTGTGATTTGCTTTCAAAATGTATCTTTGACATATTAAACACAATGGTGTTGTTAGTTGGGCTTGTCTATACTTGGTTGTGATTTGCTTTCAAAATGTATCTTTGACATATTAAACACAATAATCGCGGGGTCGGGCATTGCTCCTCGCGGTTGTGATTTGCTTTCAAAATGTATCTTTGACATATTAAACACAATTGTGTTGTTAGTTGGGCTTGTCTTACTTCGGTTGTGATTTGCTTTCAAAATGTATCTTTGACATATTAAACACAATAGCCTGTGGTATAACCTTAATACGAGCATTGTTGTGATTTGCTTTCAAAATGTATCTTTGACATATTAAACACAATCTGGCTCCTGTACGAGCGATATACTCCGTAGTTGTGATTTGCTTTCAAAATGTATCTTTGACATATTAAACACAATTGGTCAAAGAAAGCACAGCGGTATTACGAGGTTGTGATTTGCTTTCAAAATGTATCTTTGACATATTAAACACAATATCGCTTATAGTTTATCCTGTAATCGCTTAGTTGTGATTTGCTTTCAAAATGTATCTTTGACATATTAAACACAATTTTTTTATATGGCAAAAGTTCAATATTCGGGTTGTGATTTGCTTTCAAAATGTATCTTTGACATATTAAACACAATATTAGAACCTGTCTGCGTTAGTTGGGCGACGTTGTGATTTGCTTTCAAAATGTATCTTTGACATATTAAACACAATTCTTTATTTATTTCATACACAAATATACGAGTTGTGATTTGCTTTCAAAATGTATCTTTGACATATTAAACACAATAGCACAGGTGCATTATATTCTCGCACCTGGTTGTGATTTGCTTTCAAAATGTATCTTTGACATATTAAACACAATAAGGTGCTATAATCCACTTTACAGCAATCGTTGTGATTTGCTTTCAAAATGTATCTTTGACATATTAAACACAATACGCTTTGATTTTAATGTAGGTTCCCGCTGTTGTGATTTGCTTTCAAAATGTATCTTTGACATATTAAACACAATTTTTTGCCAATCATATCGCCAAGATAATTTGTTGTGATTTGCTTTCAAAATGTATCTTTGACATATTAAACACAATATAGTTGTTACGATGTCATTGATTACCAACAACTTAAAGGTAAAAACAGGATTGTTAAATTGTGTTTGAAAACCCTTGATGTGAAAAAGCATCAGGGGTTTTTCATTTTAAAACATCTCTAATTGCTGAGGTATATCTTTCCGTTTCGCCAATTTTTGTCCGTAGAAAATTTCCATTGTACCGAATTGTTTATCGGTAACTGTCAGCATTCCTACGTGACCATATTCCGGTAAAAATCGTTTTACTCTTTTTATATGAACCTCCATATTTTCTCTACTGGAACAATGCCTGATATAAATTGAAAACTGAAACATAATAAACCCATCTTCAATAATTTGTTTACGGAAACGGGCAGCAACCTTTCGCTCTTTCGGAGTTTCGGTAGGCAAATCAAAAAGTACAAATATCCACAAGATTCTATATTTATTAAGTTGCATTAAACGAATTCAGGATATATAATTTTTCTGTTCACGCCTTCAAAACATTGCGCCAATGATGCAGTTGTGCGTTGTATCCCGACCATCAAAGGGCTTGTTTCTCCTCCAATAAAAATATCTTTCGTAGGAATTTCAAGCAGTTGTTTCTTAATAGAAGTAGTGAGATCGGTAAAATCCTCTCCGCTTTCCATTATCCCACATACAGTTTCATCTACAAATGGACGGTACGGTTCCATAATATCATCGGCAAGACAATAAGCATTGTATTTATTATGATGATGAATTCCGAGCGTAGGTAATAGTCCTGAACCCACAAGTCCACGCGCCACTATCGCTCTGAGAATGGCATATCCATAATTCAACAGATTGTTAGGTGGTTCTCCGAAACGTTCTCGGGTAAAATTTATTTTTTTTGAGAATAACGATTTCCAGTAATAAGCAGCAGCACGCGCTTCGTGGTTTTCTGCATCGCCTGATTTTACGCTATCTGCCCAATGAAACATATTTTCTACTTCAACATTCTTTCGCTTCAAATGATTTGCCTGATTAGTGATTTTGGCAATAATAGTTTGTTGCCAAAGTTGTTTTTTCATCGGGAGCGATGTTTCAATCTGCGCTTTGAATTTTTCTGTTTGAACTGTGTTGCCCGATAAATTAAGCATCAAACCTGTTGGATGATGAGTGTTATTGCAAGTAATAAGAGCAACATTATTTTCTAATAAACTTGCGATGAGCGAATGTGTAATTGTAATTTGATGATGGTCTATGACAACAACGCCGATGTCTTCAATCGGAATTGTTGTAACTAATTTTTCTTTGAACGGTTCAGGCAGAGTATCATTCTTTTCTACTTGAGGCAAGCGAATTTCAAGTTGAGAATTTTTCATTCTCAAATAAGCAGGATTGCCAAAGTAAAGAGTGCGTTTTATCATTTTTGATTATGCTGTAGCCATCGCATTAAAAATTTATCATATACTTCGTAATACGGTTTTTCTACTGAGGTATTATGAAATATCATTTCCTTTTCAAGCATCGCTTCAATACCCCTTAATCATTGACGATGTGCCCAGATAGTATTTTTTTAGGACTTACGCAAACTCGCATTGAGTTGGTTATTGAGATTGGTAATTGGGTAGTGGTTGATTTAATCATTTCCATATGCCAACAAGAATAATTATTTCACCCGATTCGGGACACTACCGTTAATTCTTGCGACATCTATAATACTTCTGGTTTTTATGTCAAGGCACGTTCTATCATTTAATAATCCCGTTTTTATTGCATCTTCTTTGTTCCAAATGCCATTCTTAAATTTTGTATATGGAACAACTTTTGTCCCCAATTTATTTGTATAAACTTTTATGCAATTTTGAAATAAACTTTCTTCTCTAAATATCTTTTGTTCTTTAATAAAAGCATTTTCATTTTTTTCTTTCGCATCTTTCGCATTAACAAATTTTGATTTCATTTCTAACAAATTTTTGCTTGCTTTTTCATTTTTAATCACATTAATAATTTCTTTGTTTAGAATTGTTTGAGTTTTTATATCCGTTATTGGAATTTTAATTTCTTGAGCAGTATTAAGTTTTGAAAATTCTATTGTTCTGGTTCGTTTTCCTGATTTCTCATTTATGGTATCGCTAAATAATTTTACAATCCATAAATTATCGGAAATTATTTTTCTATCACCTATTTCTTTACTCTCAAATAATTTATTAATATCATTTACATCAATGTTTGAAGGTGGTATAAATACAATATCGGAATGTGTTAAAGTGAAAATTTGATAATAACCAGCAGGCGTTAATTCCTTTGGAAATAAATTTTCATTTTTTATTCTATTTTTTGTTGCTAATTTCAATTGTAAAGCATTCATAAACGAAAGCAATTTCCAATCTCGGTTTTTATTTATGTCCTCAAAAGCGTATACCATAAAATTATTTCCTAAAGCAACGTATGTTTTTGGTTTAATTGGATATAAATTCTGTAATTTAGTTGTGCTATAAACAGATGCTTTTTTTATTACTATATCTTTTTCTCCAACCTTTAATGGATTATTGACTAAAACATTTTCTTTAGTTGGTTCAAACTTGTTAAAGTAATTTGTTACTAATTCCCTTACTTGGTTTGTTCTTTTAGGAAGTTTGGTTTTAAAATCAACCCAATATTCTATCTTATCAATATTTTCTTTTTTTAATTCGTAAAGGGGTGTCCATTTTTTATTTAATGACGGTGTTCTTACATCGTATAAAGCATTATAGTAAAGATTAGAGTAGTCCTTTGCTTTTTTAATTTTATTCTCAAATTCTTTTATTTCATCATCTTTATTCTTCTCTTTCTTAAGTAATTTTAGTTCATTCTCCAAATCTTCAATAAAATCTTTTCGATAAGTTAAATACCTTTTAATTCTATCATCAAGAATATTTTTAGGTAGAAGTTTATCAATCGTACCGCCTTTATCAGTTCCTGTTTTTACTGCACTTTCTTTAAACAAATAAGCCCATTCAAACAGGTTGGTTTTATTGTCTTCTATATATTTTAAAATTTCATTTTTAATTTGAGTATCTTTTGGATTACTATTTGAAAATCGTTTGAATATTGGGAGCAACAACTCTCTAAATCTTTCTTTAAAAACTAATGTATTTATTAAGTCTTCAAATGATTTTACAGGCAGTAAATTTTCTCTTGCATACATTCTTTTTTCAAAAATAAGATCAACAATTTCTTCAATAGAAACTCTTTTAGAACCATCATAAAATTTTCTTACCCCTATTAGTGTTTCATCGTGAATTTTACCTCTGATAGCAATAGGAATTGGTGTTTCACCATTTTTATTTTTAATAGTAATTTCTTTTCCTCTTATTACTTTAGGGTGTCTTGATTCTGAAATTAAATTTTTATTGTTTTTGAGAGAAACAAAAACTTGTTCCAATGCTTCTTGAATATTGGTTTTATTAAAGTCAATCCAAGGATAATTAAATTTATTTGCTTGAAAATCGCTTTCTTCACTTTGTCTGCATACCGCTTTTTTTAACCAAGATGCTTCTATTTTGTTTTCATTTTCGGCATTCATAGTGTTTAAATATTGAATATGCCATTGTTTTGTCGAAGCCACAATAATTGCATCTAAGATATGATGTCTATGGTCGTATCTCTTACTATATCCCGGGAAAACTTCGCGTTCATTAGTTTTATTTATTTTTTTATTTTCAAAATCTTCCTTATAATTAATTGTTTCGAACACTGGAGAAGAGCCACTACCTAAAGAAATTTTAAATTCCTTATATCGTGGTCTAAGTATTTCTTTCATTACTTCATTCAAACTCCAACTTTCTCTTAATATATCTGTTACTGCACCTGTTGTAGTCCATACCTTGTTGTATCCAACAATTTCGGCTAATTTTTCTTTGAGTTTTTTATTGATATATTGAGTGTCCTTTAACTCACGGTTAATAGGATCTTCGGGAACTTCTTTTCTTAAAAGATTTTTTAATTTTCTACCTTTTGGAAAAATATTTTCAACGTGTACTTTATATGTTCCTTCATTTGTATTTCTATCTAAATTCAAAATTGTTAATTTTTTCCCATCCGAGTTGTCTGTAATTGTTTTACCGCCTTTATCAATAATAAATTCATAAGCCAAATGATTGTCTTTCCATTTATTAATTACAGTTCGTGTAATTACAAAATTACTGTAGCTGTTATCAGGATACCTTTCTTTAGGTATAATATGTTCCTTTTCATATTTAGAAGTAAACACATCAGAAAGTTTAATAATTTCACCAGTGTACGGGCATTGGCATTTTTGGTCTAACCAAAGTTTATAACGTTCAATATTCGCTTTTGAAGGTTCTCTTAAATTATATTCTTTTTGTGCATCTTCATAAGGAATATATCTTTTATTTTCCGAATTTTCATCAATTAGTTTTTTTTCTTTTAGTTTTTCAAACGTTTCTTTATTTAAAAATTTAGCTTCATCTTCATATACTTTCAATTTTGTAAGATTAGTGCTTGAAACATCAGCATTAAACAATTCGCGTAACATTCTTTTTGCAAGTTCGTTTCTTGTTGCATTGTTTCGCATTCCTTCATCCATTGCTGCCCGTTCATCCGCACTTGCTTTTAATTCACGACTTAATTCAATTCGCACTTCATCAAAACCATAAAGTGTTTTAATTTCATTCACTATGCTTATAGTTTCATTTACTATTTTCTCAACAATCGGATTATTCATTGAGTGTTGTTTTACCGGCTCAATTTTATGTTTAATATTATTTGTTTTGCTTGAATGTGAACCATAAACAACTGCGGCAGCTTGCCAATAATTTAAGTATTTAAATTGTTGAGGATTTGTGTATGTCGAAAAATGTAATCGTGCTTTTTTATCAGGTAAAAACTCTGCAATACTTTCTAATTTTTCATCTTCACTTTTTTCTTTTTCTTCTTTGCTATTAATTAAGTCAGAGATTGATTTAATTTTTCTTGCTGCTTTTTCAGTTAAATTTGTGCCATTACTCATTAGGGGTAAAAGATTCCGAATAGATTTTGCAGAAAGGTCTCCCATTCCCGAATCATCAAATTTTATTTCCACTAATTTGTTTAATTCTTCATCTGTAAATTCTTCATTAAAATTTTTATCTCGTACAATAATTGCTTTTAAATCTTCTTTTTTCTGAATGCTAACATCAAAAATTAGTTCCCACAATAATTGAAGATTTGTAATTGAGTAACTGCAATCTTTATATGTTTTTTTATTTTCTTCATTGTGATTATCTTTTGAACTATGGTGTTCTTTAAAAAACCATTCATCTGTTTTATTTGGGAGAATGTTTTTAAAAACTAATAAAGTTTTGTTCCCGTGAATTTCAATATCCCGGTATGTTTTATCTTTCTTTTGCTTTCTATAATTTACAGAATAAAAGTTTTCAAGAATTTCTCCGGTATCCGTATTAACACCCCTTTTTACTTTTTGTTTTTTCTGTTTTAAATCTTCAATTACATCACATACATTTTCTAACCCCAATTTATTACTTGCAAAACTTTTCAACGACATTGTTTTAGTTCTTTGCAAGTGGTCATATAGTAAATCTTTAATCTGAATTAATGTTTTGCCAGTATGCTCTTTTAATGTTTTACCAGTAAGTTTTTTTACCTTTTCGTCATCTTCAAATAAATCTATTTTTTCATCTCGTGTATTGTAAAACAAACGTACATTATTTATTTGCTGCCACATTCTATATTCTTGATAAAGTGGATGGCTTTTAGGTATAACAGTTCTGCCAACATATTCCGTTACTTTTTCTGTTTTTTCAGTTCCTTTAATTTTTCTATCAACTATTATCTTAACTTTTTCAAAAGGGCAATTGCCTTTATTTTTGGCTTGTTGCCAAGGGCGTTGAAAGAATATTATTTTATCTTTTATTAAATAACAAAGTTGTTTTGAAAATATATTTGAATGTTTTTTTACATCATTCAAAATGCTTTGATAATCTTTAAATGCAACTTTTACAATATCTTCAATAGTGTATTTTTCAAAATGATTTTTATTTTCCTGAAACTGTAAATCAAAAATTTTTACAAACTCTTTTTCGTACCAATCTCGGTTTACAATATTCGCACGAATTCTATTAATCTTTTCTGAGACAGGTGTTCTGTCATCGTAAAAGTATTTGTAAAAATATGAGCCAACAGTACCGCCATTATCACACCATTCGGTTAATGTTTTGTGTAGAGTTTGGTAACGATATTTCCAATCTTCCTCCTTTGGGATTACCCTTTTAATTTCCCAGTATTCAGCAATGATATTTTTACCTTTTTTATCTTGTTTCAATTCCGGTTTTTTTATTGTTATTAAATCCTCTTCTTTAAAATCAATTTTATTTATGTAAGTAAAACCCTCAAATTCGTTGATTAATTTTTGTTCATCGGAGTTTTCGGAAATATCAATATATTCATCTAATTTTACTTTAATTTTTATTTTGTAATACTTTAATTCTTTTTTTTCTGCTTTTTCATCAATATACTTTGCTTCTTTATTCTCTAAATCAAAAGTTTTTACAACACAAGTATAATAGCCGAAATTTGTGTTTTCATCTTTTTTAAATCTATCGCTGCTATAACCTCTGTATTGGTTTAATTGCAACATTAATCGCCCCCATTCTTCAGGGTTTATTTTTTCAGTTATAGCTTTATTCCTTAGTTGATATAGCGCTTTACCAATATCATTTTCTTTACCTCGTTTACCTTTAGCATTTGTATAATAATTGCTGTTTTTTCTAACATCATTGTTATTTTCATCCTTGTATTTTGCTCCATCAGGTAACATTTTTAAAAATTCAAGTACTTTAATTAACTTATCCCTACGCAATTTGTAACGACTTTTTAATCTTCTTGCTCCTCGCTTTTGTCTGCGAAGTGCTGTTGGGGTGGCTTTACTATCTTTATTTAATTTTTCACCTTTATTGAATGAAGTTATATTATCAGTATCCTGTTTAATGATTCTAACACCAAGCGCATAACCATTATTATCATCTTTGTAAATACCAATTCTCTCATTGTTGATATCCGTTTCCGTTTCTTTACGAGGTTTCTCGGCTTTGGCTTCCACAATTGCCCATCCTATTGAAGTTGTCCCAATATCTAATCCTAATATTTTTTTCATATTATTTTGTATTTAAAATTTATTTATATTTGTACCGAAGCAAATCACAATAAAATTTTATTGTTGTGAAAACATCAAAAGCGGTTGCGATAATATCAATATCGCTTTTTTTTATTTTCATTATTAACTTCTAATTTAAGTTTTTATAAAGATATTTATTTTACCTTTATTATTGCAAATCACAATAAGGATTATTCCGTAGTGAAACAATTTGTTTCGTCAGGTTTTGCCCTTGTCCTTTACAGGGGCTTTTTATTTCAATCCAAACTTACATAAAATTTTTAATTATACATATTTTCGGCATTTCGGCAAGCTCAATGTCCGAATCTCAAATACCAAAACGGGATAAAAATCAAAAAGAATTTTTAAAAGAAGTGTAGGTAATAGTCCTGAACCCACAAGTCCACGCGCCACTATCGCTCTGAGAATGGCATATCCATAATTCAACAGATTGTTAGGTGGTTCTCCGAAACGTTCTCGGGTAAAATTTATTTTTTGGGGAATAACGATTTCCAATAATATGATGCTGCTCTTGCTTTGTGGTTTTCGCTATCGCCCGATTTTACGCTGTTAGCCCAGTAAAACATATTTTCTAATAAACTTGCAATAAGCGAATGTGTAATTGTAATTTGATGATGGTCTATGACAACAACGCCGATGTCTTCAATCGGAAGTAACTAATTTTTCTTTGAAAGGTTCAGGCAGAGTATCGTTCTTTTCTACTTGTGGCAAGCGAATTTCAAGTTGAGAATTTTTCATTCTCAAATATGCAGGATTACCAAAGTAGAGAGTGCGTTTTATTATTTTTGATTATGCTGTAGCCATCGCATTAAAAATTTATCATATACTTCGTAATACGGTTTTTCTACTGAGGTATTATGAAATATCATTTCCTTTTCAAGTAGCGATTCAATACCCCTTGTAACCATTGACGATGTTCCCAAATTGTATTTTTTAATAAATTCTTTTGAGTGCGCCATGAATAACCGGGTTTCTTTTGCCACTGCGGTTAACAGATTCCATTGTGCTGTTGTGAGCAGGTTCCTGTACTGATAGTAGGTATTTTCGTTTTGTTTTAAAATTTCTGCAGCAGCTTTCTGAACATCGCTCAATGCGATATGTTTTATGTTTAAGGAAAACAAGTAATTGCAAAAATACTGGGTATAGAACGTATGTCTCATCGTCCATTCAAGTACGAACGAAACACTTTCAGCAGCAATTTTTCTTTTGCTTTGTTTAAAAATGCGACTGATAAATAATTCGTATTTCCGGGAGTCAATAAAATCCAGATGCATATTGCTGCAACTTGCAAAAAACGGTTTTTTAGCATTGTTAAATATCTCGTGCATCATTTTTTGGTTGCTCCCACAAAAAATGAAATGAGTGTTTTTAAGGTTCTGTATGTAAGTGCGCAACAATGCTTCTGTATTCTTTTCAGGATACTCTAAAATCTGCTGAAACTCATCAATGGCAAATATCACTTTTGCATTTTGCTGATCTAAAAAATTAAAGAGCTGTTGTATGGTCTTTTCGGTCTTTTTTATTTCACCCGTTTCAAAACTCAATTCGGGTTGCCCGGAAAGATCATCATAGCTTATTACAGGTCGTAATGACCTCATAAAATCAATTATCCTTTTCCCTATAGATTTATTTTCAGGGAAGCGGTTATAGATAGCGGTTGCCAGCTGGCTGCTAAATTCTTTTAAATTGTTTGTGCCTAAAATGTCTAAGTAGATACAGGCAATATTACGGCTGTTTGTATAGCTTTCAAACAAGTGATGGATAAGTCCGGTTTTTCCCAGCCTGCGTATGGAAAAAATGGTAGTATTCAGGTTGTTTTTGATATGGCTTTTAAGTAATGCGATTTCACTTTCCCTGTCGCAGAAGTATTGTCCGCCTTTATAGCCGGTTACTAAAAAGGGGTTGCTGTCTTTTTCCATAAGTCAAAGATACTGTTTTTTAAATCACACAAAATGTATCACACAAAATGTGTCATACAAAATGTGTCATACAAAATGTGTCATACAAAATGTGTCATACAAAATGTGTCATACAAAATGTGTCATACAAAATGTGTCATACAAAATGTGTCATATTTTTTTGCGTTGTTTTTCAGAATCCCAATATCTCCAATCTTCAATTGCTTCTGTGGGTTTCTTGGTCTGCCTTAATATTTAGTAATGACAGAAAGGGCACATCAAAAATATTTTTAGGGCAGTTCTAAAAATTGATTTTTTACACAGCAAATAAATTTAAAGGCATTTGACATTAGATTTTAGTCCGGATGTCCCAATGCCGAAAACAAAAAGAATATACACCGAATATTATTTTGAGAGAAGTTCTTTCACCATCACAGAAATAATTTTTCCATCTGCTTTTCCTGCAAATTGTTTCATTGCAATACTCATCACATTTCCCATATCAGCAAGAGATGATGCTCCAGTTTGTGAAATAACTTGAGCAAGTGCAGATTTAATTTCATCTGCACTCATTTGCTTGGGGAGATATGTCTCAATAATTTTTGCCTGAAAAAATTCTATATCAGCAAGGTCTTTCCGGTTCTGAGACAAATATATTTCTGCTGATTCTTTTCTTTGCTTCACCATCTTCTGTAATATTTTCATCTCCTCACTTTCCAAAACTTTTTGTCCTGATGTTTTCAGCATTAGCAATGCCGCTTTAATGCCGCGAATTGCTTCTAACTTTTGCTGCTCCTTGGCGAGCATGGCTACTTTTATGTCAGCATTTATTTTTTCTTCTAAAGACATATAAATATTTTTTTTAATCCGGTTTATCGTGCAGAAAAGAATTATCAGGACGAAGTGTTGGTTTTTTATCCTCACCTTCTCCCAGTGTGAATCTTGAAATTTCCGACTCAGAAGAATGAGGAATATCATTCAGCGACACATTTCTTCTTTTGTAAGCAGGTTCACTTTCCAATTCTGTTAGTCCTCCCGGAGTTTTTAATTTGAAACTTAATTCACGAAGTTTTTGAATTTTTTCCTGAGCCATCGCTCTTTTTTCCATATCATCGGAAGAAACAATTGGAATATTTTCTTGAGAAGGAGTTGGCGTTTGTTTTACTTCATGTTGCAGAACAGAAACCGCAGGGGGCGTTTCTAATTTTCGGATTTGTATGGGTGGAGAAAAAATAATAGGTTCTTTTTTCTTTTGCGACTGTCCATTTAACTCTGACTGTTGCTCAACAGATGAATCAGGTGTGTGCGATACGGATGCCTTCGGAATTTCAAACTCAAAACTAATTTGTTCTTCCGGTTTTATTATCAAAAACGGATCAGATGATGTTTCTTCATCAGAAATATTTTCTTCATTCTTTTTATTCTTACTTGTCTGGAAAGAATTTTCTTGAGCATGACGAGATGCTAATTCCTGATCATAACGAGATTTTAATTCCTGAGCATAACGAGATTCTATTTCTTGAATATGATGAGATTCTACTTCCTGAATATTATGAATATCAATGAGTTTTTTTTCTTCAATATTTTTTTGTTTTTCTTCCTTAATTAATAATTCTGTTTTCTCATCTTCATCTTTCTTTTCAGAAATAATATCGCTTTTTAAAGTTGGTTCAGTGATATTTTTTAATTCTATTTTTGGCTCATCTTTTTGCTCATTTTTCTGTTCATCTTTTTGTTCCGTTTTTTCTTCAACAGGTTTTACAGCATCTTCAAGATGCATAATTTTTACTTCAGGCATTACAGGTGTTTCAAAACCAAGATTATCTTTTTTAGTAAAACCACTGGCAATAATGGTAACATTTACTTTTTCTCCAAGCGATTCATCCACTCCATATCCTTTTATCAGTTCTGCAGTTTGTCCCGCAGATTCCTGAATGTAATCAGTAATCTCAGCAAGTTCATCCATTGTTAATTCATCTTTTCCGGAACCACAAGTGATACTGACTAAAACATATCTTGCTCCGTATATGTTGTTATCATTAAGCAGCGGTGAATTGAGCGCCTGCGTAACTGCTTTGAGTGATCTTCCTTCTCCGGAAGCAGAAGCAGAACCCATAATTGCAACACCACTTTTTTCCATTACTCTGCGAACATCGTTAAAGTCAACATTAATGCGAAGAGTTACATTTATTATTTCGGCAATACTTTTGGCAGCTGAACATAACACATCATCTGCATGCGAAAACGCTTCACTCACTTTTAAAGTGTGATAAATTTCCCTGAGTTTATCATTGAGAATTACAAGTACAGCATCAGAATATTTTTTCAATTCATTTAATCCATCTTCTGCTTGTTTTCTCCTGAGATTTCCTTCCCATGAAAAAGGAAGCGTAACAATTGAAACAGTAAGAATACCAAATTCCTGCGCGAGTTGTGCAATCACAGGAGCAGCACCTGTACCCGTTCCTCCGCCAAGTCCGGCTGTGATAAAAAGCATTTTAGTATCACGCGAAAGAACATTTTTTATGTCTTCAATATTTTCAAGTGCGGCTTTTTTGCCAACTTCCGGAAGAGAGCCGGCACCAAGTCCCTCGGTCAATGTAACGCCTAATTGAATTTTCAAAGGTACGGGACTAGAATCAAGTACCTGACGATCGGTGTTGCAAACAATGAAATCAACATCTTTGATTCCTTGTTTAAACATGTAGTTTACGGCGTTGCTTCCGCCGCCACCTGCTCCAATCACTTTTATGATGGAAACTTTTCCTTTGGGTAAATCGAAGTTCATAATATATATTTTTTTAAATTTGTTTCTGCTTTTGTTTCTGCTTTTGTTTCTGCTAAAGTAATTCAAGATAAAATACAAATTCACTAGTATCTACATAAGTTATTAACAATGCATTGTTAATAACTTTATTGTTTTGTTTCCTCATTTTCTTCTCCATCTTCAAAAAGTTTTTTCGTTTTAGTGTAAAGCACATCAAAAAAATTTCCACGTGTTTTTTTTGAATGTGTTTTTATATTATCTGGAGTTGCCTGACGTAATTTTTCTTTTTCCAATTCTTCGTAACCATTTATAACCAATCCAATACCGGTAGAAAACATTGGACTGGCAACATCTTCATTGCTTTTTGTAAGATGTTCGTTCGGATAGCCGATGCGCGTATCCATACCTGTAACATATTCGGTCAGTTGTTTGATATGTTTCAACTGTGCACCACCACCGGTTACAACAATTCCTGCAATTAATTTTTGTTCGTAACCGGAATTTTTTATTTCAAAGGAAACATATTCAAGAATTTCTGTCATCCGCGCCTGGATAATATTCGCAAGATTACGGAGAGAAATTTCTTTTGGAGAACGGTCTTTCAGTCCTGGAATTACAACTATTTCATTATCCTGATTTTCTTGTGCAAGTGCAGAGCCAAATTTTGTTTTCAATTGCTCAGCATATCTATGAATAATGGAACAACCCTGTTTAATATCCTCAGTGATAACATTTCCACCAAAGGGTATCACAGCAGTATGGCGGATTATTTTATCGTAAAAGATTGCAATGTCAGTTGTACCGCCACCGATATCAACCAAAGCAACTCCTGCTTCTTTTTCTTCTTCATTTAACACTGCTGAACCAGAAGCAATAGGTTCAAGAATCATATTAACAATTTGCAGTCCGACTTTTTCCACACACTTCTTAATATTTTTGGCAGCAGCCATTTGTCCGATGATGATATGAAAATTTCCTTCCAGATGAACTCCTTCAACACCTATTGGATTTTTTATTCCTGACTCATTGTCTACCATATATTCCTGCGGAAGAACTTGAATAATTTCTTCACCAGGCAGCATCACTAATTTGTACATATCATCAATGAGTATATCAATATCCTCCTGATTAATCGGATGTTCAATATTATTACGTATGCGAGACCCTCTATGCTTTAAACTTTTTATATGCTGACCGGCAATACCTACATGAACAGATGTTATGTCCACGCCGGATTTTTTTTCGGCTTCTTCCACAGCCGTGCGAATTGCCTGAACGGTTTGTTCAATATTAGACACTACTCCACGTCTAACACCAAGCGATGGCGCTTTGCCAACTCCAAGAATTTCAATTTTACCAAATTCATTTTTTTTTCCAACCAGAACCGCAATCTTGGTTGTGCCAATGTCTATTCCTACAATGATTTCTGAGTTTAACATAATAAAATAGTTTTTAGTTTTTAGCAACTGACTTTGTGCATACCACTTGATTATTAAATTTTAAATTCAATGTATCATAATCATTCCATCCTGTATAATTCAGTCCTTCCTTGTAAAAAAAATTCAACTTCCGAAACTTTTCAGCCATTCCATCAATAGTTCCAAAAATAATTTTGTGATTTCCGACTTTAGGTATCAATTCAATCTCTCCATCTTCGTTCAAATAAATTTGTTCAACCTGAGCTGACCAAAATTCGTCAGCCAAAATAAATTTTGTCATCGCATATAAATCATCTAGTACCGTAAGAGTTTTTAACGTATCGTTATTAATAATTTCGTTAAGATTAATTTTATACCAACCATCATAGAATTCAGAAATATTTCCGGTTGCCAAAAGTACTCTCGGAGTAAATTTTGGTGACCACACCATAAGTTTTCCCAAAGAATCTATGTAATAACTTTCTCCTTTTTTATTTATCACACGAAGGATAGGATTCCGCTGTTCAATGTCAATATTCAAAACACCGTTAATATTCAAATACACCTCTGCCCGTGCAATCCATGGATTTGTGTACATCAATCGTTCTATGTAGTTTACATCAATATTCCGAAGTGGAAAATTAACCACTTGCCCGCACCGATGCGTAATCAAAGAAAGAATATCCTCGTCTTCTACAAAAAAGAATTCCTGTACAGGATTCATTAATATTTTAATTTTAATCTGGCTACACAACAACTGGTCTTCTTTTTTTTGCACGAAAGCGAAAGTGAAAATAATACCAACAAGCAGTAATATCCATCCGGAAATGCGCAATATTTTGATAAACATTTTCATTTGTTACTTTTTTAATTATTCATCCTTTTCTTGTTACTACTCATCAGAAAAAAATGTTGCCACATACTACACGGATTTTATTTTTAATCTGTGGCTAAT
This sequence comes from Bacteroidota bacterium, assembly GCA_043804035.1. Lineage (GTDB taxonomy): Bacteria > Bacteroidota > Bacteroidia > Palsa-948 > Palsa-948 > JAZDJJ01. The sequence continues at coordinate 22,697 of JAZDJJ010000108.1, forward strand.
ATTTTTCATAGTGTTATATTAATTACCAAATAGTTATTTTATAAAATATACTTTTTTAATTTTATTATTTTCTATATGATAAATAGCAATGCATTTTGATTGTTTTATTTTATTATTTCTTGTTACACTTTCGTTGTCAATAATGATATTACCTTGTATAATTCTTTTTTTTATTTCGCAATGTAAGTTTGGCGTTTTGTCAAACAATGATGAGTATGTTTTATACATATATTCTTTGCCTTTGCCAATCAATGTATCAGGAAATTTATACAACTCCACATCATCCGCATATTGTTCTACGAAAGCATCCAGATTACGGGCGTTGTAAGCATTTAGTTGACGTTGAACCAATGATAAAGGCGTTTCTTTTATCAAGGTATCGGGATTAATTACAAATCCTTTGTTTATTATTAAAAATATTTTTTGTAGATTATTAAGATTATCCAATGGATTTGCGTTTAGCAAAATCATATCAGCCCTTTTGCCAGTGGTAATGCTGCCAAATTCTTTTTCTTTACCTAATACTTTTGCTCCATTGATAGTTGATGATTGAATAATTTGCCAGTTGCTCAAACCACTTTGTTGCATAGATAATAATTCGGCAAAGTAAGAAGTAGCATGTTGTGTTCCAATATTACCTGCATCGGTGCCGCTAACAATTGCAATACCTGCATCTGACATTTTTTTTAAGTTCACTCTCATTATTGAATCACTTTTAATGAGAGCAATCTGTTTTAATTTGCCTCTTTTTTTAAGTTGCTCAACAAGATTTGTATCAGACAAATGTTTTAAATCATATAAAGAACCAAGTTGTTCGGAATTAGATTTGGTTAAATCGTAATAAGAAAATTGATTTTCTCGCGCAAATGTTTTTGCATAATTATCGGCTACTATCAAAGTAGGACAGACAATTATATTATTTTTTTTAAGCAGAAATAAAAATTCATCACTCACAATTTCATTGTTTATTTCATGAACTAAATAATCGCATTTACTTTCTACAGCAAGTTGTGCTGTAATTCTTTCGGTAGCATGTACAGCAACTTTTAAATTATTTTTATGTGCCTCATCAATTATTGCTTTAACAACTGGCAAAAGTTTTTTTGCTGAATCTTCTAAATTTTTACCATGAGGAACAATGTACCAAATCTTAATAAAATCAGGGCGAAAAGGTAATTGTTTTTGAACTGTGGCTTTTGCTTCTTCGGGTGTTTTTACTAAGTTGAAAGGTTCATCGTTCTGAAGATTTTTAAAAACTTCCGGCTCCCATGTAGTAAGCAGTGGTCCTGTCATGTAAATAGAAGGAGCATAATTTTTATTTTTAAACGAATCCCGTTGTTGTAAAAAATTTATTGTTGCACCTACATCAATAACAGTGGTAATACCTGTTTGTGTGTAACGCCGAAGTATATCTTCCATGTTGTTGTGTGTCCAGTCAATTTCCTTTTCATACGATATGTATTTACGAAGATCTATTACATCAGGTCTTGTATATAAACCACCACTTTGAAAAAAATGTATGTGAGCATCTGTTAATCCAGGCAATAGAAATTTTCCCTTACCGTCAATGATTGTAGCATCTGTCAAAAGTTTTATTTTTTTTGATGGACCAATATCAGATATTGTGTTACCTGTTATTACAACAGTAACATCGGGTATTAACTTTTGTTTTTCTACATCTATCAATGTTACATTGGTAATGTATGTTTGACAAAACAGAGATAATGTAAAAAAACTTGCAGTTACAAATAAAAAAAAATTGATTCTCATAATTGTTTATTGTTAAGTTTTACAAGATTGTTGTGTGAAAACAAACTTGTATTTTTGGCATTGTTAATTTGGTATAGATTTTTAGATTGCTTCGGTCGTTCCTCCCTCGCAATGACGTTTAAATTGAGCGTCATTGCGAACCATGAGGAACGAAATGGGAAGCAATCCCTATACTTATTTAATAATACCGTATTTTTTTCTTTGCAAAATAATTCGGACATATAATTATTTTATTTTTTAATCTATAAAATTTGTGACCAACATTTCTTGGTATTATATTAGTTGATTGTTACATTTTTTATTCTTGCCGATAATTCATTTTTTATTGGTTCAACAATTGTATCAATATCTCCTGCTCCCATCGTCAGCAATACTTCAATTTCTCTATTACTGATCTCATTTACGATTTCTTTTTTTGTACAAAGTTTTTTGTTTTTCATTTTTATTTTTTCCAAAAGCATTTCAGAATTTATGCCATCTATTGGTTCCTCACGGGCAGGATAAATATTTAAAAGTATTAGTTCATCCAGGAGTTCTAAACTTCGGGCAAACTCATCAGCAAAGTCGCGTGTCCTGGAAAAAAGATGCGGCTGAAAAATCCCGGTGATTTTTTTTTCCGGGTACATATCTTTTACAGCCGATATACAAGCGCGCAATTCTTCGGGATGATGAGCATAATCATCTATAAAAATCAGATTATTTGTTTTGATATGATATTCAAAACGTCTTTTCACTCCCTTAAAAGACGAAAGAGCATTCTTAATATTTCCGATATAAATATTCATCTGTTGTGCAACCGCTACGGCTGCCACTGCATTTTCTATATTATGTTTTCCTTGTATGCCAAGCATTATACCTCTTATGTTTTGTGATGGAATTATCGCATCAAAAAAGTATTCTCCTCTTTTGATGGAAATTTTTCTGGCATAATAATCTGATGAATGGTGAAGCGAATAAGTGAAAATCTTTTTTTCTTCTTTTTCAAACACTAACATTTTATCTACTCCTTGCTTGATGATAAGCACACCGTTTTTCTTAATTTGACTGACAAATTTGCTATATGCCTCTTCCATCTGTTTTTTGTCGCCATAAATATCCATGTGGTCTGCGTCAACAGAAGTAATTACGGCAATGTCAGGGTAGAGATTAAGAAAAGAACGATCGTATTCATCTGCTTCAACAATAATTATCGGCTTTACTTTTGATTTTTTGCTATGTGATTTTTTTATATCCGTACCAGGCAAAAAATTCGTTTCATAGTTTTGCGTAATCCCACCGAGAAATGCCGTGCAATCAATTCCCGAAGATTTTAATATATGAACAATGAGTGATGAAGTTGTGGTTTTTCCATGTGTACCTGCAACTGCAATTGTAAATGTTTGCTGTGTAATCATTCCAAGTACTTCTGCACGTTTTTTTATTGTATAGTTGTTTTTCTGAAAATATTTCAACTCCTTGTTCTCATTAGAAATCGCAGGAGTAAAAACCACTAATGTTAAGGATTGAGAATTGAGAATTGAAGATTGAATTAGTTCAACATTATCTTCATAATGAATCTCTATGCCTTCTGCAGAAAGTTCTTCAGTCAGTTTTGTTTTTGTTTTATCGTAACCGCTTACATTTTTTCCCAACATATTAAAATATCTGGCAAGAGCGCTCATGCCAATGCCGCCAATGCCAATAAAGTAAACGTTATTTATGTTTTCCAATTTCATTTTTTGTCTTTTACAAGATTGATAATTTCTTTTGCAATTGTTTCTGCTGCGTCCGGAAAAGTAAATTTGTTTATGTTTTCTATTATTTTATTTTGCAATAATGTATCGTTCATCAAACGAATTATTTCTTCACCAAGTTTTTCTTTTGCTTCCGCATCTTTAATTAAAATTGCCGCATCGTGTTTTACCAAAGCCATTGCATTTTTTGTCTGATGATCTTCCGCAACATTCGGAGATGGAATCAGGATTGCCGGCTTTTTGGCAACAGCAAGTTCAGAAATCGCAATGGCGCCGGCACGAGAAACAACAATATCTGCAGCAGCATAAGATAAATCCATTCTGCTGATGAAATCAAAAACCCGAATTTCATTTGTCTCATATTTTTTTACTGTCTCTTTTGCAACTGCAAAAAATCCTTTTCCCGTTTGCCAGATGAGTTGAATATTATTTTTCACCAACAAATCCAAACATCTCAAAATACTTTCGTTGATAGTTCTTGCTCCCAAACTCCCTCCCATTACAAACAAAGTTTTCTTTTTCGGATCTAGTTTAAAAAAATCCATGGCTCCTTGCTTTTTTCCTTTTAACAATAAAATGTCCTGCCTTACAGGATTTCCTGTTACAATAATTTTTTCTTTCGGAAAATATTTTTCCATTCCATCGTAAGCCACACAAATTTTATTCACTTTTCTGCTAAGAATTTTATTTGTAATTCCGGGAAAAGAATTTTGTTCTTGTATCAGACAAGGGATTTTTCTCACTGATGCAACATGCAATAGCGGACCACTGGCATATCCACCTGTTCCCACCGCAACATCAGGTTTAAAATTCTTTATAATCATTCTTGCTTTTATTATACTTAATAATACTTTTATCGGAAAAAGAAAATTTCCGAATGTTAATCTTCTCTGCAATCCACTAATCCACAATTTTTCTATTTTATATCCTGCTGCAGGAACTTTTTCCATTTCCATTCTTCCTGCTGCTCCCACAAAAAGTATTTCTGTGCTGCTGTTTATTTTCTTCAATGCATTGGCAATGGCAATAGCGGGAAAAATATGTCCGCCAGTTCCACCACCACTAATGATAATTCTCATAAATCCTCTCTTATTTTCTCAAAATGAAAAACTTTTTTTAATATTTTTTTGTTCTTACATCTTCTACATCTAATGATGTGTTTTGTTTTTGCTTGTCAATTTCTCTGCTTACGCTTAACACCATTCCTATTGCTATACTTGTAAACCAAATAGAAGTTCCGCCCATGCTTACTAATGGAAGTGGTTGTCCGGTTACCGGCACTATGTTCACTGCCACAGATATATTAAGCATAGCTTGGAATACCAAACTAAAACAACATCCAATAGCCAATAAACTTCCAAAAATTTTTTGACTCCTTGTAGCAATTCTTACTGCACGATACAATAAAATCAAATAAAGAAAAATTACAATAATTCCACCCATCATTCCATATTCTTCAATAATGATTGCATAAATAAAATCAGAATAAGGGTGTGGAAGAAAATTCCGTTGGGTACTTTTTCCGGGACCTTTTCCCATTATTCCGCCTGTTGCAATAGCAATCTTCGCCTGTTCCACTTGATAATTTCCTTTATTTTCTTTATTTGTAAAATTTTCTATTCTCGCTTTCCATGTTGCAACACGATTGTTTACATTCGGAAAAAGAAAGATGAAAAGAATAAATAGTCCAAAACAAAAAATCCCGATTCCGATAAGAGATAAAATGTATTTTATCTTTATTCTTCCGACAAACATCAGCATCAGAGATGTGAGAAAAAGGATAAACGTAGTAGAAAAATTTGCAGGAAGTATAAGTCCGCAGATTAGTAAAACAGGAATTACTATCGGCAAAAACGCAGAGCGAAAATCTTTAATAACATCTTGTTTTATTGCAAGAGTACGCGCCACATACATAATTAATGCCAGTTTAGCAAAATCAGAAGTTTGAAAAGTAAGATTGACAACCGGTATCTCCAACCAACGGCTCGCTTGATGAATATTTGATCCTGTAAAAAGAGTGAGAACCAGCAGAGGAACAGCAATGATTACTGCCAAAATTGCAAAACGAGAAAAATAATCATACCTGATCTTATACGTACAGTACATTAAAAATAATCCAAACAAAATAATAGTAGAATGTTTCAGTAAATAATATTCCGTATCACCTGCTTTGTACTTGTACGCAAGCGTAACGATTGAACTATAAACTGCAAGAATGGATAATATTGACAGCAATATCACAACCACCCATATCACTTTGTCGCCATGTATGTTTTTTAAAAACCTCATAATGATTTTACTGCTCGTTTAAATTTTCTTCCCCTGTCTTCATAGTTGCGGAACAAATCAAAACTTTTACAACATGGAGAAAGTAAAACAGTATCTCCTTTCTTTGCTATACTAAAAGATACCTGAACTGCTTCGTTAGCAGATTTTGTTTCAACAATTATCGGAACTAATTTTGAAAAAGCACGAATAATTTTTTTGTTATTGATGCCAAGACAAACAATTGCTTTTACTTTTTGCTTCACCAAATCTTTCAGCATGTCATAATCATTTCCTTCATCTTCTCCACCAACAATCCACACAACAGGATGTTGCATACTTTCCAAGGCATACCACGCTGAATTTACGTTAGTGGCTTTTGAATCATTGATGAAATCCACGTCATGAACGTTGGCAACATATTCTAATCGGTGCTCAATGTTCTGAAAGTCGGATAAACTTTCACGAATAACTGATTTACGAATGTCAACAAATCGTGCAGCAGTTCCTGCTGCCATGAAATTATACCAGTTATGTTTTCCCTGAAGTGCTAATTCTTCTACAAACATATTGAATGGTGTTTTGCTCCCAATTTTTTCGGGAAACAGGTTGATGTTTAATTTTCCATTATCTATATAAGCGCCTGTTTTTAATTTTCTTTTTATTGAGAATGGAAAAAACTTAGCGCTGATTTTTTTTTTTTTAATTCCCCTTGTTATTATTTCATCATCTGCACAATAGATGAAAGCATCTTCTTGTGTTTGATTCTGCACGATGCGAAACTTGGAATTGATATAGTTTTGCATACAATAATTGTAACGGTCCATGTGGTCAGTCGTGATGTTGGTGAGGATGGCTACATTAATTCTTGTTTTGAACATTCCATCCAATTGAAAACTGCTTAATTCAAGCACATAATATTTTGGTATAGAAGTATGTTCCTTATATTCTATTCCATTATACTTTATTCCATCTTCTTCCGCCACTTGCATCGCAAAACTTTTTCCAACATTTCCTGCAATTCTCACATTCGTTCCTGCATTTTTTAAGATGTGATAAACGAGATTTGTGGTGGTAGTTTTTCCATTTGTTCCTGTAATGCCAATAAGTTTTGCATTTGTATATCGCGATGCAAACTCTATCTCGGATATCACAGAAATTTTTTTCTTTTTTATTTTTTCCACCATCCTTGCTTTGTCAGAAATCCCGGGACTTTTCACAATCTCATCAGCATTCAGAATCAATGATCCTGTATGCTTTCCTTCTTCAAATTCAATTTCATTATTTGAAAGAACTTGTTTGTACTGCTTCTTAATCTTTCCATTATCTGTCACAAAAACTTCAAATCCTTTTTTCTTCGCCAACACAGCTGCACCTACTCCACTCTCACCACTTCCAAGTATCACTAATCGTTTTGTCATTGATAGTTAATTATTATTTTTTTTCTTCATCTCAACTTCAACGTTACAATCGTCAACACAGCGAGCATGATTCCAACGATCCAAAATCTTGATACTATTTTTGATTCGTGCATTCCGAGTTTTTGATAGTGATGGTGCAGAGGCGACATTTTGAAAATTCTTTTTCCTTCACCGTATTTTTTTTTCGTGTATTTGAAATACGACACTTGTATCATCACAGAAAGATTTTCCAGAAGAAATACTCCGCAAAGAATAGGAATGAGCAGTTCTTTTCGGATGGCTATTGCAAACACAGCGATAATTCCACCAAGCGATAAACTTCCTGTATCGCCCATAAAAACTTGAGCGGGGTAAACATTGTACCAGAGAAATCCTATACATGCACCGATGAACGCACTCATAAACACTACGAGTTCGCCCACATTTGGGATGTACATGATATTGAGATAATCAGCAAAAATGGTATTGCCCGAAACATAAGCAAAGACAGCAAGTGTAACTCCGACAATTGCTGAAGTGCCAGTGGCGAGTCCGTCAATTCCATCTGTGATATTGGCTCCGTTAGAAACTGCTGTAATAATAAAAATCACTATGGGAATAAAAATCAACCATCCCCATTTTTTACAATCCTTGCAAATCCACGAAACCAATTTTTCATAATTGAATTCATTATTTTTCACAAACGGAATCGTTGTTTTCAACGATTTGTTTTCTTTCTTTGCATACTGAGGTATTTCTACTTTCCGAACATTCGTTTGCTGAATTTCTTCGCTGATAGAAAATGTGTTTGACTTGATGCTGTGAATTTTTTCTTTAATGACAACATCTTCGTGGAAATAAAGCACTGTACCTACTAACAATCCCAACCCAATTTGTCCCAGTATTTTAAATTTTCCTGCGAGTCCTTTTTTATCTTTCTTAAAAACTTTGATGTAATCGTCTAGAAATCCGATAAATCCGAGCCATACTGTTGCAACGAGCATCAGGATAATGTAAATGTTATATAATTTTGCAAAAAGAAGAGTAGGAATAAGTATGGCAGAAAGAATAATGAATCCGCCCATCGTGGGAGTTCCTTGTTTTTGTTTTTCACCTTCAAGTCCTAAATCGCGAATGGTTTCTCCAACTTGCTTTTTTTGTAGTAACATAATAATTTTTTTTCCAAAAACCATTGCGATGAGTAACGAACAAATAATTGCCATAGATGCCCGAAAAGAAATGTACTTGAACACTCCCGCTCCCGGAAAATCAAAATACTTATCTAAATATTCAAACAGATAATAGAACATTGTTTATCGTTTTTATTCTGTAAACATTTTTAAGTTTTCAATCAGCATCTGCATATCATCAAACGGATGCTTCACTCCTTTTATATCCTGATATTTTTCGTGTCCTTTTCCTGCGACAAGAATTATATCTCCTGCCGAAGCAAGTGAGTAAGCAGTTTTTATTGCTTCTCTTCTATCAACTATTGACAAAACTTTTTTTAAATATTTCCGCTCCACTCCCACTTGCATCTGCTGAATAATTTCATTTGGATCTTCATTTCTCGGATTGTCGGAAGTAAGAATTACTTTGTCGCTTTCTTCACAAGCAATGCGCGCCATCACGGGACGTTTGAGTGTATCACGGTTACCGCCACAGCCAACCACTGTAATAATTTTTCCATTTCCGGAACGGATATTCTGAATCGTTTTTATCACATTCACAAGTGCATCGGGTGTGTGAGAGTAATCCACAATTCCCGTAATACCGCTTTCGCTTCTTATATATTGAAATCTTCCTTCAACAGAATTGAGATTGCTCATCTTCGTAAGCACATTCATTTTTTCTTCTCCAAGCAAAACAGCCGTTGCATAAACAGCAAGAAGATTGTAAGCATTGAATGAACCGATAAGTTTGCTCCACATTTCAGTTCCGTCAACATTGAGAAGTAATCCGGTAAATTGATTTTCAATTACTTTGCACCTGAAATCAGCAGTAGATTTTAATCCGTAAGTTTTTTTGGATGCATAAGTATTCTGAATCATCACCAGTCCATTCTGGTCATCTTTGTTTATAAGTGCAAAAGAATTTTTATTCAGATTGTCAAAGAATTTTTTTTTCGCCTTGATGTATTCGTCAAATGTTTTATGATAGTCAAGATGATCGTGGGTGATGTTGGTGAACACAGCGCCGGAAAAATTCAATCCCGAAATTCTTTTTTGTATTACTGCATGCGAACTTACTTCCATGAAACAGTATTCGCACCCTGCATTCACCATTTGCATGAGCAGTTGATTTATCTGAATTGCATCCGGCGTGGTGTGAGTTGCCCGAAAAGTTTTTTCATTGATTCTATATACAATCGTTGAAAGCAATCCTACATTATACCCAAGCGATAGAAAAAGATAATAAAGCAACGTAGCAACAGTTGTCTTTCCGTTTGTTCCTGTGATTCCAATAATTTTTAATTTCTCAGAAGGATTATCAAAAAAGTTTGAAGCGATGATGCCAAGCGATTCATTGCTATCATTTACTTTTATGTAGGTTACATTTTTATCTATATGAGAGGGAAATTCTTCACACACAACAGCCACTGCGCCTGCAATAATTGCCTGTTTAATAAATTCATGTCCGTCATTTTGTGTTCCGCATGTTGCAATGAAGAGAGAATTCGTTTCTGCTTTTCTTGAATCGGAACAAATTGAAGCAATAGAAATCAATGTTGATCCTGATATTTCAACTATTCCTGCCTTGTATAATATGTCTCTTAATAGTTTCATTATCATCTATGATTATTCTATCGTCAAACAAGTTCCTTTTGAAAATTTCATTCCGGCTTCTATAGATTGTTTTATAATTGTTCTTCTGCTGATTACTTTCACATTTAATCCTGCATTTTCTAATAAACAGATTGCATCTTTCAATCCCATTCCAACCACATTTGGCATTATATTGTTCTTCAGTAATTGTTCTATTTTATTTTCTATGAGTACTGTAGAAAAATCTTTTCGTGTTACAACATTCACCCACTCAGCATGTAAGGCGGTATTTGTTAAAGGAATTTTGAATTCCCTGCAAACCGTTTCAATATCTTTTCTCATTCCATTTTTTATTTCGGGAGTTTTTGTTTGAACAAACAACGCGCGTTTATTAATTTGATCGTGTATTTCCAAACTATTGGAATAAACTTTGTCGGAGATTTCTTTAAAGATTGGACCAGCAACCTGATTGCCGTAATAAATACCTTCGGATGGAGCATTGACAACTACAATGCAAGAATATTTTGGATTATCAGCAGGAAAATATCCAACAAACGATGCCTGATAACTGACCTGAGAATTATATTTGTATCCATATTTTTTATTTGCAATCTGAGTGGTTCCAGTTTTCCCTGCGATTTTGTAATTCGGATTTTTTAGATTGGTTGCAGTTCCATTTTCAACTACTCCTTCCATCATCTTTTTTGCTTTCTCAATTGTAGATTTAGAAGCAACGAAAGGATGAATAATCTCTATTTCATTTGTCTTGATTATTTTTCCTTGCTTGCGAATCTCTCTAACGAAATGTGGCTTCACCATCTGTCCATCATTTGCAATGGCATTATAAAAAGTGAGAATCTGCAGAGGAGTAAGCGAAAGTTCATAGCCAATAGCCATCCACGGAAGTGATACGCCCGACCATGTTTTGTCTTTTGTTGTTTTGATATTTGGTTTTCCGGCACCGGCTATGTCAAGTTGAGGCGCAATATTTACTCCCATTTTATAAAGACGGTCAATAAATTTTTGCGGATCTTTTGCGTAATATTTATAAATGAGTTTGGATACTCCAATGTTTGAAGATTTTTCAAACGCTTGTTTTACTGTAATCTTTCCAAATCCGCCTGAGTGTGCATCTTTCATCTCCTGAGTAAAATACTTGTACATACCATTGCCCGCATCCACAATATCATTCGTATCAATGTAACCATCTTCCATAGCAGCTATGAGCGAAGCTAATTTGAAGGTAGAGCCGGGCTCTGTACTTTCGCCAATTGCATAGTTGTATTGTTCAGTATAGGTTGTACTATCAACACGCAAAAGATTGGCAATGGCGCGTATTTCTCCTGTATTCACTTCCATTAATACCACACATCCATGATCTGCCTGATGTTTTTTTAATTGTGTTAACAACGTGTTTTCCGCTACATCCTGAATGGCAATATCAATTGTTGAAACAATATCACATCCGTCCTGTGGGTCAATTTCATTCTCACTATTCACCGGCATCTCTACTCCGCCTGCAATTTTTCTCACTAATCTTTGTCCGCTGATTCCCGATAAAGCATCATTGTACGAACCTTCAAGTCCGACTGGTTTTGCGTTTTCAGTAAAATATCCGATGGTGCGCGAAGCAAGTCCTTTAAAAGGTAATTCACGTTTACCCACCTGTGTATAAAGGAGACCACCTTTGTATCTTCCTTTTCTAAAAAGCGGAAATGTTTTTATTTTCTGAAGTTCTTTGTAGGAAACATCTTTATGAAGTACCATATAACGGTCTCCTGTTATTCTTGTATTGATGAGCATTCGCTTATAACCGACTTTGGAACGATCTGCAAAAAGTTTGGAAAGCGAAAGAGCAAGTGAATCAATATTCTCATAAAAAATTTCATCGGTGATTGGATCAGAATTCATATCAACTGCCACATCATAATAAGGAAGAGACGTAGCAAGTAACTGTTCATTTATATCGAAAATATTACCACGGACAGCTTCAATGTTTGTATAGCGAAGTGTGAGTTTCTCGGCAAGTGTTGTCCAATGATTTCCTTCCGAAATTTGAATCTTCATTACTCTTGCAATAATGAATCCTGCTAACAGAAATACAAAGAGGTAAATCATGTAAATGCGCCATAGTATGTCTTTCTTTTTATCGTGTGCCATGATTATTATTCATTATCTTTTTTTTTCTGACTAAATGTTGTTACAATTATTTTTTTTGGAGGCACAGTAGATTCTTTCAATCCCAACTGTGCAACAGATTTTGCCACTTCCGACTGGTTGCTCATGAACATTAGTTCCGATTTTGTAATAATAAATTCGGATTTGAGTTCTTTTAATTCGTTATTGATGCGACTTATTTCGCGAACGGATTTCTCTGCATAATATCCGTTTGCTATGTAAACAATACCAATGAGCATTAAAAAGAAAATGAAAGGAATCTGAAGGATTACATTTTCTTTAGAAAGAAAATTACCGCTGAAAACGTTAAAAAAATAATTGGCTATTTTGTTTCGTCTAACAGGATTGACAGATTTTTCTGACGATGAATCCTGCTGAGGATTTATTTTTTCCGATGGCACTTCTTTAAATTTGTTCATATTATCTTCCTCATGTTCTCTCCTGTAAAAAAGGAATATTATTTATTATTTTTTTTCTGCCACTCTGAGATTTGCGCTTCTTGCTCTGCTATTTCTTTCTATTTCTTTTTTATCCGGAAAAATCGGTTTTCTTGTTATCGCACAAAATGGTATAAGTGTATTTCCAAAAACGTCTTTCTCCGCTTCTCCTTCAAATTTTCCTGACCTAAAAAAGTTTTTTACCAACTTGTCTTCTAATGAGTGATAAGATATTACCACTATTCTTCCACTTTCTTTTATCAACTCTTTACTTTGCATCAGCAACTCTTTCAGTGCATTTAATTCATCGTTCACTTCAATCCTTAATGCCTGAAACATTTTTGCGTAATACTGATTCTCCTTTCCTTTTCTTACGCAGTTTGCTATTATCTTTTTCAATTGTTCAGATGTTCTTATTCTTTGTTTTCTTTTTGCTTGAATAGTATTTGCTAATCGCTTCGCG
>JAZDJJ010000109.1:0-11786 GCA_043804035.1 Bacteroidota bacterium
TTTGGCAAGGTCGGCAGGAAGAAAATTTGGATTGCCTGTTAATCCTTTTGCGATAGCGCGCAATAAAGACACAAGATCTGGCGAATCAAGATTTCGTAAATTGAGTGCAATGAGTACTCTTTTGATAATTTTTTTCATAAAAATATTTATTAATTGATTTGTAAATAAAAAAGTAAAGATAAACTATTTTTTAATACCAAAATTATTTTTAGTTTGATTTATTTTTTTGTGACTTCGGATTGCTTTGTAAATAAAAAAGTAAAGATAATAGGACTTACGCAAACATTCATTTATGGGCAGTTCCAAAAATTGATTTCGTCATTGCGACTGCGAGGCACGAAGCAGGAAGCAATCTCTATTTCTACATGAAAAAACAGATTGCTTCAGTCGTTCCTCCTTCGCAATGACGTTTATTTGTATTTTTAAAACTGCCCTCAATAACGAATTACTGAAGAAGAATACTAATCAGTTCATTGATTTTTATTTTACTTTGTTCTCCCGAATTCATATTCTTCAATATCAGTTCTCCGGTTTTTATTTCATTTCCTCCAATCACCACCACAAACGGAATTTGTTTTTTGTTGGCGTAATCAAATTGCTTTTTCAGTTTGGTATGGTCAGGATAAATTTCTGCATTGATTCCTGCTGCACGGACTTTGGTAAGCAAAGGCAAACAAAATTTTTCCTCTACTTCTCCGAAATTCACAAACATCACTTTGGTTATTGAAGCAGTGAGTCCGATGCTGTCAAACAAATTCAGTTCGTTCATCACATCAAAAATTCTATCAATGCCGAAAGAAATTCCGACACCCGAAACATTGGGCAAGCCAAAAATTCCTGTGAGGTTATCATAACGTCCGCCACCACATAAACTTCCCGGAAAATTATTTGTTACCACTTCAAAAATAGTTCCTGTATAGTAATTAAGTCCGCGGGCAAGTGTGATATCAAGTTTGCAATGGGCAATAGGCAGTTGGCAATGAGCAATGGAAGAAAAAATAAATTCCATCTCTTCAATTCCTTTCTTTCCAATTTCAGAAGAAGAGAATATTTTTTTCAGAATAGTAATTTTTTCAGAATAATTTCCTTTGAAATTTATTATTGCCTGAAGATGTTCAATCGCTTTATCCGAGATACCTTTTTCTTTAAGTTCTTTATTCACTTCATCCACTCCTATCTTTTCTAATTTATCAATAGCAACGGTGATATCAATTATTTTTTCTTTCTCATCAATTATTTCGGCAATCCCAAATAAAATTTTTCTGTTATTAATTTTAATTTTATATGGTATATTCAACTTTACAAAGACATCTATAATTATCTGCACCAATTCCACTTCATTCAAAAGCGAATCACTTCCTATTACATCAGCATCGCATTGAAAAAATTCGCAGTATCTTCCTTTCTGCGGTCTGTCGGCACGCCACACTGGTTGTATTTGATAGCGTTTGAAAGGGAAAATAATTTCGTTTTGATGCTGCACAACATATCTTGCAAAAGGAACTGTTAAATCGTAGCGAAGTCCTTTTTCAGTAATGTCAGAAATCTTTATTTCGGATTTCAGATTTTGAATTTCATCAATGATTGGTCCTGAATTTAAAATTCTAAAAAGAAGTTTATCTCCTTCTTCTCCGTATTTTCCTTCAAGCGTAGAGAGTTTTTCCATCGCCGGTGTTTCAATGGGCTGATAGCCGTAACGTTCAAAAACTTCTCTGATGGTTTTGAAAATAAAATTGCGCCTCATTATTTCAATAGGAGAAAAATCGCGCGTGCCTTTGGAAATACTGGGTTTCAAGTTTTTAAGTTTAAAAAGTTAACAGGACTTACGTAAAATCTTTAAATCGTTGAAAATTTACAAATGTCAATCTGCAAAATCTACTAAAAAAATTTCGTGATATTTCTTGCATAAGTCCTATGGGTTATTGTTCGGGTATAAATCAATTATCTCCTTAGTTCGTCATGGCGGGCTTTGACCCGCCACCTCATTTGTTCGTCATGGCGGGCTTGACCCGCCACCTCATTAGTTCGTCATGGCGGGCTTTGACCCGTCATCATTAGTTCGTCATGGCGGGCTTTGACCCGTCATCATTAGTTCGTCATGGCGGGCTTTGACCCGCCATCTCAATAAAGAACCACTACCAATTGTCAACCTCAAAACTCAAATCTTTCCATTCCGGATTCATTTTACTTATCATCTCATTTTTCCATTTCCGTTTCCAATTTTTTAAGTTCTTTTCGCGTGCAATAGCTTCTTCTATATGAACGAACAACTCTAAATATACCAATTTATTGCAATTATATTTTGCGGTGAATGAATGAGGAAATTCTTTGTTCTTATGTTGATAAATCCTTGCTTGTAAATCCGAAGTAACCCCTAAGTATAACACTGTATTATAAGTGTTTGTCATGAAATAAATGCATCCACCTCTTTTCATAAAAACAAAAATAAAACTTTTAAGAAGATGGCGGGTCAAGCCCGCCATGACGTGTCCCCGAACAGTAATAAAAATGGACGATTTATATGGCGATTATTTATTCAGGATTTACGTAAAATCTTTAAATCGTTAAAAATTTACAAATGTTAATCTGCAAAATCTACTAAAAAAATTCGTGATATTTCTTGTGTAAATCCTGGTTAAAACAAGAATGAAATATTTTTATTCTGCTTTTTGAATTTTTCTAATTGCTCCGACAAATATTTTACATATTGATTACACATAAAATTCCTAAAGAAATCCGGATTTTCTTCTTCCCGCGATTTTGTAAGTGCTTCAATATATTCTTTTTTATCTTCAGAATATACAATGGACAACGGTTTATTATGACAGGACTGTATGAAATTCATCAGCAACCGTGCTGTCCTGCCGTTTCCATCGCCAAAAGGATGTATGGAAACCAAATAATAATGCGCATCAAAAGAAAGTTGGAGCACCTCTTTATTTGTAGAAACAGTTTTGATTTTTGTTTCGATTTTTCTACATAAATCATCAAGCATCTGCGGCACTTTTTGATAATTAACAAAAAAAGTATCACCGGCAGTAACGCTTACCAATCGCAATTCTCCTTTTGATGTATCAAATGTTCCTGCAGCAGCATTTACAATTCCGCCCGTTCTTTTCATCACAAACTGATTTATCTGTTGAATAAAATCTCTTGTAACCGGAACATTTTTTTTGCCGATTCAATCACAAATTTTAATGCATCGTTGTGGTCTTGTACCATCAAATGATGCTCCATTGATTTGCCTTTTGCAGTGATGTTTTCCTGTAGCAGCAGTTGCGTTTCTATCAAAGTGAGTGATGCACCTTCAATAGCAGATGAATGATGAATTATTGCAATGTGCTCTTCAAGGTTTAATGTTTTACGAAGATCGCTTTTTTCGTATTCTCTAATAATATTATCAACAGATTGCCACATGGAATTCACAATTGGTTTTCTTCTTTCCTTTTTTTATCTTAAAATTTTCTTTCCACCAGCTCTCTGAAATTTTCTATAATCGGATTATCGTCTTTCCATTTGTAAATGCTTTTCAGATCGTTAAGATATGTTTTGGCATCTGAAAAAGTGGTGAGGGAATTGAGATAATCAACAGCAATGTTGTATTCTTTCATGTTGCCTTCAAAAAGTTCGTTGATGAACTGAAATTTTTCATTGATGCCGATGGCAGCACGCAGGTCAGTAATCTTTTTTGTTTTTTGTTTTTCTACAACGCTATTGTCTTCAATTTTTTTGGTGGCTTTATCGTGAACAGATACTGTTTCGTCAGAGAATAAATCAATGGTTATCTGTTTTTGTGGAGAAACTGTTTCAACAAGAGATGAAGTATTATCTCTGACATTAACCAAATTATATTTTAGTAAAATAATTTTTTCATAAAGCTGCTGTGCATCATTCAACAAAGATGCAACATCTTCCGAAGAAGAATTGTCTTTGATTCTTTCGGCAAGTATTGCTATTTCTCGTTGTTCTTTATTTGTCATACCAAAAGAGTTAAAGTGTTTTGATTAGTTTTGTTATTGCAATACATAAAATTTTGATAAAGGTAAATTTATTTATTAAATCATCAATATCTATCTACAAAATATTTTACCGATGCAGGAATTACCGAATGACAAACAGGATATGAATTACACAATTAAAAATATTTCACAAATTATTCATGGCTCAGGAAGTGAAGACGTAACTCAATCCATTTGCCATCTTTTGATTGACAGCCGAAAAATTGTTACTCCCGAAGTTTCTTTGTTCTTCGCAATAAAAGGAGAAAGAAATGACGGACATAATTTTATTTGGGAAAGTTACCAGAAAAAAGTCAGGAATTTTGTGGTAAGTAAACTTCCTTCTGACATTGCACGATTTCATGATGGACATTTTATTCTTGTAAAAGATACGATGGATGCACTTCAGCAGTTGTGCGCTCATCATCGCAGACAATTCAATATTCCGGTTATCGGAATTACCGGCAGCAATGGAAAAACAATTGTAAAGGAATGGCTGTATCAACTGATGCGTGATGATAAACATATTGTCAGAAGTCCAAAGAGTTACAATTCGCAGGTAGGTGTTCCGCTTTCGGTTTGGCAATTGAACGAAACACATAACATGGCTTTGTTTGAAGCGGGAATTTCTCGTCCCACCGAAATGAAACGACTTGAACATATTATTTTTCCCACTATCGGATTGATAACAAACATTGGGCAATCGCATGATGAAAATTTTACAGACAAGAAACAAAAAATCCGTGAGAAGTTGATGCTTTTCATTCATGCTCACACACTTATTTATTGCAGAGATTACCTTGAACTGAACGAAGAAATTATGAGTAATCCTGCTTTGAAAAAGACAAATCTTTTTACATGGTCAAAAAAAGTCAAGTCAAATTTACAGATAGGAAAAATTACAAAAGAAGAAAATGAATCGGAAATACAAGGAGTATTCAATAATAATTTTATCCACATAAAAATTCCTTTTACAGATGATGCCTCAATTGAAAATGCTATTCACTGTTGGTCAGTGATGCTTTTTTTAGAATATACGAATGAAAAAATTGCAGAGCGTATGCATCAACTTAATCCTGTTGCGATGCGATTGGAATTGAAAGAAGGAATCAACAACTGCTCCATTATCAACGACAGTTACAATTCCGATCTTGGCTCGCTTACTATTGCACTTGATTTTTTGAACCAGCAAAAACAACACCCCGAAAAAACTTTAGTGCTTTCAGATATTCTTCAAAGCGGAAAAAATGACGAAGATCTTTACAAAGAAGTAGCACATCTTTTATCAGAAAAAGGTGTTCATCGTTTGTTTGGAATTGGGGAAGCAATTTTGCGTCAGGCAAATCAGTTTGATATGCAAAAAGTTTTTTTCAAAACAACGGAAGATTTTTTACATCATTATCATGCTGCGCTTTTCAACAACGAAACTATCCTGCTAAAAGGTGCGCGTCTGTTTGGTTTTGAACGTATCAGCCAAATACTTCAGCAGAAGGCACACGAAACAATTCTGGAAATAAATCTCAATGCGATTATTCACAACATGAATTATTTCCGTTCCAAACTTACTTCGGAAACAAAAATAATGGCGATGGTGAAAGCGTTTTCGTATGGTAGCGGTGGATTTGAAATTGCTAATATATTACAGTATCATCGTGCTGATTATCTTGCTGTAGCTTACACAGACGAGGGCGTTGAATTGCGGAAAGCAGGCATCACACTTCCTATCATGGTAATGAATCCCGAAGAACAAAGTTATGGCACTATGATACAATATAATCTTGAACCTGAGATTTTTAATTTCCGCGTTTTGAAATTATTTAACGAAGCATTTACTCCATCTATTTGTGAAAGCCGAAACGGGCTATTTCCTATTCATATAAAACTTGATACAGGTATGCATCGTCTTGGTTTTACAGAAAAAGAAATCAATGAACTTGTCGTAAGAATAAAAAATTGCAGAAACTTAAAAATAAATTCCGTGTTCTCTCATCTTTCTTCCAGCAATGAACCTGAACAAGATGAATTTACACGTTTGCAGATTAAAAAATTCGGAGAGATGAGTGAGACAATCCTTAACGAATTTGATTATCCGATTCTTCGACACATTCTCAATTCTACAGGCATTACCAGATTTCCCGGAGCACAATTTGAAATGGTGCGGATTGGAATTGGATTGTACGGCATTGGGGCGAATCATGAAGAGCAGAAACAATTGCAGAATGTGAGCACATTGAAAACATCCATCTCACAGATAAAAAATATTTCTACCGGAGATTCTGTTGGCTACAACAGAAGATTTATTTCTGAACAGGAAATGAAAATTGCAACTGTACCCATCGGTTATGCAGATGGGTTGAGCAGGCAACTTGGTAATGGCAAAGGAAAAATGTTAGTGAATGGAAAAACTGCCACCATCGTTGGAAACATTTGCATGGATATGTGCATGCTGGATGTTACAAATATTTCATGCGAAGAAGGAGATGAGGTAATTGTTTTTGGTGAAGAATATCCCATTTATGAATTAGCAAAAGATATGAGAACAATTCCTTACGAAGTATTTACAGGAATATCGCGAAGAGTGAAACGGGTATACTTTCATGAATAATCAATAATAAAACATCTCCTGCCCATGAATTTTACTATACAACATCAGAACAATGGTAAAAGTCAGTCGTATTATATTATTTTTCTTTTTGCTGTTGCATTATACATAAATACAGCAGGACATTATTATGCACTTGATGATACAACAGTTCTTACACAATCCAAACATGGTCTTACGAATATTCCTGCACTGCTTACTAACGATTTGTTTTCGCCTATATACGGGCAATCGTTAGACATCGGAGTAAGATGGAGACCTTTTTTGATTTTTACTTCTGCACTTGAATATGAAATTTTTGGAGAAAATCCTTTTATCGGTCATGTAATAAATATCATTCTTTACGGTCTTACAGGAATTGTATTACTCCTTTTATTATCGCAGATGATTCCCAAAGCACCGCTTGTTGCTTTTATTACAACCATGATTTTTATTGCGCACCCTATTCATACCGAAGTGGTAGCAAATATCAAGAGCCGAGATGAAATATTCTCATTTCTCTTTCTTATGCTTACCCTTTTTTTTCTGCACCGATTCTCAAATGCCGATAACACACATAAAAGGAAGCAGTTTATGTATAGTTGTTTGTTTTATATTCTATCTCTGCTATCCAAAGAAAATGGAATTACTTTTCTTGCAGTTATTCCTCTGTTTCTGTTTTGTTTTACTAATAAAAACCTAAAACAATGTCTGCTATTAACACTTCCTTATCTGACAATAGTAGTTCTTTATCTTAGTTTGAGAGCATCACTCTTCTACGGTTTTATTATTGGAGATAGAAACATGGATATTTTGGAAAATCAATTTTATGGAATACCTTTTCTACAGAAGATTGCTAATATTTTATATGTTATGGGAAAATATTTTCTCTTGCTATTTTTCCCGCATCCACTTGCCTGTGATTATTCTTACAATCAAATTCCCCTTATCGGTTGGACAGATATTAAGGCACTTGTTCCAGCACTGATATTATTGGTGCTTTTCTTCTTTGCCATAAAAACGATTTGGGATAATAAGAAAAAATCTTCTGATATAATTATTCAATATTCTCCACTTAACATTAAACTTATTCTTTCATTTTGTATCCTCTTTTATTTTATTACTATTTCAATCGTGTCAAACCTTTTGTTTAACATCGGCACACCTATGGCAGAAAGGTTTTTGTTTATGCCTTCTCTTGGCTTTTGTTTGGCGATAACCATCATCATCTTACATATATTACAGATAAAATCATGGCATGAACTAAAATTTTCTTCTTCATTATATATTCCTCTGGGACTTTTACTTGTTGTTTTTAGTTTTAAAACAATTGACAGAAACAGTGATTGGAAAGATGAGTTTACATTATTTAGCAGAGATGCGCAAGTAGTACCTAATAGCAGCAAAATACATTATTACTACGGAGGCACTCTCTTGGACCAATATTCTCGCCTTCAAAACGATAATCCTCAAAAAATAACAGGTCTTCGTCATGCTCTTGCCGAAGAAAAAAATGCTGTCGCTATTTATCCGAAATTTTATATCGCTTTTTATACAATCGGATTGATTTATGAGCAACTTCAAATGGTGGATTCTTCTATTTACTATTTTCAAAAAGTAATAGAAATGGAACCAAGATATTATAATGCTTATGGCAAACTCGGATTTCTTTATGGCAAAATAAAAGAAGATATTGATAAATCTATATTTTATTTTCAAAAAGGATTAGAAGGTAAGCCAAATAATTCACTATGGGGATTGCAACTTGGAGTTGTCTATGGAATGAAAGGAATGTATAAAGAATCTATTAAAATATTTCAACATGTTAAAGAAATGGATCCACAACAAATAAATGAATGCAATCTTAATATCGGTACTGCCTATTTATTTTCTAAAAATTATAGCGAAGCACTAAAATATTTTCATCTTCTTTTGCGAATATCTCCGCAAGATGGCATCATTCTTAAAAAGATAGGCGAAACTTATCAGGCGATGGGCGATACAGTGAAAGCACGGGAGTATTTTGAAAAGATACCGAAATAAAAAGATAACTTCTCAATATCCGAAAGAGTTAAGGGCGGTTCCAAAAATTGATTTCGTCATTGCGACTGCGAGGTACGAAGCAGGAAGCAATCTCTATTTCTACATGAAAAAACAGATTGCTTCAGTCGTTCCTCCTTCGCAATGACGTTTATTTGTATTTTTAGAACTGCCCTTAAGTGTAATTCTAAAAATACATTTTTCATAAAATCTCCGCGATGATTGTTTTTTACTTGACATATAGTTCGGCAAGCTCACTACAAGTATTTTGTTCTTTTTATATGCCACAAAAATGCTATTTTTCTTCTATAAATCCTTTTTGATTAGTTCGTCATGGCGGGCTTGACCCATCATCTCCTTAGTTCGTCATGGCGGGCTTGACCCATCATCTCCTTAGTTCGTCATGGCGGGCTTGACCCATCATCTCCTTAGTTCGTCATGGCGGGCTTGACCCGCCATCTTCTTAAAAGTTTTATTACGCCCCAAAAAACCACTTTCTTTGAAGGTTGTTATGTCCTTTTGGCTATGCCGTAAAGTATCCGAATTTATGAATCAAAATATTTTTCATCATCAATTATTTTCAAACCACTCGGCTGTTCAAAAGGGACTTTGCCCTGTTGATTGCGAATGAAAAAAAATATTACCTTTACTCCAACTTAAAATATTTTTATCGGAATAACGTGAAGAAAGGTAACAAGTAATTATTTACAAAAACGTAATACAAATGAAAAAAAGAATTTATTTATTTTTTATGGGATTTTTATTTTCAGTTCCGGCAATTTCACAAGATAAATTACCAGATATCCTGAAAGAAGAACTCAACAGAAATATGGATGCCTTAAAAAAAGAAAAGGCACCACTTTATTATCTGTCGTATCGTGTAAATGATGTGAAAACCTATAGCATAGAAACGTCATTTGGACAAATTATAAAATCCGGCTGGTCGCATAATCGCCGATTGTGTGTGCAGGTTAGGGTTGGTAATAATACCATTGACAATACCCATCCAATAAAAGGAGAAGATTACGGTTGGTTTGACTGGGATAGAGGAATTAATATTTCCATTGAAAACGCATCAGAAGGAATCAAACAGGTTTTATGGAAAGAAACAGATAAACAATATCGCAAATCTGCCGATTTGTATGCAAAGGTTTTAGCTAATATTGCTGTGAAAGTTGAAGACGAAGACAAATCTGAAGATTTTAGTAAAGAGAAACCTGTGATTTATAACGAAGCCCCGCTAAATGAAGTAAATCTTGCTTTTGATATAAAATTATGGGAAGAAAAACTTAAAAACTATTCTGCCATATTTCTTCAAAATAAAGATGTTATTGGAGGTGCTGCAAATTTTTCTTATATTATTGAAAGAAAGTATTTCGTATCAAATGATGGTAGCAATATTACAGAAAACAGAGTTACTTGCAGGGTAATGGTAGATGGTAAAACTCAGGCTGATGACGGAATGGATTTGCCATTATATAACAGTTACTTTGGATTATATCCAAACGATTTACCATCGGATGAAGTTATTGTAAATGAAACAAAAAAATTAAGTGAAACGCTGACTAAATTAAAGTCAGCACCAGTTGTTGATTCGTACACAGGACCGGCTTTATTATCTGCTGCATCTGCAGGTGTTTTCTTTCATGAAATTTTTGGACATAGAATTGAAGGACAACGTATGAAAGACGAGAGCGATGCTCAGACATTTAAGAAAAAAGTAGGCGAAAAAGTTATAAATGAAAATCTGTCAATTATTTTTGATCCCACCATTTCCAAATATAAAAAATTCTTTTTAAACGGAGCATATAAATATGATGATCAAGGACAATCGAGTAAAAGATTGATCATTGTTGAAAATGGAATTTTGCGTAACTTTTTAATGTCAAGAACGCCCATTGAAGGTTTTGGTAACTCAAATGGCCATGGAAGAGCAATGGCAGGTATGCAGGCAGTAAGTCGCCAATCGAATATGTTTGTTGAATCTAATAAACCATTAACAACAGAACAATTGAAACAAGCCCTGATTGCCGAAGCAAAAAAGCAAGGGAAAGAATATGGATACTTATTTGTCAATACGGTGGGAGGTTTTACAATGACCGGCAGATATATTCCAAATGCATTTAATGTAATCCCTACCGAAGTATATAGAATATATACCGATGGCAGACCTGATGAATTGGTTCGTGGAGTAGATTTGATAGGAACACCATTATCTATTTTTTCAAATATTGAAGCGGCTGGTGATGATTATGGACTTTTTACCGGATTTTGCGGTGCAGAATCGGGTTCGGTTCCTGTATCTACTATTTGCCCAACACTATTTGTAAAACAAATAGAAACGCAACGAAAAGCAAAAAACCAAACTAAACCACCAATTTTATCAAGACCATAACAATAACCACAAAAACGAAAAATATATGAACAGGATAAAAGCATATTTAATAGTTGTAATATTAATCTTTGCAACAAATTTAGGAATGGCACAAAGCAATCCATTTATGGATGCCATGAAACAAGAAATACAAAGAGGGATGGATAGCTTAAAAATTGAAAAGATGCTTTCTCCTAAATTTATAAGTTATAGCATATCCGATGCAAAGACATTGCAAATAGAGGCGATTTTGGGAGGCATTGTAAAATCAGAAGAACGTCCCATCAGGTTGTTCGAGAATCGCGTATTGGTTGGCGAAAATGGGAAAACCAACGAAAATTATCTCGATGAAAATAATATGTGGTCGTGGAATAGTTATAGTAACAAAATTACTTTTTCAAATAATAAAAATGATATCCGCAGAGCATTATGGCTTCTTACAGACAATAATTACAAAGATGCAATAACAAACTACGAAGCCAAAATTTCTGCATTAAGCCAACAAAGTTTTACAGATGAAGAAAAGCAATTACTTGATTTTTGCACAGTAACAAAAGCAGAAACCGTTGTGCCATATCAAAATTTTCAGTTTAATAAATCTCAAATGGAAAGTATTGCCAGAAATCTTTCATCTGTTTTTAAAAAATATTCAATTATACAAAGATCTAATGTAAATATTTTTGCATACGATGGACAGGTATTTTTTGCCAATAGCGAAGGTACGTCCGTTCAATATCCATTACAGATTACATCAATCAAAGTAGTTGCAACAGCGCAAGCACCAAGTGGAGAG
>JAZDJJ010000110.1:0-21945 GCA_043804035.1 Bacteroidota bacterium
AAAAAAAATGGAAAAACAAAGAGATTATATGCCACAACCCGAAGTTCAATTCTTCTTGTGGCAGGGCATTTTTATGTCCGTGGCGGGTGCAAACTTATTCCTTTTGACTATTCCTCCTGCAAAATGGACGATACTACAAGGACTACAAACCGCCTATCAAAATGCTTATGTCCTTGCGCCTCCGCATGGCGACCATAAGAAAAGCGATGTAAAAGCCCGAAACGTTGCCCGAAAGAATTATGAAAGCGGAATAGGAGGCATCCGCAAAACGGTGGCTCAATACATTGCAAAAAATGATGCAGTGAGCGACAAAATGAGAGTTCAACTGGGGCTTCACGTGGCAGATACCATACTTACCGAAGCACGTATTGCTGCTGATGTCCCTGATATTCAACTAAAATCAAACAGTCCGGGTATGATGACTTTTATTTTTAAAGAAGCAGGTAATCCCAAAGGGCGTGGCAAAGAAGCAGGTATGCACCATTGTCTTATTCAGTTCAGTATGGGCGAACCCCCGCCAGAGTCAGCAGATAACTGCACCAAACACATGGAACTGCAACGTTCTCCGCATACCGAATATGTGAGCAATTCCCAAAAACGACTTTATGGCTTTGCCTGCTGGGTAGATACTCGCGGACAAAAAGGTCCCTGGAGCGAAATATTTAGTGCGGTGATTACTTAAAAGAGGACTATGTACTTGTAGTGAGCGGATATGTACTTGTAGTGAGCGTGGTTATTGAGCGGAGCCGAAATAAAGCCGAACCAATGTAATAAGTTATTCATCATAATATAAACAACCAAATAGCAACTGAATGACGAATGATAACAAACTTTTATCTATGAAAAACGAAATGACTTCTCAAAACAGCTTTTCTAAAATAACCATCTCGCTTGCCTCTCCCGAGACGGTTATGAAATGGTCGCATGGTGAAATAACCAAGCCCGAAACCATCAACTATCGCACTTACAAGCCCGAACGCGATGGATTGTTTTGTGAACGAATTTTCGGTCCCACAAAGGACTGGGAATGTCATTGCGGAAAATACAAACGCATCCGCTACAAAAACATCGTCTGCGACCGTTGCGGTGTGGAAGTTACCGAAAAAAAAGTGCGCAGAGAACGAATGGGACATGTCAATCTGGTGATTCCCGTTGTGCATATTTGGTATTTTCGTTCGTTGCCCAATAAAATTGGTGCATTGCTTGGAATCCCTTCCAAGAAATTAGAGATGATTATTTACTATGAGCGTTATGTTGTTATTCAGCCGGGAGTAAAAGAAAAAGAAGAAGTGAAATATCTTGACCTTTTGAGTGAAGATGAATACATGAAAATTATTGACACACTCCCCAAAGACAATCAATCTCTTGACGATAAAGACCCGAACAAATTTATCGCCAAAATGGGTGGTGAAGCCATTCATGATTTACTCAAAAAAATTAATTTAGATGAAACATCTTATTCTCTGCGAAACATCATAAACTCAGAAACTTCGCAGCAAAAGAAAAACGAAGCAATCAAACGACTGCAAGTAGTGGAAGCCCTACGGCATGCCAACGAGCATGTAGAAAACCGCCCTGAATGGATGGTTATTAAAGTACTACCCGTTATTCCACCTGAGCTGCGTCCAATCGTTGCGTTAGAAGGAGGCAAATTTGCCACTTCTGACCTGAATGATTTATACCGCAGAGTAATTATTCGCAATAACCGATTAAAACGTCTCTTGGAAATAAAAGCCCCGGAAGTAATCCTTCGCAACGAAAAACGTATGCTTCAGGAATCTGTTGATTCGCTCTTTGACAATTCACGCAAATCATCGGCTGTGAAAACAGAAGGCAACCGACCACTAAAATCGCTCTCCGATGCATTGAAAGGCAAGCAAGGACGTTTTCGTCAGAACCTGCTTGGCAAACGAGTGGACTATTCAGGACGTTCTGTAATTGTTGTAGGTCCTGAGTTGAAACTTCACGAATGTGGTCTGCCAAAAGATATGGCTGCCGAACTCTTTAAACCCTTTATCATTCGTAAAATCATGGAAAGAGGATTGGTGAAAACCGTAAAGTCAGCCAAGAAAATTGTAGATAACAAAGAACTTATCATTTGGGATATTCTGGAAAATGTTATGAAGGGTCATCCTGTTCTTCTGAACCGCGCTCCTACCCTGCATCGCCTCGGCATACAAGCATTCCAGCCAAAACTTATTGAAGGAAAAGCCATTCAACTGCATCCATTAGTTTGTACGGCTTTCAATGCCGACTTTGATGGCGACCAGATGGCAGTGCATATTCCTCTCAGCAATGCCGCAATATTAGAAGCACAACTGCTGATGCTTGCCTCTCATAATATTCTGAACCCGGCTAATGGCACTCCCGTTACTGTTCCTTCTCAGGATATGGTACTTGGACTTTATTATATCACCAAAGGAAAAAGAAGCATCATCTCTTCCAAAAAAAGCGAAAGCGTCCTCGTAAAAGGAGAAGGATATACATTTTATTCTCCCGAAGAAGTAATCATTGCCTATAACGAAAATAAAGCAGATCTGCATGCATTCATAAAAATGCGAAATGAGAAAAAGATTTTAGATTGTGGAGACGAAAAGAAATCCGACATTCAAACAAAACATTCTTCCATTATAGAAACCACAGTTGGCAGAGTGCTTTTTAATCAAGTGGTACCAAAAGAAGTTGGATACATCAATGAATTGCTTACTAAAAAAACCTTGCGCGATATTATCAACAAGGTACTTAAAGCAGCAGGAATTCCCAAAACCGCCAAGTTCCTTGACGATATAAAAGAACTTGGATTTTTGCACGCTTTCAAAGGAGGGCTCTCGTTTAATTTAGATGATGTTATCATTCCTGCTGAAAAAGATGCCTTCATAAAAACGGCTTTCGGTGAAGTGGAAGAAGTGATGAATAATTACAACCAGGGATTCATCACTAACAATGAAAGATATAATCAGATTCTTGATGTTTGGACGCATACTAATAGCAAACTCACCAAAAGAGTGATGGACCAACTCAGCAGCGATAAGCAAGGGTTCAATTCTATTTATATGATGCTTGACTCTGGCGCACGCGGGTCCAAAGAACAAATCCGTCAGCTCAGCGGTATGCGCGGACTGATGGCGCGTCCGGCTAAAGGAACAGGAGGAGGCGAAATTATTGAAAATCCTGTTATCTCTAACTTCAAAGAAGGATTGTCTATTCACGAATACTTTATCTCTACGCACGGTGCTCGTAAAGGACTTGCCGACACAGCCCTTAAAACAGCCGATGCAGGATATCTAACCCGACGTTTGGTTGATGTTTCGCAAGATGTTATTATCACTAAAGAGGACTGTGGCACATTGCGCGGATTAACTGCCGTTGCTCTTAAGAAAAACGATGATATAGTGGAACCGCTATATGACCGTATCCTCGGACGCGTGGCTCTGCAAAATGTATATCATCCATTAACCGGAAAGTTAATAGTGAGCGCCGGCATGGAGATAATAGAAGAATATGCAAAAGAGATAGAAAAATCCCCTATAGAATCCGTTGAAATACGTTCGGTGCTTACATGCGAAACAATAATAGGCGTATGCGCTAAATGTTATGGCAGAAACCTGAGCACAGGCAAAATGATACAGAAAGGAGAAGCCGTTGGTGTTATTGCTGCACAATCTATCGGTGAACCGGGAACGCAATTAACACTTCGTACTTTCCATGTTGGCGGAACAGCAGCACTCAATATCATGACAACTTCACAGATAGACGCAAAGTATGATGGTATTATTGAAATTGATGAATTGAACACAGTTAAACGCAAAAATCAAGATGGCAAAAAAGTGGAAGTGGTAATAGGACGTTCAGCAGAAATGCGCATTATTGACGCAGTTACCAGAATACCACTTACCACAAGTTACATTCCTTACGGCTCATTGTTGTATGTAAAAAATGGAGATAAGATAAAAAAAGGAGCAATCGTATGTGATTGGGATCCATACAATGCGGTTATCATTTCTGAATTCCCCGGTAATATAGAGTTTGAAAATATTGAAGAAGGTGTAACCGTTCGTGAAGAATTTGACGAACAAACCGGCTTCCGCGAAAAAGTAATCATAGAAAGCAAAGACAAAACAAAGAACCCATCTATCAAAATCGTTGATAAGAAAGGCAACACTATAAAAACATACAATATCCCCGTTAGCGCACATATTTCGGTAAATGATGGCGATGCTGTTGAAAGCGGACAGATATTAGTAAAGATTCCACGTACAACCGAAAGTGGAAAATCGGGCGACATCACAGGCGGACTTCCCCGCGTTACCGAACTTTTTGAAGCACGTAATCCAAGCGACCCTGCTATCGTTTCAGAAATTAACGGCATCGCTACATTCGGAAAAATTAAACGTGGAAACCGCGAATTGCAGGTGGAAAGCAAAACAGGTGAAATAAAAAAATATCTTGTCAAATTGTCAAGTCATATTCTCGTACAGGAAAATGATTTCTGTAAAGCAGGAGAACAACTCACCGATGGAGCCATCAGCCCAGCCGATATCCTTGCCATTAAAGGACCTACGGCAGTACAGGAATACATTGTGAATGAAGTACAGGAAGTATACCGTTTGCAAGGAGTGAAGATAAACGACAAACATTTTGAAGTGATTGTAAAACAGATGATGCGCAAAATGGAAATTCAAGATGCAGGCGATACTATCTTCCTGCCCCGACAACTTGTGCATCGTGCCAATTTCATAAAAGAAAATGACCGTTTGTATGGATGTAAAATGGTTATCGAAGCAGGTGATTCTGCAATCTTTAAAGCAGGACAAATAATAAATGCACGAAAACTACGCGATGAAAACTTAATACTCAAGCGAAAAGGTAAAAAGCAGATACAGGCACGCGACGCTATATGTGCAACTGCACGCCCAATATTGCAAGGTATTACACGCGCTTCGCTGCAAACTAACAGCTTCATCTCAGCGGCTTCGTTTCAGGAAACAACAAAGATTCTCTCTGAAGCCACAATTGCAGGACGTATGGACGACTTTTCGGGATTGAAAGAAAACGTAATTGTTGGACATCTTATTCCCGCAGGAACAGGATTAAGAGAATATGAGAATATTATCGTTGGTTCAAAAGAAGAATTTGAACGATTGATGACTTCAAATCAGGAAAGCATCTCCTCTAAATTAGAAGTTGAAAAACAAGAAGCATAATCATTGAACATGAAACGTTGATGACATAGATGAATATAATGAACATAAATAAAACCAAAAAAATCTTATTTAATAAATATGGAAAACATTCCCGTTAATCCACCAGGTAATCAAATTAACATAGAGTTAAGCGAAGAGATTGCCGAAGGCATTTATTCTAATCTTGCTATCATTACTCATTCCCATTCAGAATTTGCAGTGGACTTTGTTAGGATAATGCCCGGTATGCCAAAAGCCAAAGTAAAAGCACGCATCGTACTCACACCTGAGCATGCAAAAAGATTTATGAAAGCATTAAAAGAAAATATTTCTAAATACGAATCTGCTCATGGACATATTCAAGATACAGAAATTCCCTCCGGCGTAGTGCCTATGCCCTTTGGCGGACCAACAGCACAAGCGTAAATAAAAGGTGGCATATTTTTTCTCAATATGCTAACCGACAGCAAGAGGTTGATATATTTAAGGGCAGTTCTAAAAATACAAATAAACGTCATTGCGAAGGAGGAACGACTGAAGCAATCTGTTCTTTTCATGTAGAAATAGAGATTGCTTCCTGCTTCGTGCCTCGCAGTCGCAATGACGGAACCAATTTTTGGAACTGTCATATAAATTAGGCAAGGTCGGCAAAATAATATTCTGTCTTTCTGAAATAATAAAGTCCGAATAAAAATAAAATCACTGAAGAAGAAATGCTTATCGTAACATATTGCCAGTTCAATTCATTATTAATAATTGTGGAACGAAGCAAATCAATAGCACCAACCATAGGATTGAGTGCGAGAAATGGTTTTGTCCATTGAGGAACCATAGATATCGGATAAATTATCGGAGTGAGAAAAAATAATAATTGAATTAGAAATGGAATCACATAACGGAAGTCGCGGTATTTTACATTGAGCGCTGCAATGAATGTTCCGATGCCGAAGGTAGCAATAACAGTAATCAGAATACTCAATGGAAAATATAACAAAATCAAAGGACTAATACTGAATTGATAATACACCAGCAACAGTATATAAACTATAAACGCCATAATAAAATCAAATAGCGCAACAAGAATTGCTGATATAGGAATAATCAAACGAGGGAAATAAATTTTTTTAATGATGTTCGCATTTGCCACCATACTTTGCGAAGCATTTGAAACTCCTGATGAAAAAATATTCCACAATATCAATCCTGAAAAAGCGAAAATAGGATAAGGGATATTATCGGAAGGAACACCAATTACTTTTCCAAAGAAAACAGAAAACACCACCATCATAATAAAGGGCTGAAGAATTGCCCAAAGTACGCCGAGTACAGTTTGCTTGTACTTTACTTTAATATCTTTCCATGTAAAGAAGTAAAACAATTCACGAAACTCCCAAAGTTCTTTTAGTCCGAGAGTGAGTTTGCCAACTGGTTTGATTTCGTATTGCATTTTTTAAGTAAGGGTGTTTTCCAAAAATTGATTTTTTACTACAAGCGAACAACTTTTCGCTTTTCACTTTTCGTTTTTCACCTTTCGCTTTTCACTTTTCACTTTTCACTTTTGAATTCCTGTTCCTCATCAAATGATCCGCTATCACTAATGCGCACATTGCTTCTACAATCGCAACAGCACGAGGAAGCACACAAGTATCGTGTCTGCCTGCGCCTGTTAATTCTATTTCTTCTCCTTTTGAATTAACAGTCATTTGTTTTTGCATAATAGTGGCAACGGGCTTGAATGCAACACGAAAATAAATATCTTCCCCGTTTGAAATCCCGCCTTGTATTCCGCCAGAGTGATTTGTCTTTGTTCTAATTTCATTCTTTCGTTCTTTTCCTGTGAGATTGTGTGAGATGTAGAAAATATCATTATGCTCACTGCCTTTCATTTTCACTCCGTCAAATCCGCTACCAATTTCAAATCCTTTCGCAGCATTTATGTTGAGCATGGCTTTTCCCAAATCAGCACTAATTTTATCAAACACCGGCTCTCCCAATCCTGCTGGAACATTTTGTACAACACAAGTGATAACTCCGCCAATTGTATCGCCATCTTTTTGCACTTGCTCAATTTTTTTTGTCATCATTTCGGCAATCAATTTATCGGGGCAACGGACAGGATATAATTCTGTTTTGCTCAAATCCAAATCTTTGTAATTCTTCAAAAGTTTTATATCGCCAACCTGCGATGTGTAAGCAGAAATATTTATATCTGATTTTTTTAGAAGAAGTTTTGCGATAGCGCCACCAACAACAGAAGAAATAGTTGCGCGTGCCGATGCTCTTCCGCCTCCGCGATAATCTCTGATTCCATATTTACTATCATAAGTATAATCGGCGTGAGAGGGGCGATAAGCATCTATCATAGAATCGTAGTCCTGTGGATTTTGGTTTTCATTTCGTATAATGAACCCGATGGGAGTGCCTGTCGTTTTTCCTTCAAATATCCCTGAGAGAAATTCTACTTTGTCGCTTTCTTTACGTTGCGAAACAATTTCGGATTGTCCCGGTCTTCTGCGATTAAGTTCTTGTTGAATGAAATCAAAATCAATTTCCAGTCCCGCAGGACAACCATCAATAACTCCACCTAATGCAGAGCCGTGACTTTCTCCGAAAGTAGTTAATGAAAATATTTTCCCCAGTGTGTTGGACATTGTGACAAAAATATAAAAATAATCGCTGTTGTCCGACTAAAATAATTCCAAAGGAATTGAATATAGGACTTACGCAAGAATTCTTTTTGTCTCTCGCCAAGACGCAAAGTCGCCAAGAAATACGAAAATACTTTGCGTTTATCAAATCTGCGAGAAATAAATAAAGTGCGTAAGTCCTAGAATATAAATAACCACAGACAGTTGTACTATCTAAAACTATTTTTCAATTGCTTCCACACCGGGCAAAGTTCCGCTTTCAATATATTCCAATAATGCTCCACCACCTGTGGAAACATAACTCATTTTATTTTCCATTTTATATTTATTAATAGCGGTAACCGAATCGCCGCCACCAATTAATGAGTAAGTTCCCTTTGAAGTGCTTTCTGCTATTGCCATTGCCACTGCTTTTGTTCCGTGTTCAAAATTGTTTAACTCAAAAACACCCATCGGACCGTTCCATAAAATAGTTTTTGATTTAAGGATAATGTCGTGAAAAAAAATTTCTGTTTTGGGACCAATGTCTAATCCCATCCATCCATCGGGAATTGCTTTTATATTACAGATTTTGTGATGAGCATCGTTAGAAAAATTATCGGCAATGATGCAATCAACAGGAATATTGATTTCAACTCCGAGTTTTTTGGCTTCGCTCAAAATATTTTTTGCTATCTCTAATTTATCTTCTTCCACAAACGATTTGCCAATGTTTCCGCCTAATGCTTTCACGAAAGTAAATGCCATTGCTCCACCAATAATAATGTTGTCGGCTTTTTTAATGAGTTGTTCAAGAATAAGAATTTTATCAGATACTTTTACTCCGCCTAAAATTGCTGTGAATGGTTTTGCAGAATTACTCATCACTTTATTAATGCTCGCAAGTTCTTTGCTCATCACATAACCAAAACATTTTTTGTTTGGAAAAAATTTTGCGATAATAACCGTGGATGCGTGTGAGCGATGTGCCGTGCCAAAAGCATCATTCACATAGAAATCTCCGAGTGAAGAAAGTTTTTGTGCAAATGATTCATCGCCTTTTTCTTCTTCTTTATAAAAGCGAAGATTTTCTAACAGAATGACTTCACCGTTTTTTAAATTGGCGGAAAGATTTTTTGCTTCATCACCAATGCAGTCGGATGCAAACTTTACATTAGTATTGAGAAGATTTTCTAATGTTTTTACAATATGCTTTAAGGAAAATTTTTTTTCCGGACCGCTTTTCGGTCTGCCAAGGTGAGACATCAGTATTACACTTCCTCCATCGTTTAGAATTTTTTTGATTGTCGGAATTGCGGCACGAATGCGTGTATCGTCAGTTACATTAAACTCTAAATCTAATGGAACATTAAAGTCAACACGGATGAGAACACAAGTGTTTTTGAAGTTGATGGAATCTATTGTTTTCATAATAATGAAA
This sequence comes from Bacteroidota bacterium, assembly GCA_043804035.1. Taxonomy (GTDB): domain Bacteria; phylum Bacteroidota; class Bacteroidia; order Palsa-948; family Palsa-948; genus JAZDJJ01. The sequence continues at coordinate 9,252 of JAZDJJ010000110.1, forward strand.
TTGATTACTAAGTATTGAGATAATAATAAATTGCAAAAATATTATTTCATAACAAACGAGAAAGTAAAATTAGTGACTATATTTGAACGATGCTTTTTCAGAATATTATAGGACAGAGTGAAATAAAAGAGCGGCTCATTTATTCCGTGCAGAAGAATCGTGTGAGTCATTCACAATTATTTCTTGGCGATGCAGGAAGTGGTGCGCTTCCATTGGCAGTGGCATATACACAATATATTCTTTGTAAAAACAGAAACGAAAAAGATGCTTGTGGTATTTGTCCATCTTGCAGGAAAAGTAATAAACTCATTCATCCCGATATTCACTTTGTTTATCCCGTTGCGTTAAAAAAAGGAGATGTAGAAAAAAGTACAGATATTGTGGCTGAATGGCGTGAATCATTTTTAGAAAATCCGTATTTGAATTTATCCGATTGGTTTTCTCATCTGAATGCAGAAAACAAACAACCTGTCATCGGTGTGGAAGAAAGCGGAGAAATTCTTCACAAACTTTTGCTCACTACTTACGAGGGAGAATTTAAGGTGGTAATTATCTGGATGCCCGAGAAGATGAATATCTCTGCTGCAAATAAACTTTTGAAAATATTAGAAGAACCTTCTGATAAAACGTTATTCCTGCTTGTAACAGAAAACGAAGAACAACTATTACGCACTATTGTTTCCAGAACTCAATTAGTAAAAGTGAATCGCATCTCCGATGAAGAAATGCGAAATACGTTGATGGAAAAATATAATATAGAAAGAAATGAAGCAACACGTATTGTTTATCTTGCTGATGGAAATTTTAATGCTGCATTAAAACTTCTTAACCAAAGGCAAGAAGAAAATTATAATCTTATTCAGTTTCGCCAGTTGATGCGTATCTGTTTTAATAATGATGTCATCAAAGCTATCAACCAGATAGAAGAGATTGCAAAAATAGGTAAAGAGAAACAAAAAAGTTTTCTGCATTACGGATTGAATATTCTCCGCGAATGTCTGATTGCTAACTATGGAGATAATTCTTTGATGCGCATAGAAGGGGAAGAATTGGAATTTGTAAAAGGACTTTCAACCAGAATTGATGGCACTCTTTGTAAAAAACTTATTGACGAATTAAATGAAGGAATTATTCATATAGAGAGAAACGGAAATTCAAAATTAGTATTCACTGATTTATCATTGAAGTGCATGAAAATCATTAAACAGATGTAAAACGAAAAAGATGAGTTTATGCAAATGAAAAAAAAGATAATAGTAGGAATTACCGGAGCAAGCGGTTCCATTTATGCAAAAGTACTTTTAGCAAAAATTCTCTCTCTGAAAAATCAAATTGATTGTGTTGGTATTGTGATGAGCGACAACGCAAAACAGATATGGATTCACGAACTGCATCACACCCCTTTACCATCTGATATAAAGAAGAGTTTTTTTACTTTCTATGAAAAAAATGATTTTGCTGCTCCGTTTGCTTCGGGCTCTTCAGATTTTCAAACAATGATTATTTGCCCCTGCTCTATGGGAATGCTGGGAAGAATTGCAAGCGGTGTTTCAAATGATTTAATGACACGTGCCGCAGATGTGATGCTGAAAGAAAGAAGAAAACTTATTCTTGTTACCCGTGATACTCCGATTAGTTTGATTCACATAAACAATATGAAAACCATCACCGAAGCAGGAGGAATTATTTGTCCCGCCTCTCCTTCATTTTACAGCAAACCGAAAAATTTTGAACAACTTGCATCCACTGTCATTGACCGCGTGTTGGATTTGTGTGAATTAAAAGTGAAGACGTACAGATGGGGAAGAGAGTAGAACTTAAGTTTAAGGTTCAATAATCAATAGTTCGGCTTTATTTCGGCTTTATTTTGGCTTGGTTCGGCTTGGCTCACCAACCGTCGCTCACCAACCGTCGCTCACTATAAGATTAATTGCTTTTTATTAGGGCTGAAGCCCATGGTATCATTTTGTTTCTTCTCCGCCTTAAAAGGCGGAGTTAATTCATTTTTATCCTAATTTTTGCGTAAGTCCCATAAATTTAATTTCTTTCACTCTTTATTTCAATGATAGTGACTTTCAATTCAATGATAGTGACTTTCATTACAATGATAGTGACTTTCGCCTCAATGATAGTAACTTTCGCCTCAATTGACTACGGAATCACTACCTTAATTTCGTCGCTCCAATCGGTCGGAATGACTTAATTAGGCACTAATAGTGGCAAACTGAGCAAGAAACGAGGCAATCCTTCTATAAGCAGATTGCTTCATTCTCTTCGGCATTTCTACATTTCGGCAAACTCAATGCCCAAAGCCAATTCCCAATAATCAATAGTTCGGCAAACTCACTACCTGTCTGCCGTCTGCACAGGCAGGCAAGTAATCAACAACCATTAACGATTAACAATTAACAAATAACGATTAACGATTAACCAATAATCAATTCTCAATTATGTTTGTTATCTCATTCCTTTGCTTTCTCTCCACTGTTGATTGAATGATTTACTTGCAATTTTCGGAAGTTCCCTCCTGTTCCCCCATTGTTTTTTAAAAAACCTGTTAAGCATAAAATTTTTCAATTTGGCTCCACCTTGTTCCATATTTTTTCTTTTCATCATCGCTTTTTTCCAAAACAACCACATCAGATTTTCAGTGGAAGAAGTTAATTTATCTTTCACAGAATCGCGCCTGTTATACAAAAGTAATTTGTGTAAATCTATTTTCACAGGACAACCTTCAGTGCATTTTCCGCAGAGCGAAGAAGCATAACTCAGATGCTTATATTCTTTCATTCCCCATAATTGTGGAGTGATGATAGAACCAATAGGTCCGCTGTAAACCGAGCCGTAAGCATGTCCGCCAATGCCTTGATATATCGGACATGTATTTAAACAAGCACCACAACGAATACAATTAAGTGCTCTTCGCTGTTCCACTTGTTCTAAAAGATTTGTTCGTCCATTATCAAGCAGAACCACATACATTTCTTCAGGTCCATCTGCTTCTCCGTTTTGTTTTGGTCCTGTGAGAATAGAATTATACGCAGTTAAATTTTGCCCTGTGCCATGCGTGGCAAGCAAAGACCAGAACAATTCCATATCGCCAAACGAAGGAATCATTTTTTCTATCCCCACAACGACTATATGAACTTTCGGAAAAGCCATTGAGAGCCATGCATTGCCTTCGTTTTCAGTTACGGCAACTCCACCAATATCTGCAATCAAAAAATTTGCTCCGGTAATTCCGGCTTCAGCGACAATATATTTTTCACGAAGAAATTTTCTGACATATTCAGTGATTTCCTGCGGAGTATAATTCTTTGGTGTCCCTTTTTTTTCGTGAAAAGTTTTCGCTACATCTTTTTTTGAAAGATGCATAGCCGGAGTAACAATATGATAAGGCGGCTCACCACGAAGTTGAACTATGAATTCTCCCAAATCAGTTTCTAACGATTCTATTCCTTCTTTTTCCAAAGCATCATTCAAATGAATTTCTTCAGTAACCATTGATTTAGATTTGACAACTGTTTTCGTGTTGAAGTGTTTGAGAACTTTTATTATTTCGTCTGTGGCTTCCTTTGCATCGCGAGCCCAAATTATTTTTCCGCCACGTTTACTAAAATTAAATTCAAACTCTATCAGGTATTTATCTAAATTTTCAATGACTTTGGTTTTCAAAACGGAAGCGCGGGAACGTGAAAGATCCAGATTATTGAATTTCTTTTTACCTTCAATTACTTTTTTATCGTACTGCGCAATGTTGAAAGAAATCTTTCTGCGATGTTCTGCATCAAAGACCTTTTTTTCTGCTGCAATTAAAAATTGTTCTGAAGAAGAAGACATTTTGTAAAAATTATTTTTGTAAAATTAAATAGTATTTATTTTATTTTTTCTACCCGTAATCCAACATCCATAATAAAAGGAATTTGTTCATGGCGCATAGCTTGCTCATACTCAAAAATATATTTTCCTTTAACCGGAAATTTTATTTTTTGCTTCCATGGAATCTGATTATCCCAGATGTCGCCAAGTCCATCTCCTTTCCATTGTCCATTCTCATCGGCTAAAATGCAGTTTACTGTATCTTTTGCTATAATTCCATTAGGAAATTTAATGCTGACGAAGATAAAAAGATTAGCATAAGGATAATGACTGGCATTTCTCACATTAATATATAAATTATGATAGGAAATCGTATCATCAATATTTACTTCAAAGGAAATTTTATTCTTCATATCCCAGATATATTTCGGAAGTTCTATATTATCTTCAAAAACACGATTAGTATCACAGGAAGAAAAAAAAAACAAGAGAATTATTCCCATACTTTTCAAAAAGGAAGAGACATTAAAAAAAATATTAAAAAAAGTTTTGTGTTTCATGTTCATCTTTTTTTATCGCTTTCTCTTCGCGAATATCGGAATGGACGGCTATTTCTATTTTTATTTTTGTCAAAACGTGAAATACTATCCTGACCTACAACATTTTGATAATCCGGTTCTTTTATTTTTGGAATGACATCAGCCGATTCTAATTCTTCGGGCTTTATTCCATCTTTATTAAGAAGGATAATTTCTTTTACACGATCTACGGATAAAGGAATAAAAACTCCTTGTGCATTTTCATAGGAAAACCACATGGTACGTTTGAAAACATCTGTCTTCTGATGAAATGCAAAACCCTGTTGGGTTTCTAATTTTATTTCTGTGCTTGGAAAATCTTTGATGACATCCATATAAGCATCCAATTCGTAATTAAGACAGCATTTTAATTTTCCACATTGTCCTGTGATTTTCACGGGATTGATGGAAAGTTGCTGGTACTTTGCCACAATAGTAGTCACAGTCCGAAAATTTGAAAACCATGATGAGCAGCATAACTCTCTTCCGCAATCTGATATTCCGCCAAGTCGTCCGGCTTCAGAACGCAAACTTATCTGACGCATTTCTATTCTAACTCTAAACATAACAGCAAACTCTTTAATCAGTTGTCGGAAATCTACTCGTCCTTCTGCTGTATAATAAAAAATGATTTTGCTTTTATCGCCCTGATATTCCACATCGCTAATCTTCATTTCAAGTTTCAGGAACCTTGCTATTTCTCTTGCTTTTATTTTTGTTTCCTGCTCCATCATTTGCGCTTCTTTCCATTTATCTATATCTGTCTGTTTAGCTATGCGGTAAATTTTTTTTATCTCCGGAGAATTAAAATCAATTTCTTTCTTTTCCATCTGCACACGGACAAGTTCTCCTGTGAGAGAAACAATTCCAATATCATGTCCGGGAGATGCCTCCACTGCCACCACATCGCCAATTTTTAATAAAAAATTATTTACATTATGATAAAAATCTTTGCGAAAATTTTTAAAACAAATTTCTACGTAGTCAAAAACTTTTTGTCCTTCAGGAATTTTTATGTCTGCCATCCAATCAAACACATTTAGTTTATGGCAACTACCCAAACTACAATCGCCTTTGTTACGACAATCAAATGGCATCTGGTTGTTTTCAGTACTGCATTCTTTTTTCGTGGGATCTTCTGAACAAAACATAATAAATTATAGGTATAAATTTGAAAGAAGCACAACGTCTTAATCTGATTTCTCCACAAAGATATTTAAAAAAATAATACTTTTACAGAGCAAATTTAACTAACATAATTTTTTTCGCCAATTGGCAAAAGATAATAAAATGTCTTATGGCTAAACAAAAAGACATACTTGAAAAACATATTTCCTCTGAATACAAATATGGTTTCACTTCCGATATCGGCACAGAAACTGCGGCAAAAGGATTGAACGAAGATATTGTATGTTTCATCTCTAAAAAGAAAAACGAACCAAAATGGATGCTTGAATGGAGGTTGAAAGCGTTTCGCCATTGGCTGAAAATGGAAGAACCACATCACTGGGCACACCTTAATTATCCGAAGATAAATTATCAGAACATTATTTTTTATGCTGCGCCAAAACAGAAAAAAAGAATTTCTGATTTGGATGAAATTGACCCCGAACTTTTGAGAACTTTTGAAAAGTTGGGAATTTCATTGGAAGAACAAAAACGACTTGTCGGGATGGAATCTAAAATTGCTGTGGATGCTGTAATGGATTCTGTTTCCGTAAAAACAACTTTCAAAGAAGTACTTGCCGAAAAGAAAATTATTTTTTGCTCTTTTAGTGAAGCAGTGCAGAAACATCCTGAACTTATAAAAAAATATATGCATTCGGTTGTTCCGTACACTGATAATTATTTTTCTGCACTCAACTCGGCAGTGTTCTCCGATGGTTCGTTCTGCTACATTCCAAAAGGTGTGCGATGTCCGATGGAACTTTCAACTTATTTCCGAATCAACACCGCAGGAACCGGACAATTTGAACGCACACTTATTATTGCTGATGAAGGTGCGTATGTAAGTTATCTGGAAGGATGTACAGCCCCAATGCGCGACGAAAATCAATTGCACGCAGCGGTGGTAGAAATTGTGGCGCACAAAAACTCAGAAGTAAAATATTCAACTGTGCAAAACTGGTATCCTGGCGACAAAAACGGAAAAGGAGGCATCTATAATTTTGTAACGAAACGTGGAATTTGTTTGGAAGAAAATTCAAAAATATCATGGACACAAGTAGAAACCGGCTCTGCTATCACATGGAAATATCCGGGTGTAATTCTGAAAGGGGATAATTCTGTTGGAGAATTTTATTCCGTTGCTGTAACAAACAACATGCAACAAGCCGATACGGGAACAAAAATGATTCACCTTGGAAAAAATACACGAAGCACCATTGTGAGTAAAGGGATTTCTGCCGGCTCCAGCAATAATTCATATCGCGGGCTTGTGCGCGTAGCAAAAGGTGCAAAGAATGCGCGTAACTTTTCGCAGTGCAATTCGCTACTTATGGGCAACAAATGCGGAGCACACACATTTCCGTACATAGAAATAAAAGACAAAACGGGAGTGGTTGAGCACGAAGCAACAACTTCAAAAATTGGCGAAGATCAGATTTTCTATTGCAATCAACGTGGCATCAATACCGAAAAAGCAATCGGGCTTATCGTGAACGGATATTGCAAAGAGGTATTGAATCAACTACCGATGGAGTTTGCTGTGGAAGCACAAAAACTTTTGACAGTAAGTTTAGAAGGAAGTGTAGGATAAAAAAGAATAAAATAGGGAATTATATCAAAAAGTGGACTACCTTTGTTCACTAAAACATAAATTCCTACTATGATAGATACAAACTTTATTATGCCACATTTAAAAGTGAAAATAAATTTGAAATCAAAAAATTTTATTTACTTTCTTCTAAAAATCTTTTTTGATTTTTATTCCGTTTATGTGTAATTGAAAATTTTATGTACGTTTGTTATCAAAAAAAATTGGTCCGAATTTTAGCATAATCCCAAAAATAAATATACCGCGCAATGTGTTATGTAAAAAACAAGAGAACTTATTTTACTTTTTTACTAATCTTTTTTTTTCTTTTTCTGATTTCTGTTTCTTCCTTTTCGCAAACAGAAAAAAATGAGAAAGGAATATCTGCTTTGTTTATACTCAATGGCTCTATAAAGTTGAATGATGAATCAGCCAGCGCTGTTAACATTGAATTAAAAAAAGATAATAAATTAGTGAGCAGTGTTATCACTAAAAAAAATGGAAAGTATAAGTTTGAGATAGAGATAAGTACAGTAAATCCAAAAAATGAATATTTATTATATATCACCAAAGAAGGCACAGTTCCGAAATCGCTCATCATTAATACATATCTATCCAAAAAAGCATTCATGCAAAGACCTTTTGTACGTTGTGATTTTACTTTGAGTATTACATTAAATCCTGTTTCGGTAACAGATATTGTAATAAATCGTCCTTCCGGAAAAATAATGTGGGATACACAAAAACGAGAATTTGTGTTTGACCAAACTTTTCTTAATACCATGCAAAAAGAAAAAGAAGATCAGGATAAACAATTACGTGAGTTAGCCGAGAAAAAGAAAAAAGAAGAAGAGGAAGCAAAACGTCTTGCTAACCTAAAAGCAAAAGAGGAAGCAGAACGTCTTGCCAGTCAAAAAGCAAAAGAAGAAGCAGAACGTCTTGCTGACCTAAAAGCAAAAGAAGAAGCAGAAAGAATTCTTCGGCAAAATCTGGAAGCAATGAAAGAAGCGATAAGAAAACAACGTGAAGCCGATAGTTTGGCAGCTTTAAACAAAAAAGAAAATAAACCAAAAGAAGATTTTCAGAAATTCATTAAGCCGGTTGTTGCTGCTGATGTTGACCCTAATGCTTTTGACGGAACAAATATTTTCTCCATCAACAATGCAAAAAAATCATTGAAAGCATTGCAGAAAAAAATGAACAGAAAAAAAGCTGCAAACCTTTCCACCAAGTACGAAACAAATAATATACTTACAAGTTTGTTAAATATGGTAGATGAGAATGACAAAAAACAAAAGTCGGAAATCAAAAATCAGAAGTAATATGAAAAAAATAATCACAAGTTTTCTTCCGAAAATATTTTGGAGTTGGCTTTTTGCCATCAACTATCTTTCCGCACAAACCCTCAACCTTAATCAATTCGGCATTGAAGAAGGTCTTCCGCAATCCAGCATTTATACAATGCTTCAGGATAAAAACGGAAATATCTGGGTGGGAACTATGAGCGGAGTAAGTAAATACAACGGATTGAACTTTGAGAATTTTTACAAAAAAGATGGACTTGCAGAAAACCGTGTTACTTCCTCCTGCCTTGATAAAAACGGAAACTTATGGTTCGGACATTGGTCTGGCGGAATTACAAGATATGATGTAACAAAAAAACAATTTAAGGAAATCGCTCCCGAAAAAATCAAAAGCAATAAAACTATCAATTGCATTTTGCAAGATAAAAATGGAACAGTTTGGTTTGGAACTGAAGGACAAGGCATCATTAAATTTGAAAATGAAAATTTTACACAAATAACTTCCAAAGATGGAATTGCAAGCGATGTGATAAAAGCACTGATGGAAGATAAAGATGGAACCGTATGGATAGGAACTCCAAACGGCATTACACTCAGCAAAGAAAAACTTTCTGCTTACGAAGAAAATCTTCCGAGCAATTCTATCCGCTCACTTCTTCTTGACAGTAAGAAAAATATTTGGATTGGCTCTACCGATAAAGGTGCTTTTAAAATTAATGCCGACAAGCAAATAAAAATTTACAACACTTCAAATGGACTTGCCAATAATTATATAAAAGTGATTTTTGAAGATGCTAATAAAAATATTTTTCTTGGAACTTATGGTGGTGGTGTTTCAAAATATCTTCCACAATTGGAAGCAAATAATTATAAAGGATCTGTTTTCCAAACAATTTCCTCTATACAAGGGCTCAGCAACGACCGGGTTCTTTCTATTATTCAAGACAGAGAAAAAAATATTTGGATAGGAACTTATCTGTATCTCAATCAATACTTTGACGAACAGTTTGAAATTTACGGAAGTAATGAAGGACTTACCAACAGTTTGATTTGGTCAGTAATCCAAGATAAGAAAGGAAATTTTTGGATAGGAACAGAAGGCGGACTTGTTCAATTTGAAAAAGATTCAGGAACGACTTTTCGTTTCACAAAAATTACAGGCAAAGAAGGAGAAATTTTAAATACTAGTTCGCTTTACGAAGATGTGAAAGGAAATATCTGGTACACCGATTTTGGAAAAGGACTCTCGCGTTTTAATCCTTCTACAAAAAAAATTGATACCTATACTGTTGAGAAAAGTGGATTGCCCGTGAACGAAATTTATTCCATCGCTGACGACAAAGATGGAAATATATGGATAGGCACAAACAAAGGTGGCTTGCTAAAGTTTGACATCAACACAGAAAAATTTAAACAGTTTACTTCAGAAGACGGAATGGAAAGCAATCAGATTTACACCATTTTCCGCGATAGCAAAAATAGAATGTGGTTTGGAACATTGTCGGGAAATCTCACGATGTATGATGGCTCAGTTTTCAAAACATTCACTGATAAAGAAAAATATCCCAGCAAATTTACGCTCTGCATCACCGAAGATGGAAATGGAAATATCTGGTTCGGAACTTTTGATATGGGAATTTATAAGTATGATGGAAATACTTTTAAAAATTATTCTACGGCAGATGGATTGAGTTCAAACACACCTTTTCTCCTTATCAGCGATAACAAAAATAATTTGTGGATTGGAACAGGATTAGGCGTTGATCGTTTTAATCTGAAAGATGAAATTTTTAAGCACTATGAAAAAGGAGATGGGTTTCTCGGGATAGAAATAAATCCCAACGCTGTGTGTAAAGATAAAAATGGTGCTCTTTGGTTTGGCTCCATCATCGGTTTGGTGAAGTACAATTCCAAAATGGAAAAGAACAATCTGATAGAGCCAATTACTACAATAAAAAATCCGAGATTGTTTTTTCAAGATGTTGAAATTCCTATTGACCATACTTTCTCATGGAACCGCAGTCATTTCACATTTGATTTCATTGGAACAAGTTTAACAAATCCCAAGCGAGTAAAATATCGCTATATGCTGGAAGGATTGGACAAGGAATGGTCGCCTATCGTAAAAGAAAATTCAGTTACATATCCTCACCTCAATCATGGAGAATATACATTCAAAGTCCGTTCGTGCAACAATGATGGCGTATGGAATACAGAACCGGTAACTTTTCATTTCATCATCACTCCGCCATTTTGGAAAACAACATGGTTCTGGGTTGCATCGGGAATAATTGCACTTATATTCATCATCCTTTTTATAAAATTGAGAGAAAGAAAATTGAAAAAGGAAAATTTAATTCTTGAACAAAAAGTAGTAGAAAGAACAGAAGTTATCAGACAACAGAATGTTGAACTTGAAAATAAAAACGAAAAAATTACCGATAGCATTGATTACGCAAAACGAATTCAGCAGGCAGTTTTTGTTTCCACTGAAGAAATAAAATCGTATCCCTTTGAATACTTTCTTTTATTTAAACCGAAAGATATTGTGAGCGGAGATTTTTACTGGAACTACAAAAAAAATGACAATAACTTTTTTATTGCTGCTGCCGATTGCACAGGTCACGGAGTTCCTGGTGCATTCATGTCGCTCATCGGATACAACATACTTAATCACGCTGTAAAAGATGTTGGACTTGAAAAACCTTCAGCAGTGCTCAATATGATTCAATCTCTTATCTGCAATACGCTCAAGGGAAGCAATCAGGATGAAAAAGCGATAAAAGACGGAATAACAATTGCATTACTCCACTTAGATATGAAAAATATGCAATTGCAATTTTCCGGTTCGTACAATCCTCTTTATTTAATTCGTGATGAAAAATTTACCGAATATAAAGCCGACAGGATTCCCATTGGACATACAGATGAAGATTGGCATCAGCAGGGAAATTTTACTGAACATTCCATAGAGATAAAGAAAAACGATATCATTTATATTTTCTCAGACGGTTATGCCGACCAGATAGGCGGACCAGATAAAAAGAAATTCTTTTACGGACATTTTAAAGAATTACTCCAAAGTATCCACACTCTTCCGATGGACGAGCAAAAGAAAAAACTTGATGACACAATCACTCAATGGATGGGCGAAAAAGAACAAGTGGATGATATCACTGTGATTGGAGTACGATTCTAATAAAAACATCTTCACCCTGAAACCATTTTCTCCCATCGGTATTTTTGACTCAGGCATTGGTGGTCTCACCGTCCTGAAAGAAATTGTAAAAAAACTTCCGCAGTACGATTACATTTATCTTGGTGATAATGCACGGACTCCTTATGGAACGCGTTCTTTTGAAACAGTTTATCAATATACGCTTGAGTGTGTTCAAAAACTTTTTTCCATGAACTGCCAATTGATAATACTGGCATGCAATACAGCATCGGCAAAAGCGCTACGTAATATTCAGCAATTGGATTTGCATAGAATTGCTCCCAAAAAAAAAGTACTTGGTGTAATTCGTCCAGTTACAGAAGTGGTGGGAAAATACAGTCAAACAAAACATGTAGGAGTTTTAGGCACACACGGTACGATAAATTCTAATTCGTATAAAATTGAAATAGAAAAGTTTTTCCCCGAGATAAAAGTTTTTCAGGAAGCATGCCCCATGTGGGTTCCATTGGTGGAATACAATGAAACAAATTCGCCTGCTGCGGATTATTTTGTGAAGAAAAATCTTGATGTGCTTTTCTCTAAAAGTAATAAGATAGATACCATCATTTTAGGATGCACACATTATCCTGTTCTTATAGATAAAATAAAAAAATATATTCCAAAAAATGTAAAACTTCTTTTGCAGGGAAAAATTGTAGCCGATAGTTTAGCAGATTATTTTATACGGCATCCCGAAATAGAAATCAAATGCTCACAGAAAAAAATAATAGAACTTTATACAACTGACTCCACCGAAAATTTTGACAAAGTAGCAGGTATCTTTTGGAATAAAAATATTCGGTCAAAACATTTATCGTTGTAATACTGTTTCATTAAAGTAAAAAAAACTGTCAAAATAGTATATGATGAATTGGATATTATGAAATTATTTTTTTACTACTAAATGGACAGCAATGATTAAACTCTTACAACTTTGCATACCATCAATTATAGCACATAACGATGATGCTTTAGCAGAACATGCTGCTAACGAGTTGAGTATTTCCAAAAATCAAATTAC
>JAZDJJ010000111.1:0-7354 GCA_043804035.1 Bacteroidota bacterium
GCATTTTGCATTTTAGATTTTACATTTTGCATTTTAGATTTTACATTTTGCATTTTGCATTTTGCATTTTGCATTTTGCATTTTAGATTTTACATTTTGCATTTTGCATTTTGCATTTTAGATTTTACATTTTGCATTTTGCATTTTGCATTTTAGATTTTACATTTTACATTTTACATTTCGCATTTTACATTTTACATTTCGCATTTTACATTTTACATTTTACATTTTGCATTTTGCATTTTAGATTTTACATTTTGCATTTTGCATTTTGCATTTTAGAACAACGAATTAAATAGGACTTACGCAGAGTTTTCTTATTCTGCCACAAAGGCACCAAGGCACAAAGATTCACAAAGAAATTCTGTTGAATTATTCTCTTGCAAAGCAAAAACTTCGTGGCATAAATGTTAGTTTATAAATGAATGTTTGCGTAAGTCCTATTAAGGGGTGAGTTTGTTATTCAATTTTTCCTGCTTGTATGAAGAAGTTGCAATTTATGTTTCATAGTATTGACTCCCTCCCCAAATGGGGAGGGTTAGGGTGGGGTTGTGCTTTTATTTTTTTTCCTTGCATATCAAAAAATTATTAGTACTATTTGTACATTATTATAAATTTCAATCCATCCATGAAAAATCCGAAATCCGAAATCCGAAATTCCGATTTCAAAATTCCGATAGACAAAGATAGTCGTTCGCCTTACGAAAATACTCGTAAAAACAAAGTCAATACTCCCGAAGCACGCTATTACAAAGTGCGTTTTTTACTAAAAGATAAAGAAGTAGGAATAGAATCAGACGTAACAAAAGTACTGGCAGAAATTTATGCTCCATTGGAGGGGTAAAAAGATAGAAAATAGCAGATAGAAAATAGAAAATAGAAAATGGTATAGAAAATAGAAGATAGAAAATACAAAAACACTCGCAGGTCAAATAATGGCTGACCACCAAAAGTGACAAACAAGTTTATTATCAAAAAGTGGAGACCAGAACCCACTTAAAAAAACGGCATGTCCCGATGCTATCGGGAGGCGGATACCGAAAAGCCAAACGAATAGAAGAAATAAAATTATTTATTTAACAAATTAAAAACAGGAGGAATTTTTATGAAAAAAATTATTATTATTTTATCAGTAGTTTTAGGACTGCAAGTAGGTGCAAATGCACAATGGTTGTCACAATCAAGTGGAACGAATAATCATTTATATTCAGTTTATTTCACCGATGCCAATACAGGGTACGCTGTAGGCGATTATGGAACCATTCGGAAAACAAGTGATGGTGGAAGCACTTGGTCAGCACAAACAAGCGGAACACCGTCATCGTATCCGTTACTTTCAGTTTATTTCACTGATGTCAATACAGGGTATGTTGTAGGCTATAATGGAATCATCTTAAAAACAATCAATGGTGGAAGTAATTGGTCAGCACAATCAAGCGGAATAACTGGGTGGTTATCTTCAGTTTATTTTACCGATGCCAATACGGGTTATGCCGTAGGAGAGCAAGGAACCATTTTGAAAACAATCAATGGCGGGAGCAATTGGTCAGCACAAACAAGCGGAATAGCGAATGATTTATTTTCAGTTTATTTCACCAATACTAATACGGGTTATGCCGTAGGAGAGCAAGGAACCATTTTGAAAACAATCAATGGCGGGAGCAATTGGTCAGCACAAACAAGCGGAACAACAGATGATTTATATTCAGTTTATTTCACCAATGCTAATACGGGTTATGCTGTAGGTAGTTATGGAATCATTTTGAAAACAATCAATGGCGGGAGCGATTGGTCAGCACAAACAAGCGGAACAACAGGTGATTTAAATTCAGTTTATTTCGTCGGTGCCAATACGGGTTACATTGTAGGCAATAGTGGAATCATCTTGAAAACAAGTGATGGTGGAAGCAATTGGTCGGCACAAACAAGCGGAACAACTGAGTGGTTTATTTCAGTTTATTTCATAGATGCTTGTGTTGGTTATGTAGTGGGATATGAAGGAAAAATTTCCAAAACTATTTCTGGTAGTGTTCCATTTATTGCTGATGCAGGTACAAACCAATCTATTTGTCCAGGTGAGAATGCTACATTAACAGCAACGGGTGGAGTTTCGTATTTATGGAGTACAGGTGCTACTATGGCTTCTATCATTGTTTTGCCTATTACTACAACCACATATACGGTTACAGTAACAAGTGCTGAAGGTTGTATTGCAACCGACAATGTTATAGTTACTGTAGATTATGTACCTGCTAATGCAGGAGCAGATAAAATAATTTGTCAGGGACAAAGTGTTATATTAACAGCAAGTGGTGGTACTTTTTATACCTGGAGTACAGGTGCTACAACGACTTCTATCATTGTTTCGCCTACTACTACAACTACATACACAGTTACTGCTATTAACTCTTGCGGTTCAGCAACCGACAATGTTGTCGTAAATGTAAATTCTTTACCTGTTGCCAATGCAGGAACAGATACGGCCATTTGCATAGGACAAAGTATTGTATTAACAGCAAGTGGTGGCGATATATATTTATGGAATACAAATGCTACAACTGCTTCCATCACTGTTTCGCCTACTGCAACGACTACATACACGGTTACTGTTACCAACTTTTGTGGTTCAACAACCGACAATGTTGTTGTTACTGTTACTGTTCCCTGTGTAGGTATTACTGATATTACAACAATAAACAATTTTATTATTTACCCTAATCCCGCAACCGATAACATAACTATAGAAAGCCCGCAACAAGCAGTAATGGAAATTTCAAACATACAAGGACAGTTAATAAAAACGCTTGTAACAAGCAACAATAAAACAAGTGTTGATGTTTCTGCTTTTTCAAACGGGATGTATTTCATAAAAGCGAAAACAGAAAAAGGAATTGCGATAAAGAAGTTTGTGAAAGAATAATTAATTGAGTGATGCTGAAACAAATTCAGCATGACAATAAGGTCATCAATAGTTTTCCAAAGAAAAAGGGGCGAAAAGTTTCGCCCTTTTTTATTTACTCGTTACAAACGTACAGGAAATTTTCAATTACACATAAACGGGCTCAAAATCAAAAATGAGATGGCGGGTCAAACCCACCTTGACGAACTAAGGAGATAATTGATTGAGGTGGCGGGTCAAGCCCGCCATGACGAACTTACGATTAATCAATAGTTCTGCTTTGCTCACTACCTGTCTGCCGTCTGCACAGGCAGGCAAGTAGTCAATAATCAATAATAAATAATAAATAATAAATAATAAATTCTCCACAACCATTAACAATTAACAATTCTCAGTAGTTATATAATGTTTCTTCCGATGGCTTTTGCTATGGGCTTAAGTGATTTATAAAGTTTTGTAAACTCATTAAAGTTTAATTGTTGCGATGCATCCGATTTTGCAACAGCAGGATTCGGATGTGTTTCAATCAGCAAACCATCAACGCTCATAGCAAGACAGGCGCGTGTTAAATCAGGAACTCCATAAGCATAACCGATTGCATGACTCGGGTCAAGGATGATAGGAAGATTAGTATGTTCTTTTAGCCATGATGTTCCACATAAATCAAGGGTGAAGCGGGTTTTTGTTTCAAATGTTCTGATTCCCCTTTCGCAGAGAATAACATTTTCATTTCCTCCCGACAAAATAAATTCTGCCGCCTGAACAAATTCCTGAATTGTTGTGCCAAATCCTCTTTTTAATAAAACAGGTTTAGAAATTTTTGAGCATGCTTTTAATATTCCATGGTCGTACATTGACTTTGCACCTATCTGAACGATGTCGGCATATTCAATTATTTGATTTACATGAGTAGAATCGCGAACTTCTGAAATTATTTTCAGCCCGTATTTACTTCTCATCTTATCCAAAAGTTTCAGTCCTTCAATTCCCAATCCCTGAAAAGTATATGGAGAAGTTCTTGGCTTAAATGCACCTGCACGGATAATTTTTATTCCGAGTTTTTTGCAAAGTTGTGCCGACTGTTCAATCTGTTCTTCCGATTCCACAGAACAAGGACCTGTGATGATAATGCTATTATTAGAATTTCCTCCGATGATAATATCTTTTCCGATTTTAATTTCTCTTGTGCCGGAAATAAATTTTTTGCTCGCCAGTTGAATGTCATCATTGAAAAGAATGCTTTCTGATACAAGAGATTTATATTTTGCTTCTATCTCTTTCTCTCCGGATGGAGTTATTAAAATATATGAACCGTTTTGTTTCACTACGAATGATTTTAATGCTTTTCCGAGTTCATTGGCTTTTTTTTCGTTAATATTTTTTTTAAGTTTTATTATCATACTTCATTCTCCTTTAATAAGATTTGTAAATGTAATTGCTCCTGTTAAATTATTTTTTCTGCTCACAACGGGAAGGTATAAAATATTTTGTTTCGTGTTTTTGATGAACTCAATCATTTCGGTGATGGTGAAATCGTCATATACACAAATGGGATTTCTGTTGATGATATCTTTCGTCTGTATGAAATTCAAGTTATTTATTTTTTTGATGAGTCCTTTGCGCACATCCGCATTGCTGATAATTCCTGTCAGTTTTCCGCTGTCATCAATCACTGTGGTAAAACCCATTGCAAATTTTTCAATGATATGGAGTGCATCTGCAAAAGCAGAATCGTTTTCTTTCAGGATTGGAATTTCATCTTTTCTCATCATCACATCACTCACATGCATTCCGGAAGGAACATAATACTGACTGCGCATATTGTGCAAAGCGTTTCCGATACCCGCTGCATTTACCAAATAAGAACCTGATACTACTGCAAACACACCAATGTTTCGGAGCACAAAAGAAATATCAGCGTTCACGCCACCGTCTACATGAATTTTCTTTTCAGGAAACCGAAGACGAAAATCACGTATCTTTTTAAAATTTTCTTTATTAAAAGCACCACCACTTTTCCCTGGTGTAGTTGTCATAAAAAGAATAAAATCAAAATGGTCTTTGTATTTTTCAAACACATTGATTTCGGTTTCAGAAACTATAGCGAGTCCGAGTTTTGATTTTACTTCAGCAGGAATTTTTATTTCGTTCTTTAAATTTTCAAACTGAAAAGTCACCAATTCCACTTTGTTTTCAACAATGAGCGGAAAAAAAATTTCGGGTGTTGGGCTGATGATATGCAGGTCAATAGGAGTTTTGCTTTGCTGTCGGATTGCTTTAATGTCGTCAAACACACTCAAATCATCATTACTATCAATGTGAAAATAATCCACAATGAAATCATCTAATTCTTTCACTAATTTACTTAATGATTTTCCTTTTCCTGAATATATGGAGGCGGAGATTTTCAATTATTATTTTTAATTAAATTAAAATTCTACATTTTTTTAATCCTATTTCTTTTCTGTAAAAGCATTTGTAAAATGCAGTATATTATAATCGTGACTCCGGAGGGATTTGAACCCACGGCCCGCTGATTAAGAGTCAGCTGCTCTACCAACTGAGCTACGGAGCCAAATTAAGAATTGATTATTGATTATTGATTATTGATTATTGATTATTGATTACTTGTAGTGAGCGAAGCCGAACTATTGAATACTATTTTCTATTTTCTATTTGCTATAATCTATTTTCTATTTTATATCTTACATTTTCACATCATTCCTTCATCAGCAAAACTAAAATATCCGTTGTCTGAAATAATAATATGGTCAAGAACGGATACATCCAGAATTTTTCCTGCTTCTTTCAGATTTTTCGTGAGTTGAATATCGCGGTCGCTGGGTTTCAGATTGCCTGATGGATGATTATGACAAAGAATAATTCCGCAGGCGAGATGTTGAATAGCTGTTTTGAAAATTATTTTTGCATCCACCACTGCTGATGATACACCACCACGACTGATAAATTCTTTTTTGATGACTTGATTAGCACGATTTAGTAACAGCATCCAGAATTCTTCGTGTGGTATATCTTGAAATACAGAAAAAAAAATTTCAAAAGTATCTTTGCTGGAAAAAATCTTTTCGCGTTTGATAATTTTAGATTCTTTTCTCCTTCTGCCTATTTCAAGTGCGGCAATGATAGTGATGGCTTTTGCTTCACCCATACCTTTGTATTTCATTATATCATGAACGGTGAATTTACTAAGTTCGTTCAAATTATTTTTTGCGTCATTTAAAATTTTTTTTGCAAGATCAATAGCAGTTTCTTTTTTTGTTCCCGTACGAATCAAAATGGCAAGCAGTTCGGCATCAGTGAGAGTATGTCTGCCTTTAAGTAAAAGTTTTTCACGCGGACGATCTGCTTCTGCCCAAGATTTTATCGTGATGTTTGCAGATTCTTCCATATAAAGCCCATCCATTAACAAATTTAGAGATGAAAATTTCAGGCATTGCTATTTACACTTTGAGCTTCGTTTTCCACCTCATTGGTATTAGACAGAACCGTTTTTTCTGCCGAATGAAGTGTGTTTGCATGTCGTGTGAGTTTTGACTTCAGATTGGCAGATTTGTTTTTGTGAATAATTTTTTTTCTTGCCAATTTGTCAAGCAACGAAACAAGTTTAGAAAGCAGTTCTATAGCTGTCTTCTTATCTTTTGTTGAACGCAAAACTTTAATTGCGACTTTCATTGATGTTTTGCGATGACGGTTCCTTGAACGTTTTTTTTCACTAGCACGACTGCGCTTTTTTGCTGATGGGTGATTTGCCATATTAAATTAATTTAAAATTTTTATATATAAAAAAACAAAGGTAAAAAAAATCAATACACAGATTAAATTATTATCAGGCATTTTGATGATTGTGTTTTTTCTCTCTTGGGAGGCTTACGTTGTTATCATAGTTGCAGATGATATTATACAGTGTATCGCGTTCAACAGGATGTCGTCTTGCTTGTTTTATCATTTCCACAAGTTCCTGAGTTGTCATAGAAGGATGTTGTTCTTCTGAACCAGCCATAGAATAAATTTTTGTGGAGTCGTTGATAGTGCCATCAAGATCATCCACTCCAAAACTTAACGAAAGTTGTGCAGTGCTTTTTCCTATCATTGGCCAGTATGCTTTGATATGAGAAAAATTATCTAAATAGATTCTTGACACAGCATAGTTTTTCAGATCTTCAATAACACTTATTTCTTTTACAGCCGACATTTGATTATTTTGATTGCGGAATTTTAATGGAATGAAAGTGTTAAAGCCATTTGTTTTGTCTTGTAATTTTCTTAATCGTTCCAGATGCTCAACACGGTGTTCAAAAGATTCAATATGCCCGTAAAGAATTGTTGCATTGGAATGAATGCCGAGACGATGAGCAGTTTCATGAATTTCAAGCCACTGTTCAGAAGTACATTTGTCTTCACAAATTTTTTTCCTAAGTTGTTCATCAAAGATTT
>JAZDJJ010000112.1:0-3590 GCA_043804035.1 Bacteroidota bacterium
CAGTTCTAAAAATACAAATAAACGTCATTGCGAAGGAGGAACGACTGAAGCAATCTGTTTTTTCATGTAGAAATAGAGATTGCTTCCTGCTTCGTGCCTCGCAGTCGCAATGACGAAATCAATTTTTGGAACCGCCCTTAAAGAATTGACTATTGAGAATTGACTATTGGGCAGTCACAAAAAATAAAAATCCCTATCACAAGCATTTGCATTTTTTAAAAATATGAAAGTACATTTTATTGCTATTGGCGGAGCGGTGATGCATAACCTTGCCATTGCTCTTCATAATAAAGGATACACAATTACCGGCTCTGATGATGAGATAGCAGAACCGTCAAAAAGCCGTTTGGAAAAACTTGGTTTGCTTCCTGAAAAAATGAATTGGGATTTAAGTAAAATTCATAAAAAACTTGATGCGGTTATTCTTGGAATGCACGCCCGCACTGATAATCCTGAATTGATTAAAGCACAAAAACTCGGACTGAAAATATATTCTTATCCTGAATACATTTATGAGCAGACAAAAAGTAAAACACGCGTTGTTATTGGCGGCAGTCACGGAAAAACAACTATCACAGCAATCATTCTTCATGTTCTGAAACATTGCGGAAATGACTTTGATTATCTCATTGGCGCACAGGTAGAAGGATTTGATACGATGGTGAGTATTGCCGAATCAACGCCTGTCGCTATATTTGAAGGTGATGAATATCTGTCTTCTTCTATTGATAAAAGACCGAAATTTTTATTGTATAAACCGAACATTGCCTTGATTAGTGGAATTGCATGGGACCATATCAATGTCTTTCCAACATATAATAATTATTCGGAACAGTTCAAAAAATTTATTGACTCTATAGAGCCAAACGGAAAACTAATCTATTGTGAAGCAGATGGTGAATTAAAAAAAATAATTTCTCACAGCAGAAATGACATTACAAAAATTCCATATTCTACTGCTCCTCACAAGATTGAAAACGGAATTACTTATTTGCTTTTCACAAACATCAAACATCAAACATCAAACATAGAACTTAAAATTTTTGGCAATCACAACATAATGAATATAAACGGTGCCCGACTTGTTTGCAAAGAACTTGGAATTAGTGATAAACAATTTTATGAAGCAATAACTTCATTTAAAGGTGCAGCAAGAAGATTAGAACTTGTTGTTAAGAATGAATGTTTTGCTCTGTATAAAGATTTCGCTCATTCTCCTTCTAAACTTAAAGCAACGATTGATGCAGTAAAAAAACAATATGAGAAAAGAAAAGTAGTTGCCTGTATGGAACTTCACACTTTCAGTAGTTTGAATGCAAATTTTTTGAAAGAGTATAGAGGTTGTATGGACGGAGCCGATGAAGCCATTGTATATTTTAATCCTCACACGATAGAACATAAAAAACTTATTCCCATTACCGAACAACAAGTAAAAGATTCTTTTGGCAAAAGTTCATTGTTGGTTTTCACCGACTCTATGAAATTAGAAGAGTATTTAAAATCTCAAAATTGGAAAAACAAAAATCTTTTGATGATGAGTTCAGGAACTTTTGACGGAATAGATATAAATAAAATGGAAAAAGAAATTCTTATCAACCTTTCGTCTTAACTTGATAATTCCCTGTGGCTTGCCATAGAGTTTCCTCTGTCATTCTGAACGAAATGAAGAATCTTATAGATATTTTCGCTTCGCTCAATATGACAGTTTGATTCCCTGTAGCAAGCCGCAGGGTTGTTCATTTTTTTTGGCAAATTTTGGGCTAAATCTTAACCCAACTTGGAACATTTTTTTACAGTTTCATAGCGGATCCTATGTTGTGATTTTCCGTTTTAGGTAACACAAATTTTTTCAGATGGTATGGCTTGTATTGGTATCCTAAGGCATCGTATATCTCACGCACCGGCTCCTGTGGTTCGCTGCATTTGCGCAAGCGAATAACTTGTTTGCTTTTGTTTTGCAGAGAAGTCGTTGTGACTTTCTGTGAGTTCATTATCCGCACATAATAATGGTACCGTTTATGTGTATTGCGATTGGTTATGGTTATTTTTTTCAGGAACATAAAGTCATATTTTTAAAAAGACGGTGCAAAGATAAACGGAAAAAATGAATTGTCAAGAGATATTTTTATTTTTAGGGACTACAAATCAAATTTCGAAAAATCCCGCACTATGAAAGAGGGGTTTAAAAGTGCCTAAAAAGGGTATTTTGGAGGGCGTTTTTTTGGAATTCTTTCCAAGTTAGGTTAATGGCATTTTTTCCTCTTTATGCGTTTATTAATCGAACTTATTCAAAAAATATGTTCATTAATCCCAAAATGTTGCCAACCGCGCACACTTATCCCTTGTAAATAAATTATTTTTTTTAATTATGATTAGACATTAAATTTATCACATTCATAATAAAAACAATGCACCCTATCATACTTTCTGATGTGTCCTTTAGTCTGGCTCTGATGCAGTTCATTTCATATCCATTTTTCCCCTGACCAAATTTTCCCTCTATGTGATTGCGCCTGGCTGCTTCTTTTTTGCTTTTCCTTTTTTGGTAATTGCTTTGTTTCATTGGCCTGCCTAATGAAACGGCTGTGTATCGTATGTTTTTTTCATCAAGCCATTTACGATTTTCTCGTGTGAAATAAATTTTATCGGCTTGCACTAATGCCGGATAATAACTATGAATACTTTTATATGCTTCCACTTGCTCTGATAAATCACCACATTCGTTGAACGCATTCCAACTCAAACGGTTTATTCGTGCAAAACCATTGTCTAAACTCATGTTTATTTTAGAGCCAAATTCTACATATCCATTTGCCTTTCCTCTTAATATTGGTCGTACATAGGGCTGATGAATGCTTA
The DNA here is from genome assembly GCA_043804035.1 of Bacteroidota bacterium. Classification (GTDB taxonomy): domain Bacteria; phylum Bacteroidota; class Bacteroidia; order Palsa-948; family Palsa-948; genus JAZDJJ01. The sequence goes on from JAZDJJ010000112.1 coordinate 2,860, forward strand.
CTATTCTGCCTTCACACTGATGGATTTTGTTGCTATACATATATTGTTGTTGCCGATAAATTTCCTGCACTACCAACAAATATTTTTGTGATGCCCGGCAAAGAGGAAATTGCCCTTCTTCAAACATATCTATTAACTCGCTTATCTTTCCAAGATTTCGTTTTACAAATAACAATTGATACTTGATACCTTTGCGTATCTCTTTGGTGGTTTTATGTTTCTTTTTTGCAATAGATAAATATTTTTTGCGAGCCACTCGCCTGTATGTACGCGGCTTCTTCTCTAAAAATGTTTGTGGAAATATTTCATCAATAAATTTTTCTGTCCATACACGACACTGATTCAATAAATCTAAATCTGTAGGATATTTGATATATTGATCCGATACTGTGGCATCCAATTTTAATTCTCCCTTATTCTTATTTTTTGACAATCTGACTTCTTCCGCTTTTTCATCTATTGTCTCTCTCATAATGACTTTATTCATATCGTCAAACTCCTGTAATCCCATTCGCTTGCGTATTGTTACAAACAAACTTGAATCAAATAAGAAATTAGGATCATATACATTCTGTCCAAGAAAATATTGCATATATGGATTTTCCTGAATCATTTGGATGGTTTCTTTATCACTTAATTTTAGTTTATGCTTGATGAATAAACTCCCAATAACAATCCTTGGATTCACAGCAGGCGCACCTCTTTTGGGATTCATCTTTCGCATGTATGGT
>JAZDJJ010000113.1:0-30585 GCA_043804035.1 Bacteroidota bacterium
TAGAAAATAGGGAATAGAAAATAGGGAATAGAAAATAGGGAATAGAAAATAGGGAATAGAAAATAGGGAATAGAAAATAGGGAATAGAAAATAGGGAATAGAAAATAGAAATGTGAAGTATATCCCGAACATATTTTCCGAAAATTAAATTCTTTTGGTAATAAAGTAATTTTCCATGAAGTCCCGCATCATCACTCGTTCCATTTTGATTCTTTCTTTCGTAAGCATGTTTACCGACATATCCAGCGAGATGCTTTATCCCGTGATGCCTGTTTATCTGAAAGAGATTGGTTTTTCAGTTTTTCTTATCGGCATATTAGAAGGAATGGCAGAAGCTACTGCAGGATTGAGCAAAGGATATTTCGGAAAACTTTCTGATAGTTCAGGAAAACGATTGCCATTTGTGCGATGGGGATATTTCCTTAGTACTATATCAAAACCCATGATGGCTGTTTTCATTTTTCCATTGTGGATTTTTTTTGCTCGCACTCTTGACAAATTTGGTAAAGGGTTGCGAACAGGAGCACGCGATGCTATGCTCTCTGCCGAAACTTCTTCTGAACATAAAGGAAAAGTGTTTGGTTTTCATAGGGGGATGGATACTTTTGGTGCTGTACTCGGTCCGGTTGCTGCACTTATCTATCTGCATTTCTTTCCGAAAGATTATGCAACGCTTTTTTTTATCGCTTTTGCCCCGGGAATAATTTCTGTCTTACTTACTTTCTTACTGAACGATAAATCACAAATCAAACAATTTGGACAGACAAACCACAAATCATTTTACCCATCGTTTTTATCGTTCACAAAATATTGGAAAGAAAGTTCTCCCGAATACAGGAAATTGATTTTTGGATTATTGCTGTTTGCTTTGTTCAACAGTTCTGACATTTTTCTTTTACTCAAAGTAAAAAATGCAGGCATGGATGATGCTACCGTTATCAAAGTTTACATATTTTATAATCTTGTTTATGCCATTACTTCATTTCCGTTAGGAATACTTGCCGATCGTATTGGTCTGAAGATAATATTTGTCTGCGGACTGATTATTTTTGCAGGAGTTTATTTTGGAATGTCGGTTAACACAAATTCTATTATGTTTTATGTGTTGTTCTTTGGCTACGGGCTGTACGCTTCTGCTACCGAGGGAATTTCAAAAGCATGGATCACCAACATTGCTGAAAAAAAAGATACCGCAACGGCTATTGGGACATACACTGCTTTTCAGAGTTTATGCGCCATGTCCGCCAGTACTATTACAGGAATAATTTGGTACAAAACAAATGCAGAAATTGCTTTGATGGTAAGCGCAGTATTTACAGTGATAATTGTTTTTTACTTTGTGCTTTTGGTTCCTTCAGGTAAAAGAAAATAAAATTGTTGTTGCTCTCAGTATCTAACCGGCATTTTTGCTTCCTATCAGAATGTCTATAATGGTTTGAAAAACAATTTTAACATCTAACAAGAATGACCAATTCTCCATGTAATAAATATCCATCTTCACCCGTTTTTCCATCATTTTTTTATCGCTGGTTTCTCCTCTATATCCTCTGACTTGTGCCAGTCCTGTTATTCCCGGTTTGATAAAATGGCGAAGCATGTATTTATTAATAATTGTAGCATACTCTTTTGTATGTTTGAGCATGTGCGGGCGTGGACCTACTACTGACATATTTCCTAATAACACATTAAAAAATTGCGGCAGTTCATCTATACTGGTTTTTCGCAGGAACGCTCCGACTCTGGTAATTCGCATATCTCCCTTTGTTGCTTGAACTATATCCGCTTCCTGATTACTATACATAGAACGGAATTTATAACACCAAAAATCTTTATTATCTAATCCGGAACGTTTTTGCCTAAAGAAAACAGGTCCTTTGGAATTTAATTTAATGATTATTGCAAGCAAAGGGAATAGCCATGAAAAAATAATGATAATAATAAGTAGAGAAAAAACAATATCAAATATTCGTTTGATAATTTTATTTGTAGTTTCGTCAATGGGTGTTGGCTTGAGTAGAAAAATGGGTATATAATCATAAAAATCCACTTTAAATTGCTTTAGTGTTAAGCCCATAGAATCGGGTAAAAATTTTACCCGAAGCATATTCTGATTTGCAAAATCAATAAGATTGTTAATCTGTTCTATAGGAAAAAGAGAATAGGAGCAATAGATTTCATCTATCTCGTTTTTTACACAATAGTATTTTATATCTTCTATTAATTTAGAAAATTCAGAAAAATAATTTTTTGCATCAAAAAGTTTAAATAGTTTATATCCATGCTCAGGATGAGCACTAAAAAAATCTGATAACTCTTTGCTGGAATTATCCAATCCGACAATGATTACTTTTCTGTAATTAAATCCCATTTTCCTGTATATCCTCAGCGAAAAAATAGTGAATATTCGCCACAACGAAATGGAAACACTTATCAACAGAAAAGAATATAACGAAAAACCGAGTGGGTAAATAAATACGCTGAACACTCTGCAAAATACTTCTATAAGGACAAAATAAAAAAATAGAATCTTTGCCATGGAATTAAACAAAGCAACAATTGTTTGCACACGATAAAGTGCATAGGCATTTCGCACAGTCGTTAAAATAATCCATAATGCATTGTAAAAAATAAAAAGAGAGAAATAATGATTGGCGACAAAACTATTCAGAGAATCATACATCCAGAAATAACTGAGAAAAAAAGAAGCATTTATTAGTATGATATCTCCACAGAAATGAATGGGTTTAATTAGTTTGGAATAAAGTCCGGACATATTAAAAAGTTTTTATCCGCTTATCTCAATTTCTCCTGTCAGATACAATCTTGCCTCTCCGCTAATTTCAACTCTATCGCCAAGCATTTTGCAATGAAGATATCCTTTACGTTTTGAAAGTTGAATGGCACTGAGAGAGGTTTTACCGAGTTGAGCAGACCAATAAACAGTGAGTGATGTATGTGCAGAACCCGTAACAGGATCTTCTTCCACACCGCTTACCGGGGCAAAGAAACGCGAAATAAAATCACAATCATTTCCTTTGGCAGTAGCAATAATTCCACGTACGTTTACTTCTGATAGTTTTCTAAAATCGGGATACAAGCGATACACTTGTTCTTGCGTATTGTAAACAAACAGATAATCTGTTTTTCCTTTATACGCTTCAATAGGAATTGCACCAAGGGCATTAGTTATTTTTTCCGGCGGAGAAATTCTTTCCAATTTATCAGCAGGAAAATCAAGTGTTAATATTTCTTTTTCTTTTTTAACTGAGAGTTCGCCGCTTTTTGAATGGAAGCGAATAGTATTCCCGGCAAAATTTTCGTAATTAAAAATAACGAAAGCAGTCGCTAGTGTGCCATGTCCGCATAAATTTACTTCCACAATAGGCGTAAACCAGCGGATATGAAACTTGTCATTTTCTTTCACAAAAAAAGAGGTCTCGGAAAGATTGTTTTCCATAGCGATGTTTTGTAAAACATCATCAGGCAGAAAGGTATTCAACGGGCATACAGCAGCCGGATTACCTCCAAATATTTTGCTTGTAAAAGCATCAACATGATAAAGTTTGATTTTCATATTATTGGTTTTAATAATTTTCAGTAAAAGTAATAATACTTAATCATTTTGTTACAATTCTTTTAGCCACTTTACTATTAATGGAAGATTGTTTTTTCTGGCTTGTAAATATACACATTCCATTGCTCCGAAACTTTTATAAAATTGGGCAAGGTTTTTTTTATTTGAACCTTCAAAATCCAGAATTATTTTTTTTTCGGCATGTTCGCGGATAAAAGTATCAATAAGCAAGAACATAGAGCCATTTTTTTTTGCTTCATGGTTTGTAGCCGAAAAATGAAAGATACATCTATCGTTTGTTTTTATCCAGAAAATTCCTGCACAAAGTTTTTTTTCTTTTGTTAAAACACCCCATACTTCAGCATGCCCACGACTAATACACTCCTGAATAAGTTGGTTTAGAATATGATAATTTCTGTCTTTAAGATTTTTTAATTTTCTTCCTGTGTTCTCCCTGAATAAATTAATAACAGATAGCGGACTAATATTTTTTTCCACTTGAATATTATTCTTTACGGCTTTTTTTATATTTCTTTTTGCGTTATCAGAATAATTATTATACAAGTTCGTATACGATTGATATAAATTGAGTTCAAAGTTTAATTTTTTTTTTTTGAGGAATATTCATTGGATTGAAAATCGTTTTGCGTATTAAGATTTATCTCAATGAATTTGTAATAAGTTGGGATAGAAAGCAAAAACTTTTCAATTGTTTTTTTCTCTAATTTATTTTTGGAAAAAATGCCGAGCTGCTGAGTGAAATATGGCTGGAACAAATATCTGATACCATATTTTTTTTCCCATGTCAATGGCATTACTGATTCATAATCTCCTTCCACTAATGCTTCCCAATTCGGACAAACAATATCTAAATACCATGAGTAAGCATATATCAATGAATTTTGCGAATGTTCAATGCATTCGTCCCATGTTTTTTTATTGATATGCGAATGACTTATATAATTGATGTTACGCAAAAATATATTGGTACTTGTTAATTTTTTTAATTACTTCTGAAATACATTAATCGCAAAATTTATGTAAGGACAGTTCTAAAAATACAAATAAACGTCATTGCGAGGGTTGCCTAAAGCAACCCGAAGCAATCTCTGTCATTCTCACTGCTTCACATAATCTTTGAGGTACTCAAACATCTTCATTAGTTTTCCTTCCTTAGTAATTGTACTTCGTTCAATTAAATTGGTTTCATCTTTCACGAGAAGCGAAGGCAATATTTTTTCAATCAATTCTTTTCCGAAATTTTCAGAAGCATTTTTCGGAAGTTCGCAGGGAAGATTATCAATTGCCATTACTGTAATAGAATCGTTGGAAAAAGGAGAATCTTCTTTTTCAGTAATCGGATTGTATCCATAAAAAGGTTCGTTAATATGTGATGGTTTGATAGTGGATGGAATAGAGCCATTTATATCACAGGAAATATCGGCTATAACACTTATACCAAATTCTGGTGAGCGCATTTGTTCTTTGGAAAACATAACAGGAGCACGTGGATCCCAAAAAGAACAATGGATGAGCAAATCACAGAAGTGAGGGTATTTCATGAATGTGGAACGAAAATTTTTTGGATGAGAGAAAAAAAAATTCCAATCCCACTGAGAACCATCTATTGTTTCATAATAATCATAGCAAAAAAGTTGTGCGTAAGTTGGATAGCGAAAAGAATAATGCGTGAACTCATAAGGCGTGACTCTGCGGATGTGCAAAGCGTCCATTACTTTAACAGCTCCGCCTGCCACCCGTCCGCTTCCGGTTATTATAATTTTTAATTTCGGCAGATTGATTTTTTTTTGTTCTTCCCAAAGTTCATTTTCGTCTTTACATTCATAAGCACGTTTAATCGAAAATAAATTATATCGTTTTCCATATCCCATAATGCCATTGTACGCGCCAACAATTCCTGCATAATGCCCAAAGCCGATGATGCGATTATGCTTTTCATCAGTCATACATTCATAGTCAATCAATTGAATGTTATTTTTTAAAATTGCTTTCAGTAGTTCCTGATTATGTGGTTGTTTCTTTATGGTGTGAGAAAAGAATATATATTTTTTATTTGGGATGAGATTTTTAACCGGAACTTCTTTGATGCCAATGATAATATCACAATCACTAATGTCATCCACCACTTTTATTCCTGCATTTGCATACTCTTCATCTTTAATGATACGCACCTCACTTGACTGTACTACCACTTTTGTCCCCTGAAAATTTTCCATAATAAATTTGCACTGATGAGGAGTGAACGGCACACGGCGGTCAGGCGGAATTTTATTTTCTTTGATGATTCCAATTTTAGCCATAGATTACACAGATTAATATATTTTCGTTTTTTATAGATTTATAGACAAAAGTAGAATTTTTATTATTCACTGACAGTAATGATATTTAATTACCTTTGTTGTTATTTCATAGAAACAACATAATGCAATATTTATTATGAAAAAAAAAAAGAGAGGCAGACCACCTACCAAACCCAGCCGATTACGAGATGGTTATTATTTAGAAGTGCGCAACGAAGGAATGGGTACTGGTATTAAAATTCAGAAAGAAACAGAGCGAGAAATGCTCACAGCAGCAGAAGAATATCGCAAAACTAACAAGAAAGTGCTTGTACTGGGATTATATAAAAACGGCAAACCTATAAGCGAGAAAAATAAATTAAAGTGAGAGAGTGAAATAATTATAGAGCATTTCTAAAAATACATTTTTCATAAAATCCCTTTCCTCCGTGATAAGATTTTCAATTTTTTTTTAATAACTGATGTTACGCAAACAGAGTCATTGCGAGGCGTTGCTCTAATCTTGCCGAAGAGCACAAAGTAGGAAGCAATCTCTAAATTCTTCTAAAAATCCCTTTAGGTTATTGTGTGTATCACAATGGTTATTGAGTATATGTTGGTGAGCCAAGCCGAACCAAGTCGGACCAATTAAATACGGATATAAGCATTTTGAAAGTTATGGCTAAAGCCGTTAGATACCTGTCTGCGTCTGCCTGTGCGACCACGCAGACAGGTGACGCACAGGCAGATTGGATCCCATTATCCTCCGTCATAAATGACGGAATAAATAATTCCATCTGTTCTTCAAGACGAAATTATTTACCATTAAACATTATTTCTGTTTTTATGCAATTGGATATGGAGAAGTCACACTACTCATTAGTCCTTTCTTCATTTCCTTTACACATAAAATAGCAAAAGCATTTTTTGGATTTCTTGTTGTGAAATATTGACTTATCAGCGAAATTCTTCCCCAAAAAACTTTTGGATTCCATCGCATCTCTGCAAATTCTCCTCTCAAAAATTTCCAGCCGTTAATACCTGTAATCTTATAACCAAGTTTTTTCATCTCGTCAATTTTCCAACCGGAAAGATGAATTTGATATTTATTTCTGTCATACTCGTGTTGTTTCAAAAATCCATTCGGAGTGAAAATTATAACTTTCTTTCTTGCAAGTTTTTCCATTATCTCAATCAATTTGAATCCATTTTCTTTTTCAAGATGCTCTATCAAATCTGAAGCAATAACATAATCAAAAGATTTTTCCGGAAATTTTTTATCTATATCTAACACATTCATCAAATGATATTCGTTATGAATCTCTTTTGTTTTACTTTTATCAATTGAGGACTGAAATGCATCAACTCCAACACAATGTTTAATTTTTTTTGAGAAGTATTTTATCGGAGAATCAGAACCACAACCTACATCCAACAACGATTCGCAATCATACACTTCTTTCTCCAGCATTCGTGCATAATGATTCTGTAAGGAGCCAAATAAAAAATTGTCAATTTTTTTTAAAAGTTGTTTCACGGTTAATCATTATTTTTGAATTTATGAAAATAGATATTTTTTTGCCAACTCATGAAAATGGAAATAGAAAAAAATAAAAGAGAAGTAGATACATATTTTGCTGATGTTATTCTTCCCTTTGCTTTACCAAATTATTTTACCTACTCTGTTCCTTTAGAGTTAATAGATAATATTAAAGTGGGACAGCGAGTGGTAGTGCAGTTCGGCAAAGCTAAACTTTACACCGCTCTCGTTTATAATATCCATTCCATCAAACCGCAGTTGTATAAAGCCAAACCTATAGAAAGTATTCTTGACATTGAACCCATCGTAAACAAAAAACAATTTGACTTTTGGAAATGGATTGCCGATTATTATCTCTGCACCATTGGCGATGTGATGAATGCCGCACTGCCTTCGGGATTGAAACTATCCAGTGAAACTAAAATACTTTTGAGTTCTATGTTGTATGCTTCAAGTTTCAAATTGTCGGAAGAAGAAATATTAATTTACGAAACTCTGAAGCAGAAAGAAACACTTACTATAGATGAATTAGCAGAGATAGTAAATAAAAAATCCGTTCATACACTCGTAAAATCATTGCTGGAAAAAGGAATAATATTAGTTAATGAAAAATTGAAAGAAAAATTCAAACCAAAAATAGATACTTATGTTCGTCTCACTTCCTATTCCGATAACGAAGAAAATCTGAAAAAGATATTTGATAAGTTAGAAAAAAAAGCATTCAAACAGTTGGAAATACTAATGGAATTTATCCGATTGTCCGATCGTTATTCAAAAACAAAAAAAGAAGTTAAAAAATCAGAACTGCTGAAAAAATCAGAAGTATCATTTTCGGTGATAAATGAATTAGTGAGAAAAAATATTTTTGAATTTTATGAAAAAGAAAATACTCGTCTTGCCGCTTACGAATCATCGGAAGAAAGCAAAATCCTTTCTGAAGAACAGCAGCAGTCGCTCAGGATAATAAAAGATGAATGGAAGAATAAAGATGTTGTACTTTTTCACGGAGTAACATCCAGTGGAAAAACTGAAATATATGTAAAACTTATTGAAGAAACATTACAGCAAGGAAAGCAGGTGCTTTATTTACTTCCCGAAATTGCTCTTACCACACAGATTACTAACCGTATTATCAAATATTTTGGCGATAAAATTGGTGTGTATCATTCTCGGTTCAATGAGAATGAAAGGGTGGAAGTATGGAATAAAGTTTTAAAGTTTCAAGGTTCAGATTCCACGTTTCAGATTATACTTGGAGCAAGGTCAGCGATATTTCTTCCGTACTCAAATCTTGGACTTATCATTGTGGATGAAGAGCATGATTCATCATATAAGCAATTTGATAAATCGCCACAATACAATGCTCGTGATGCCTCCATTATGTTAGCAAAGATGCACGGAGCAAAAGTTCTGTTAGGATCTGCCACGCCATCGTTAGAAAGTTATTACAATGCGCAGAAAAAAAAATATGGATTTGTACAACTGCTTTCACGTTTCAGCAAAATACAGATGCCGGAAATACTCGTTGCCGATATCAAAGAAGCGAGCAAACGCAAGCAAATGAAATCACACTTTTCACCTCTTTTATTGGAAAATATTCAAAAGGCATTGGCAAATAAAGAGCAGGTCATACTTTTCCAAAACCGCAGAGGATTCTCACCTTATCTTGAGTGTTACACTTGCGGATGGATACCACAATGCAAAAACTGCGATGTGAGTTTGGTATTTCACAAAACATCTAATCAACTTCGCTGTCATTATTGTGGCTATTCCATAAATCCCCCTTCTTGCTGCGCTGCCTGTGGAGATGCAAACATAAAAATGAAAAGTTTTGGTACAGAAAAAATAGAAGAAGATATACAAATATTTTTTCCCGATGCATCCATCGCACGCATGGATTTGGATTCAACAAGATCACGTTTCTCTTACCAACAAATTATCAGCAACTTTGAAGAACACAATATTGATATTCTTGTTGGCACTCAGATGGTTACCAAAGGATTGGACTTTGATAATGTGAGTACTGTTGGCATTCTTCATGCCGACATTATGATGAACTTCCCTGACTTCCGTTCGCACGAAAGAAGTTTTCAACTTATGGCACAAGTATCAGGACGAGCAGGCAGAAAGAACAAGCGAGGCAAAGTTATCATTCAGGCATATTCACATCAGCATCCAATTATCCGCCATGTTATCAATAATGATTATTCCAAAATGTACGAGGAAGAATTGGAACAGCGAAAAAATTTTAGATATCCTCCTTTTTATCGGCTTATTGAACTTATGGTGATTGACAAAGAATTAGAAAAGGTATATCGCGTTTCGGATGAGTTAGCAAAAAAGCTTAAAGCAAAATTCGGAAATCGTGTACTGGGACCCGAGTTTCCGCTCATTGCCAGAATGCACAATAAATATCGTAAGAAAATTTTGCTAAAGATAAGTAGAGATGAATCCGTATATAAAGCAAAATCAATTCTCACTTCGTTGTTGAATGAATTAAAAAAAGAAAAGGAAAATAATTTAGTTCGCATTCAAATTGACGTGGATCCGATGTGAATTACAAATTTGCTGTTTATGATTCGTAATTCAAGGGCGGTTCCAAAAATTGATTTTTTTACCACAAAGCACACAAAGTCATTTCACAAAGAACACGAAGAGCCCAATAAAATCAATGCTTTGTGAACTTTGTGATTTCTTGGTGACCTTTGTGGTTAAGTGTTTTTTGTATTTTTGGAACCGCCCTCAACAATCTGAACCCTGAACTCTTTTACTCATCTATTTGTATCATCTTGAAAGGAACATTGATGATTGACTGATAATCTTCTCCTGCTTCTAACATATCTTCATCATCTTGTTCATAAAACCAATTGATTACTAATTGGTGTCCACTCTTATGAATGGATTCTAATTTTTTGAAAATGTCAAGAATACATTTTGAAGAACTTGTATTGAAGTACTCTAATTGAATATTAACAACAGTTACTGTTAGTGGTTTCACGCTATATTTTTCAAGCGACTCTACTAATGGTTTATAAAATTCAACGGAATTTTCAGGGATAGACCTTCCTTTAATTTCTACTAATCCACCTTTAAAATCAAAGTTGATAGAAGGAGTTTTTGAAGTGGATTCAATTAATATTTTTTCCATGTTTATATTATGATATTTTGATATTTAAACTAAAAAATGAAAAATTATTGTCAATAGGCATAAAATTAAAATTAAGTTTCTGCCCGGTTTTTCTTGCAATGTCTATCATACCAAGCCCGCCACCGCCTTTGGATGACATTTCTCCGTTAGCAAGAATTCTTTTGTAGTAATCTTTAAGTTCTTCCTGCGAAAGAGAGTTAATTTCTTCTAATCGTGATTTTAAATCATTAACGTTTTCTGCTCGGATGTAATTCCCTGTAATGATATTGTATTTAGTTCCCATTTTCCCAATCATAAAAATTGCAGATTTCGTTTTATCGTTTTTATCTATATCTATATCCATGTGATGATAGAGATTCTGGAGACATTCTACCAGAACATTATAAACTTTCTTTTTGATTTTTGGTTCTTCTTGTAGGTTTTCTAATTTAGATTCTATAATCTGAAGAATAGATGTAAGAAGTTCAGAAGTGATATCTCCTTTGAAAGAAAGTAAAATATTATTACGATCCATCTTATCGTAGAAATCATATATATCAAGCATCATAAGGATAATATTTCTTGGTTTAATTTTTTAAATAAAATAATAATAATTCATAAAACTGCAAATGAAACTGCAAATATAAGAATTAAAAACTTACACAGAAATTTATTTTTTTATCCTCTCATTTAGGCAGTTTCTTTTGATACTCCTGCAATTTATCTAAGTATTACCATTAGATGGTGTACCCACAACTCCATCCCATTTTCCGGAAACAGAAATTGCGAGAGCGCGAATTATTTTCACACCCATCTGGCTGGCAGTTTTTTTCAGGTCTTCCTTTGCAGCCGTAGGACCCATGTTTTCGCCTTTTTTCCAAACAGAATTAAAAGGAAGATAACAAGTGATTTCGCCCTTGCCTCTTTTTGCTTTCCAACTTGACATGTATCCTTTTTGCAGAAGTTCTTTTTTTACTGCTTCCTGTTTATCACTTACTTCAAAACAGATTAATACATTCATATAATTTAGGATTAAGTTTATGTTTTAATGTTTTTAATAATACAACGAAGATTTATTATCAATAAATAAAATATTCGTGTAATAATTTTTTTCAAAGGTATAAACTTATTTTTATCATGACAAAAAAAAATAATATTGAAGTTTCAAAATATCTATTATCTTTGCCTTTAATCTAATTAAAATTATTCGTTAAGATATAAATCTTTTATAATTATGAATCTCTTACAATACGCAGAAGATCAATTAATAGCCACAAAAGAAATTCCCACTTTTAAAACAGGTGATACTGTTACCGTTCACTATAAAATTAAAGAAGGCGAAAAAGAACGTGTTCAGCAATTTATGGGCATTGTTATACAGAAGAAAGGTAAAGGAAAAGTAAAAACATTTACAGTTCGGAAAATTTCTAACGGAGTTGGTGTGGAAAGAATTTTTCCACTTTTCTCTACTTATATTGCAAAAATTGTGGTAAATAAAATGGGTGATGTACGCAGAGCCAAACTCTATTATCTACGACATGCAATCGGCAAGAAAGCCAAAATTGATGAGCTGAAAAAAGATGAAGTGAGCACTATAAATGTATTGCAAATTCCTGTCGCTAAACCCGATTTAGTTGAAGATGAAAAATCCTGAAAAACCAAAATTATTTATATATGAAAACATTAAATCTTTTTAAACTCTTAATACTCCTGCTCTTTCCTCTGAGCGCATTTACACAAGGCAGTGTTTTAAGTCCTTTGGAAAACGCTCCTAATGATGGAGTTTTTATTTCCGAACACATTCCTAACAGGAAACCTATTCCTTATGTACATGTAAGAGAAGCAGATGTAATGTGGCAAAAAAGAATATGGAGAATTATTGACTTGCGCGAAAAAATCAACCAGTCGCTTTATTTTCCACTTACTGTTTTAAGAAATGGACAGAGAATTTCTTTTTTTGAAGTGATAAAGAAAGGCATCGTCAATAACAGATTTCCTGTTTATGCTACTGATATAGATTTGGATAAAGAATTTGAAGTGGAACTTCCATTGCCCCAAGCCATAAAAGCACTTACGCAAATGAATACAATGAAAGATTCTACAGGACAACCACTTTACGATTCATCAGGCGCTCCCGCCATGCGACCTGATACCTTAACTCCACAAGATATTGCTCAATACTGGATAAAAGAAGATTGGTTCTTTGACAAGCAACGTTCTATTATGGATGTAAGAATATTAGGTCTTTGTCCCGTCATGGAAACAAAAGATGATCAAAGTAACCAATTCAGATCGTATAAACAACTTTTCTGGTTGTATTATCCATCTTGCCGTAGTTGGTTTTCTATTCACCAGGCATACAATCCTTACAATGATGCCGAGTGGAGATCTTTTGATGAAATATTCCATAAACGAATGTTCAGTAGTTATATAACACAGGAATCAAATGTATACAACCGCCCAATTGCAGCATACTCAACTGGAATAGAATCTCTCCTTGAGTCAGAACGTATAAAGGACGACATTTTTATGATAGAACACGATATGTGGAACTATTGATCTGTAAAATGCGAAGTGGCAGATAAAAATTTTGTAACTACTCACACCCAAATACTGTTGCCACGGATTATACTGATTTTTTGCTCTGCGTTCTCTGCATCTCTGCGAGAAAAAACAATTAAACATTAAACTTCTATATTCAAAATTCGTTATTCGTTACCTGTCCCGAATTTACCTATATTTCAGCAATATTTCGGCAAGCTCAATAACCATCTCACTACAAGTAGTCCTGAACGCCAGTGCAGGATTGTCTCAGGATTTCAGGAAACGCCATTTTCTGATCGTTAAAATCGGCTCTCAAAATCTAAGAAATGTTTGGCATTCATATCTTTTTCAGAAAGGATAGGTTTTTTTATTCCCCAGTTGATATTCAAATATGTGTCGTTCCATAATATTCCATCTTCCGATTCCTTGTTGTAAACATTGGAACATTTATAGGAGAAGATGGTGTTATCTTCCAAAACCAGAAACCCATGTGCAAAACCTACAGGAATAAAAAGTGCAGTTTTATTTTTCGCAGAGAGGACTTTAGAGAAATGTTTTCCGTAAGTAGGAGATTTTTTTCGTAGATCAACTGCCACATCAAGCACTGCACCTTGTATTACCATCACTAACTTTGCCTGTGAATATGGTGGATTCTGAAAATGTAATCCACGCAGTACATCTTTTTGTGAAAGAGATTGATTGTCCTGAACAAACTTATCTGTAATCCCATGTTTCAGGAATACTTCTTCATTATACGATTCAAAAAAATATCCTCTGTCATCTTCAAATACCTTTGGCTGAACAACAAGCAATCCGCTTAGCGTAGAAGAAATAATCTGCATATATGTCAGAAAAATTTTTTGGACAACATTCTGCTAATGAATAATTTTCTTTTCTTTTCTTTTGTAAGTTTATCTTCAGCATAACTATAATCGTAATCGTAACCGTAGCCATAACCATAACCGTAATTATGTTTATGATTTTTTGAATCAATATCAACGCTATTAAGCACGATAGAAATATTTTTGATATTGTTTTCGTTGTACAAACGGTCTATATTCTGAATAAATCTGCGTTTAGAATATTCTGCACGTAAAATATATATCGGGTAATCGGCTTTCTGAATAATTGCTATACCATCTGTTACTAATCCAACCGGAGGAGTATCAAGCACAATAAAATCATATTTAGTTTTTAGATAAGCAAGAATGTCATCCATCCTTTTGTTGATGATGAGTTCTGAAGGGTTAGGTGGAATTGGACCTGCTGTAATAAAATCAAGATTCTCAAAAGTGCTGTGCTGAATACAATTATCTATGGTATCTTTTCCTATCAGCAAAGTGCTCATACCATTGATATTTTCTATTTTAAAACTATGATGTATTTTCGGTTTGCGCATATCCAGATCCATTACAATAACTTTTTTTCCTGCGTATGCAATAATCGCTGCAAGATTAACAGTCACTAAAGTTTTTCCTTCGCCCGAAATTGTGGAAGTAATGGCTGCTATCTTTGGACCAGATTCATTTGAAATAAACTGAAGATTTGTACGGAGGGAACGAAATGCTTCAGCAATAATTGATTTGGGATTTTTATCAACTAACAATTGTGAAGTCGGAATGTCTTTTTTATAGCGAGGAATAATACCAAGTATTGAAATTGTTGCTTTGGTCAATTTATTGATATCGTTCAAAGAATTTATTTCATTATAGGTAATGTAGCGAAGCAATATTAAAATCAATGATAATAACAAAGCTGCAAGCAGACATGTGATTAACACTATATTTTTATCGGGAGATATTGGATAGAGAGGGATTTTGGCGTTTTCAAGAATAATATGATGCGAAACACTTCCTGCCTGTGCAATAGAATATTCAGTTTTCTTTTCAAGAAGAAGATTATAAAATTTTTCATTGATGCTAAATAATCGTTGTAGCCGCGAAAGTTCAATCTCTTCTGCAGGAATACTAAAGAAATGTCCTTCCACTTCTTTTACTTTTTTAGCAAGATTTTGTTTTCTGATAGAAATTTTATTCTTGATAGAACGAATACTTTCCAATAAAAGTTTTTTCCTAACCTCAATTTGAAAATCAATGGATTTGATTTTTTCACTGGTAGGTGTAACTTCATAAAGAAGTTCTTCTCGTGTTTTCAGAAGATCCGACAAAGAATTAACTTGATTACCGAGCATAGATTCAAACTCATCGCCTGTAAGAATAGATATCATCTGGTAAGAATCTATATTCTTTTTTTCAGAAATATTTTTTTCAACTTCGTTCAATACATTTTCTTTCAACTCAATTGAAATCATATCATCTTCAAGCGTATTCAATCGGGCAAGACCGGCATCACCTGTGTTCTTTACGTCAGAAATCTTGTTTTCCTTTTTAAAAGAATACATGGATGTTTCAACATTGCGCAGACGTTCGTATACTATGGCAAGTTGATTATCCAGAAAAGGCAATATTTTTTTTGCACTTTCATTTTTCTTTTCAATATCATAATTAATAAAAGAATTCGCTACGGTTGAAACAATATCCGATGTTTTTTGAGCGTTGTTGTCCTTAAAAATTATTTCAATAGTTTTAGCAGATTCATTCAATATGCGCACGTTGAGGCGAGGAAAATAATCATCAGTGAGATTATCTATATTATTGACTACAAAGTAGAATGTGTTTTCTTTGATAATGCTTTGCTGTTTTTTTATATTTTCATAATTAGTAATGTTGATATTTATATCCATTTCGGGAGTATTCAGACATTCACCTGATTTGAATTTGAACGAACGAAGTTTATTGCCAATCGGATAAATAATTTTTCCTACATCTTTGTTTTCAAACTGAACATTTATTTTTACCCCTTTAATTGATTTTTCTTTAACGGATACTTCTGCTGAATAGTCGCTTACATTATAATGTTCATTACCACGAAATGTTCCTTCTACAAAATAGGTAACATTTAATGGCAATTCTAAAAGCGCTCTTTTCAGAAAGACCTTAGACCTTATGAGTTCAACTGATTTAGTGATATCTTCCTGATTCTCATAAAATTTGTCAATATTCAGAATTTTGTTTGTTGCATCTTCAGGAGCAATTTGCAAAATAACTTTTGATTCATAAATAGGAAAAGTGTATCGTAAATACAGAAAAAAAAATCCGACAGCAAACAAGAAGAAAAAAATAATCCACATCAAACTTTTTTGAAAAAGGAAAAAGAAAAGTCCAAATTCAAAATCATTGCTAATATTTGCAATTCGTTCTTTATATTGAGAAACAGAATCTTCGGTATTTGAGTATTGATTCGTAATCATATTTACTGTTGATTATTTGTATTTTGTTCTGTTTGATTATGGCTTGTCTATATTAAGGGTTGCGGATAAAAACAAATCCTACAAGAACAATTATGGTAGTGAGAAATGTCAAGTAAGGCATTATTTCACCCATTACATCTTTTCCGATTTTTAATGATGGTTCCACATAAATAATATCATTTGCCTGTAAAATAAGATCTGCTTGTTTCATCCCGTCAATAGTTGAAACGTCAATCAAATACACTTCCGGTTTTTTTAGATTTCCTCTTATCAGTTTTATTTTATTTGCTTTTCCTGTTTGCGAAAGTCCGCCTGCCATTGCGAGAGCTTCCATCAGTGTTGTATTTTCATTTTGTAAGTTTATCACTTTTGCAGTGCCTTCAGAACCCGGAAAAATTATTACTCTACGGTTGACAACATTTAACTGCAAATATGGTTTATTATAGAAAGCTGAATATTTTTCTTCCAATAATAATTCGCTTTCTCTCAAGGTCATTCCTTTAAGAAAAACTCTTCCAAGTAAAGGAAGTTTTACTGTACCGTCAAATTCAACTTTGTACTCCATTCCCATTTTTGATGTAGTATTACGGTTTATTCCTTCCGACAAAGTTGTCATGTCAATTAATTTAAAACCATCATTAGAAAAAATACTGAAATTTAAAATATCATTTGGCGAGATACGATATTCTATTGGAGGCGAAGGAGGAAAAGAAGCATATTGAAAGTCCTTTTCGGTTTTAAGCATTACACTTGGGTTAAGCAATTTGCAACCGCTGATTACAAAAACCATCAGGCAAATAAACATTATTGTTCTGAAAATGTTTTGCATATTTATTTTCTATAAACAGATAGCAAACGTACATAAAATTTTTAATTACACATAAACGGGATAAAAATCAAAAAGATTTCCGTCTTGAAGAACAAACAGAATTACTAACTCCATCATTTATGGCGGAGACTACCTGGCGACAAGATATAACGGCTTTAGCCATAACTTTTGAAATGACCTATAGTTGTTTTTTATCAGGGCTGAAACCCGTCATATCATTTTGTTTCTTCTCCGCCATAAATGGCGGAGTTAATTTGTTTTCTCCTAACGAATTAAAAAAAATGTTACTGTTATTTACAAATTCGGAAATCTATTTCTGTTAGATATACTTCAAACTTGAATTCAGTTTACTGATTGCTCTGCATTTTGTTCAGAATATTAAATGCGTTATCCACATTATTTATTCTTTCAATCACTAACGACAATTTTTCATTTTCCTCCCGCATCCTGCATTGTCTTGGATTCTGTTGGACGAATTTGATTACAGCAGAAAATATTTCCGATTGGAAATAAGGCGAATTTTTATTTAACGTAAAATATCCTGTCATCTTTTCTTTTTTAAGAATTAATTTTTCAAAACCCAGTTGCATTGCTTTCCATCGCAGTCGTACTACATTGAGCAGATGTTTTGTTTTTTCAGGAACAGTACCAAATCTATCTTTCAATTGATTTTCAAAAGCAGAAAGTTCTTTTTCGGTTTTGCAATTATCTAATTGCTGATAAAGAGTTACCCGCTCAGTAATATTCTCCACATATTCATCGGGAATTAATATTTCAAGGTCGGTATCAATTATACAGTCGCGAATAATAAATGGACGAAGAGCAAGAGGGGTATTTGTTTCCTTTTCGCTCTCTGCCAACTGCTTACTGTTTGCTTCTTCCTGCAATTCCACCATTGCTTCGTCCAGAATTTTTTGATACATCTCCTAACCAATTTCTGTAATGAATCCACTTTGTTCGGCACCGAGCAAATTTCCCGCACCGCGAATGTCAAGGTCTCGCATGGCAATATGAAATCCGCTGCCAAGATCAGAAAATTCTTCTATGGCACGCAATCGTTTTCTTGCTTCGGAAGTCAAAGTGTGAATTGGAGGAGTAAGTAAATAGCAAAATGCTTTTTTATTTGAACGTCCAACCCTACCACGCAACTGATAGAGATCGCTCAATCCAAAATTTTGCGCATCATTGATGAAGATAGTGTTGGCATTCGGAATGTCAAGTCCGGATTCAATAATAGTGGTGCAAACAAGCACATCAAATTCTCCTTCTATGAAATCCATCATTGACTTCTCAAGAGTTTTACTTTTCATTTGCCCATGTGCGACAATTACTCTTGCTTTCAGACAAATTCTTCGGATAAGTTCTGCATATCGCTCAATGTTCTGCACCCGGTTGTGAACAAAAAATATTTGTCCGCCACGGGAAATTTCATATTCAATTGTTTCGGAAATTATTTTTTCGTTGAACGAATGACATTCCGTGTGAATTGGATAGCGGTTTGGCGGTGGCGTGTTGATGATTGACATATCACGTGCTCCCATCATTGAAAACTGAAGCGTCCGCGGAATAGGAGTTGCGGTTAGAGTGAGCGTATCAACATTTGTTTTGATTGTTTTTAGTTTATCTTTTGCCGACACTCCAAATTTTTGTTCTTCATCAACTATCATCAATCCGATGTCTTTGAACTTAACATCTTTTCCGAGTAAGAGGTGTGTGCCAATAATAATGTCGGTTTTTCCTTCTGCGAGATTTTTCAGCGACTCTTTCTGTTGTTTTGATGACTTAAAGCGATTGATATAATCCACAGAGCAGGGAAGTTCTTTCATTCTATCCGAAAATGTTTTGTAATGCTGAATCGCGAGAATAGTTGTTGGTACAAGCACTGCAACTTGTTTGCTGTCGTTCACAGCTTTGAATGCTGCACGAATGGCAATTTCGGTTTTTCCAAAACCCACATCTCCGCAAATTAATCTGTCCATTGGTGTTTCTGATTCCATATCGCGCTTTACATCGGCAGTAGATTTTATCTGGTCGGGCGTGTCTTCATAAATGAAAGATGCTTCCAACTCGTTTTGTAAATAAGTATCGGGCAAAAAAGCAAATCCTTTTTGTTTTTTACGTTGTGCATAAAGTTTTATTAGATTAAAAGCAATCTCTTTAACTTTCTTTTTTGTTTTTTGTTTCAGATTCGTCCACGTGTTAGAACCAAGTTTGTCAAGTTGCGGAACTCCCCCCTCTTTACCTGAGTACTTTGAAATCTGATGCAATGCGTGAATGCTGATGTATAACACATCGTTGTCTTTGTACACAAGGCGAATTGACTCTTGTTGCTTTCCGTTTATTTCAATTTTTTCTAATCCACCAAACCGCCCGATGCCATAATCAATATGTGTAACATAATCTCCCGGGTTCATCGCCTTAAATTCTTTCAGTGTGATGGCTTCATCCTTTTTGAATCCACTGCTTGATAATTTATAGCGATGATAACGTTCAAATATCTGATGGTCGGTGTAGCAGGAAAGTTTTAAGTCATGATCAATAAATCCCTCGTGAATAATACATCCTGAATCCCCCGTAAATGGAAGAATTTTGTCTTCGCCGGAGATACTCTCAAATATTGCATAGAGCCGTTCAATTTGTTTTGGATTGTCAGAAAAAATTATGTTTTTATATCCCTCTGCTGCTTGTTGTTCCAATGTTTTAATCAGCAATTCAAAATTTTTATTGAAAGATGGCTGAGGATAAAAATGAAATGAATGAATTTCGGGTGCCGGAAAGTAAGATGAGTTTCCAAATTCTATAAGCGGAAATTTTAAACATTGTTGAATAATTTCTTCGGGAGATAAAAAAATTTTTTCTGTTGATATAATATTTTTAAACACCAAATGAGCGTCCCTTATCCATAGATTCAGATTGATTGAATTATCTTTTGTGTTATCAATAATGTAATCAATGATTGACGATGATTCGTCTAAATGAATTTTTTTCTGAATATCGGGAAGAATTGAAGCGCTTTCCTGATGATGCAGAGATAATTGATTTATTGAATCAAAAGTGCGGATGGAAGCAACATCATCTCCCGAAAATTCTATGCGGTACGGATTATCATTTGCAAAAGAAAAAATATCTACAATGCCTCCGCGAACAGAGAACTGTCCCGGTTCAATTACAAAATCACTTCTTAAAAACCCATATTCAAAAAGTAAATCGGATAAAAAGGAAATTGAAATTTTTTCTCCGCGTTTCAATTCCAAAGAACTTTTTTCTAATTGCTGTTTTGAAATTACTTTTTCAGTAATTGCTTCAGCATAAGAGACAATAAATAGTGTTTTGTTTTCCTTTTTGATTGCATTCAGTACTTCGGCTCTTAATTGAATATTGGATGTGTCCGTGTCATCAATCTGAAATGGTTTGCGGAATGATGAAGGGAAAAAAAATATTTTGGCACTTTCCATTTTCCCTGAGGATACAGATGATGATAATGCTTGTAAATCATTTAGTAAATAAGCGGCTTCTTCTTTTTCAGAAAGAATGATGAGGTGAATTCCTTTTTTTTGTTCTGCAACTGCACGAATGATAAATGCAGCAGAAGATCCTACCAATCCTTTCAGATGAAGCAGAGATTGTTTTTCATTCAAAGCAGAAACGACATCGGAAATTCTTTTATCCTGAAAATAATATTGAATCGGATTTGAGGGTGTAGTCATATTTTTTGGCAAATCATTTTCCAATTATTTCTTTTGCTCTTTCTCTATATTCTTCCGCTTTATTCTTATCGCCAAGTAGTTCGTAAGTAACCGCAAGATTACTGATTGCCTGTACATTGTTTGGACTAATGGCAAGCACTTTGTTTAGCACTTCAATATTTTTGTTGTAATTTTTCAGCATACCGTAACAATTAGAAAGATTAACCAGCGCATCAATAAAAGAAGAATTTAATTTGGTGGATTTTTCAAGGCATCGGGCAGCATTTGTATAATCTCCCCTTGATGCATAATCTGTTCCAAGTTTGTAATAGAATCTAAAATCGCGATTTTTTTCGGGAGTAGAATTTTCCACAGAGTCAGGATTTATAGAAGTTGGAAATAATTTTATATCCAATCCCGTTCTCTTTTTATGCGCTTCATGATTTTTTATTCCATCAGGAAAATATGGATTCACTTCTACAGCTTTGTTGTAATAGTACGAAGCTATTTCTTGTTTCCCGGTGGTTTCGTAGAGGATTCCCAAATTGTTGTAACTAATTGCAAATCCGGGCGCTTCCTGTATGGCGCGTGTATAATAAAAAATTGCAGAGTCATTATTCACATGAACGGTTTGATAAGCCACTCCCATTTTAAAAAATGCATCTCCGAAGTGAGGATTTATTTTAAGTGCTTTTCTGAGTTGTGCAGTTCCATTTTCAAAAAATTCTTTTTTCCTGGCAGGATTTTTTTCAGTAATTCCCAGATTAATGATTTCGCTTCCGCAATGTCTCCACACCTGACAACTGTTGGGTGAAGCATTTATATCGGTGGAAAAAAGAGTCATGTTATCGTGCCATACAGAATTTCTTGTGATGGTTTTAAATGAATAGAGCAAAAAAAGCACGATGTACGATATGCAATGTACAATATATAATTTCAAATTTTGGATTCGTAATTCGTAATTCGCAATCCGTAGTTTGAAACCTAAAAGCCATGTAACAATAATGCAAAATCCCAGCGAAGGTGCGTACAAAAATCTTTCTGCTAAAATTCCTCCTCTGAGAAATACAAATGCCAGGGCTGGAGCGAGTGTAATGCAGAAAAATAAAACACCAAATGTCAGCGGAGATTTTTTTAGCAGTTTTTTGAAACAGAAATAAATAAACACGACAGAAAGTAAAATTCCGAACCATACTCCACCGGAAAAAAATGACGCAGCAGGAATTTGATTGTAAGAATAATCATACGAAAGAGGATGAGGCAAAAGAATCAGTTTTACACACTGAACAAAAATCAGAAATACAGATGAAATTTTTGCATCTGCTTCGGCATAAGGATAATTTACAATGTCTTTGGGAATTGTTCCCGAAATAGTTCCGAGCACCTCGTACTTCAGAATTTGAAAAATAAAAATCATCACAAGAAATGGAATTGCTTTCAGAAGACATTGTTTAATAGAAAAATTATAAGTAAAAAATAAAATCAGCGGAGCGATAATCAGTCCCGTCATAGAAGTTTCTTTAGAAAGAAGTGCAAGAAAGAAAAACACAGAAGAAGAAATCAAAAATCCAAAATTAATTTTTGAATTTTTATACGCACGAAGAAAAAGTAATAATGCAATCGTCAAGTTCAAAAAAGCAAGTATCTCATCGCGACTTTTTATGTTGGCTACTACTTCAGTATGAATTGGATGTGAAATAAAAAGGAGAGTAACAATAAAGGAAAATATCGGATGAAAATTCCGGAACATTTTCATCAGAAGTAAGCAAAGAAAAAATCCTGTGAGTGCATAAAGGATAACATTTCCGAGATGACTCACATGCGGATTTTGCTGAAAGAATTCATTTTCTACAGCAAAGGTTATCATAGAAAGCGGACGGTAGTATCCGAGATTCACATTGTCAAAATGCCACATGCCTACATTCAGGATTTTGGGAATACCGCTGATGCCTTCTGTTACATTGGGATTACTTGTGATTGCGCCAACATCATCAAGCACATATTCGTGTTTTATCGTATTGAAATAAAGACAAAACCCAACGACAGCAGAAATAATTGCAAACCATAAGTTCGGCTTGAATATATGTTTCTGCTTGTTTTGTTTTTGCAAAACTGTTTTTGTTTGTTTCTTTTGTTTCATTAGTTAAATGAAAACCATATTAGTACTTATGTAAAAAACCATAATAAGGATTTTTTTCATTGTTCATCAATAAATCTGCGGAAAAATAAACTTTGGCGTAAGTCAAGTGTCCTATGAGTTATTATTTATAGTCAAACATCATTTTAGTTTGTGTCAGATATGATGTTAATCTGTTTTCTGCAAGTGATATATATTTTTGATTTGTGTCGTAGCCAACAAAATTTCTTTCAGATTTTATCGACGAAACTGCTGTTGTTCCGCTACCCATAAAAGGATCAAGTATGATGTCGTTTTTAAATGAATATAATTGAATCAAACGGAAAGGAAGTTCTTCGGGAAATGGTGCTGGATGTCCGATACGTCTTGCGCTTTCTGCATTCATTGTCCAAATAGATTTTGTCCATTCCATAAATTGCTCTTTAGTAATCGTGTTTTGTTTTTCCCTTTTTTCTCTTTTATAATCACCTTTAGAGAACACTAAAATATATTCGTGAATGTCACGTAGAATAGGATTTGCCGCACTTTGCCAACTACCCCATGCTGTTGAAGGACTTGCACTTGCCGCTTTATTCCATATAATTTCTCCTCTCATATTAAAACCAATGTCAAGCATCATTTTTGAAATATAGTCAGACAATGGTATGTATGGTTTTCTTCCAAGGTTAGCGACATTTATGCAAGCACGTCCACCATTAACCAGAACTCTGTATGTTTCTTTAAAAGCATTTTTTAATAACTTCAAATATTCACTCAAAGAAAGATCATCGTCATATTCTTTGGTCACATTGTAAGGCGGAGAAGTAATCATTAAATGAATTGAGTTTTTGGGCAACTCTTTCATATTTTCTGCAGAGCCAAGAATAAATGTATTTAAGAATTCATCAGGCAATTTATTTTCTGATTTATCCGCAATTTCATTGCTTTCAATAGTTGAATACGATTTTGAATTGTAAAATTTAGAACTATCGTGATTTATTCTTCCGTTAGTTCCAAAAGCACTGGTGGTTGTTCCATTCTTTCTATTTATTGTTGTTCCCATAATTCAATCCATCTGATAAACGGGTTAAAGTTAATTATTTCTTTCTTCCAATTAATAGGAATTGACAAAGTATTTTTATGTTGAAGTAATTCATGAATCGCTTTACCACTCATCTCTACACCACGCGGATTGGTTCCTGCATTTGGTAGTTTTATGTAGGTTTCTCTACCTATATTTTTTAACACTTCCAATTGAGTTTCTTTTGGAATGTAATAAAAACCGCCACCATTATTCCAATTAATTTGTACAAAAATCATATCACAAGATGGCACATATTTTTGGCTAAACTCTTTTGATTTTTCAGCATCAACAGTCCAAATAAGTTTTACACCACTTGGATTTTTTCCTGTTATGGTTTTTATTGAAATGGGATTATTATGAACTTCTACATCTACTTCTGCTTCAGTAATTGGAATTTCCGTTTTAACCATAATTTATAAAACTTTGCGTCTCTGCGTCTTTGCGAGGCGTAATTTTTTGTGCAAAAAAAAATCAACAAAAGATGAACCGAGAGTGGTTCATCAGTAGTAGGGTTGCCTCAAGCAACCCGAAGCAATCTTTGTCCTTGCTATTTGGTTACTGAGCTTGCCGAAGTAAGAGATTGCTTCCATTTCGCCCCTGCCCGCAGCAGGCGGGTCGCTTCATGTCGCAATGACGAAACCAATTTTTGGAACTGCCCTGGAGTTTATCCCACAAACAATGTTGCTCACAATGACGAAAGAAAAACATCTACTACTTTTTTAAATTCTTCTCCTGAAACTTTCTGAATAAATCCCGTGAATTTATCCGATTCCTTCAATGCAGTTTTTATATCAAATTTCTTTTGTGTAACAGAATAAGCGATTTTCTTTTCTAAAAAATAATTAGCAAGATATTCCTGCTCTGTTTGTCCTGGCGTTGGAACAAAGATTGCTTTCTTGCCAAGCACTGCTAAATCCATCACAGTAGAATAACCCGGTCGGCTCAAAATAATTTCTGAAGAAATAATTTCTTTCTGCAATTCTTCAGAAGTAAGATGTGAAATCATTTTTACGTTCTCGGAAATTTTTCTCATCTCATTTTTTTCTGTGATACCCTGAACAATCAATACTTTTTTGTTAATCATATCTAATTGCTCAATGATTTTTTTTTCAAACAAAGTTCTTTGCGGTTCAGGACCGGATAGAATGATAAGCATCTCATATTTCATTTCCTTTTCATTAAGGAAAACAGATGGGTATGATGCAAACCGCGACAACGCTCCAATGTATTTTGCATTCTTCGGTAAAAAAAACTTATGCGACAATTCGCCTGATAAATTATTTTCTCCTTCATAATCAGGAATCCAGCACTCTGAAAATTTACTGATGTAATTTTTATTCAGCAGATGAATAAATTTTTCTCCTAACGACGACTTTACCATTATTTGATGTGTGATAAAAACGCATGGGACATTTTTGCTTTCCGTCAGTGATAAATCGGAACTGAATATATTCTCAACCCATAAACCAAAACGATTATCAGAAATTACTGCATCTATTTTTTTCTCCGAAATAATTTTTTTTAGCAATTTATGTTCGCGTTTTATTGCTGATAAAATTTTTGGTATCTGCAAAATCATTTTCAAAATCATTGAACCATTTTTGGGATATGAAATATTGTATCCCGGCATCACAACAAATTCAAGAGAAGAAAATTCTTTTTGCAAAAGTTGAAGCGCTCTGCCATCTGCGCAAATTATAACTTCGCAATTTTGTTCAAGTAAATATTTTATGATAGGAATGCAACGGGTGGCATGTCCTAATCCCCAATCAAGTGGAGCAACTAAAATTTTCATACTTTATGAAATACGAATTTTATTGTTATTTATAAATTCGTATCTAATATATATTTTGTAAATATGGTTAAAAATAAACTTTTGCGTTTTGAAGAAATGAAATCATTTTCTAATGTAATTCAATTTCCGTTTGAGGAAGTTCAAAATGGGTTTTGGCTGAAAGAAAAATGGAACGAGGTGTACTTTAAGAATAACAATCCCATCGTGCTTGAACTTGCATGTGGAAAAGGAGAATATGCAATCGGATTAGCAGAAAAATTTCCTCAGAAAAATTTTATCGGCATAGATATAAAAGGATCCCGCTTATGGAGAGGAGCAAAAACCGCATTAGAAAAAAATCTACTAAATGTTGCATTTCTCAGAATGCGTATTGATTTCATTGAACATTGCTTTGCAAAAAATGAAGTGAGCGAGATATGGATAACATTCCCGGATCCACAGCCAAACAAAGAAAAGAAACGACTTACTCATGCTATTTTTTTGAATCGTTATAAAAATATTCTCAAGCCGAATTCTTCTATTCATCTTAAAACCGACAATGCCGAACTTTACGAATTCACTCTTAAAGTTATTAAAGAAAATAATTTTCATTTGCTTCTCTCCACCAATAATTTGTATTCCGAAAATATTTTTGAATTTGAAGAAGCAAAGTCGATTCAAACTTTTTATGAAAAACAATTTCTTGCGGAAAGAAAAAACATCACTTATCTCTCCTTCCTGCTATAACATTTGATTATCAACAGTTTAAAAGTTCGTTGCTGTTGCGCCAAAAAGTAAATAAAAAAACTAATGATCTTTCATAACAAGCGACTGGTGATGAATAGATTCCTGATGAATGATTTCAAAAAGTTTCATTACGAAGTCGGAAGTGAGATGCTTTTCCATTCCTTGTTTTATCCTGTCCTGTACGATTTCGTTCCATCTGTTGCGTTGCAGAATAGTAATGTTATTTTGTTTTTTGCATTGCCCTATTGTACGGGATATTTCCATTCTATTAGCGAGAATAGTAACAATATCATTATCTAATTCATCAATCTTATCACGTAACCCTTCCAGCATACCGATGAATTTTTTGTCTTCAACAAATGATACACGGATGATTATTTTTTTAAGCAGTTCTTTGAGTTCAGTAACCGTAATTTGTTGTTTTGCATCACTAAGTGCGAAAGCAGGATTACAGTGCGTTTCAATCATCAGCCCTTGATAATCCAAATCAATTGCAGTTTGTGAGACATTCAAAAGCAAATTCGTTTTTCCACAGATATGGCTCGGGTCGCAAATCATCGGAATATCAGGCATTCTTCGTTTGAGTTCAATTGGAATTTCCCACATTGGTTTGTTCCTATATTGAGATTTATCATAAGTAGAAAATCCTCTATGAATTGCCGCAAGTTGCGTGATGCCTGCTTTTTGTAATCGTTCAATTGCACCTATCCACAGTTCTAAATCAGGGTTGATGGGATTTTTTATCATCACAGGAATATTTACTCCGCGAAGTGAGTCGGCAATTTCTTGTACACTAAATGGATTTACTATAGTGCGCGCACCAATCCACAGAAAATCAATTCCATATTTTAGTGCTTCGTACACATGTTTTGCTGTTGCCACTTCAACAGTAGTACGAAGTTCTGTTTCTGCTTTTGCTTTTTTCAGCCATTCAAGCCCGATGCTTCCAACTCCTTCAAAACTTCCGGGACGAGTTCTCGGTTTCCATATTCCTGCGCGAAAGATGCTCACATTTTTCAGAGAAGCAATTTGTCTTGCTGTGCCGAGAATTTGTTCTTCTGTTTCAGCACTGCAAGGTCCTGCAATGATAAGCGGACCTGTAATTTCCAATCCAAGGATAGTACGATTTGTTGGTACTGTTTTCATATTTACCACGAATATAAAGACATTCGTAATGTTTGTTTGACATTGTCATTTGCTCTGTTTTTAGTATGAAACAAAAAAAACCCAGACGTTGCTGACTGGGTTTTGTTTTCATAAATCAGGAAAACTTTAGAAGTGTAAAGTAAGTTTTAAAGAGAAAGTACCTGAACCTGTTCCTCCATTGATATCATTATCAATTCCAAAATGAGATGCTTTACCTGTAGTGGTAGTAATTTTACCTATAGTAGGGGGAGCACCGCCAATACTTTCAACGATTTGTGTGCCTGCACCTGTTTTAGAAATACCAATTCCATATCCATATTCAGCGCCTATGGCAATTTTTGGAAATATAAAATACTCTGCTCCGATGAATCCTCTTACACTAAAACCAAAGGTTGAACCGGCTTTATATTCTATTACCCTTGCAATATTGTTATAAGGATCTATGGTAATGTTAGATCTATCAGCTGTTGCAGTATTTCCAAAATTACTTGTATTAGCTACCACACCAATAGCTGGTGTTCCTGTAGATAGTACATTACCATATTCAAATTTATCTTTTTGTCCGCTCTTCCATATCATAGCTTCTGCACCGTAAAATCCTTGCAATCGTACTTTGCCTCTGCGTTTTTCTATTCCTGCTCCAAGACCAATAGCATTGGTGCTTCTTTTATGAAGATCTTCTTTCATAGGAGGAGTGGCAGGATAAGTGGCTACTACAGATGCATCTTTTATCAATCTGGTTTCTTTCCACGAATTGAGTCCTAAACGAACAATACCGCGGATAGCAGTTGTTTCGTCTAAAAATAATTTGCCTGTAATGGTCATGGTTCCCGGGTTAACCCACATAGCGCCTGGCGAAACATTAGTGTCTTTACCGAATATATAACCAACATAGTTAAGAAATGGAGCAGCATCAAAACTAATTGCCCAATCGTCTGCTGCCGGCAGAAAGGGTTCGCCTCTTTTGGATGTTAAATCCTGAGCAAAAGCACCAGATGAACCAAATGCTAATGCCATACATAAAATTATTTTTTTCATAGTTTTTAGTTTTTGTCTTTTTTTGAAAAAGAGAATTATAATTCACAAAAGTACTTTTATTTTAATACCCAACGTAGACAAGCCCCTGCACGGCTAATTCTTATGATAAGGTGCTGGAAAAATAATTGTCTTGCAGTATCTTCGTCCGCCAGTTGGCTGATGATTTAAAAAACCTTATCTTTTTCTGATAACCTTAGTAGAAAATAAGATACGATAGCAATAATTCAACCTTATTACCTTATTAACGGTTGATAGTCAAATGAAAATAGAGTACAACAACTTATACACACATTTTATATTTACGACACTACATCGGGTTCCTCTTATTTCTGAAAAATACAGGGAGCGAATTGAAAAATACATTACAGGCATAGTGAATAATAACAATTCTAAACTATAGGGCAGTCCCAAAAATTGGTTCCGTCATTGCGACATGAAGCGACCCGCCTGCTGCGGGCAGGGGCGAAATGGAAGCAATCTCTAATCTGCATGTGCCGACTTGTCTGCGTGCGGACGCACAGGCAGAACACGGCAGACAGGTAGCAGGGACAAAGATTGCTTCGGGTTGTTTAAAGCAACCCTCGCAATGACGTTTCTCGAAATAATCCTGAACTTGTTTCAGGACGGGACAAGTATTTGTATTTTTAGAACTGCCCTTTAGATACTGAAATAAATTCAGCATGACCGACTTAACCATAACAAACAAAATGTATTTTTGTGTAACAGCAGTAAATAATTAATTTTCATTGGTAAGCCAAAAAACATTCATGCAAACCAAAGAACAAATAGCAATAAGAACATCTTATTTAAGCATTGTTGGTAATTTGTGTTTGGCGATTATTAAATGGCTGACAGGATATTTTGGTAATTCTTATGCTCTCATCGCAGATGCTATTGAATCAACTTCTGATATTTTTTCTTCTTTGATAGTTTTAATCGGACTTAAATATTCAAATATTCCAGCAGACAAAAATCATCCTTACGGACATGGAAGAGCAGAGCCGTTATTCACATTCCTTGTAATTGGATTTTTAGTTGTTTCGGCAGTTATCATTGGCTATCAAAGTATTCAAAACATCAATACACCGCACGAATTACCAAAACCATACACACTTATTGTGCTTGGATTTATTGTCATCATCAAAGAAATATTTTACAGAATCGTAAATAAACGAAGTAAGAAAACAAAAAGTTCAGCTTTATCAGCAGATGCATGGCATCACCGAAGCGATGCGATAACATCGTTGATGGCTTTTATTGGTATTGCCATTGCATTAATTTTTGGCAAAGGATATGAAACAGCCGACGATTG
The DNA here is from genome assembly GCA_043804035.1 of Bacteroidota bacterium. Taxonomy (GTDB): domain Bacteria; phylum Bacteroidota; class Bacteroidia; order Palsa-948; family Palsa-948; genus JAZDJJ01. The sequence goes on from JAZDJJ010000113.1 coordinate 30,128, forward strand.
GGCGGCATTAGCGGCTTCTTTTATTATTCTCTATAACAGTTATTTGATTTTCAAACCTGCGCTTAGCGAAATTATGGATGAAGATTTACATGAAGATATTATTGATAAAATCAGGCAGATATCAAAAAACGCAGATGAAGTATTTGACACCGAAAAATGTTATGTCCGAAAAACAGGATTAAAGTATTTTGTTGACCTCCACATCATAGTTGATGCAAACATTACCGTGAAACAAGGGCATATTATTGCACACAAACTCAAAGACAAATTAAAAAATGATTTGCCTCAACTGGCAGATATTCTGATACACATTGAGCCGAATGAATGATATTTTACAAACACAAAAAAGCAATGTTATTATCTCACCTAAATTCAAGTAACTAATGCAACTTTTCTGAATTTATTTGTTCTTCAAACTTGAATTTATTCTTCTATTTTTTATTGATTGGAATTTAATA
>JAZDJJ010000114.1:0-2330 GCA_043804035.1 Bacteroidota bacterium
GTATCAATGATTTTTCTTCCGATAATAATTTCATATATCATTTATTATTCTTATGAAGAAAAAAATAATCCTGTGAAAGTTGTTGCTGTTCAGCCGAACATTGACCCGTACAGCGAAAAGTTTAGCGGAATGAATTTTGAAATGCAGATAGAAAAAATGTTCCGTCTTGCAAAACAAAAAACCGACTCAACTACCGACTATCTTGTATTTCCCGAAACATCTTTAACAGAAGCCATCTGGGAAAATGAGAGCAGGCAAACTTACAGCATTCGTTACATTAAAAGATTTCTGAAACAATATCCAAATCTCAAAGTGATAATAGGAGCAAACACCTTACGCTCTTATTCGGAAGGAGAAAAAACTTCTGTCACCGCACGCAAATTCAAACAACAGGAAGGATATTACGATGTGTTTAATACAATCATTCAGATTGACACTACGGAAAAAATTCAGATGTATCATAAATCAAAATTAGTTCCCGGCGTAGAGCGAATGCCTTATCCTGCTGTGTTTGGATTCTTGGAAACATTTGTAATTGAACTTGGAGGAACATCAGGAAGTATGGGAACACAAGAAGAGAGAACTGTATTTGAAGACCAAACTAAACCCTTAATCAAAAATTCAATTGCTCCCGTCATCTGCTACGAATCCATCTTTGGAGAATTTGTAACAAAATACATTCGCAACGAAGCATCGCTCATCTTCATCATCACTAATGATGGATGGTGGAGTAACACTGACGGATACAAACAACATTTGCTTTACGGAAGATTACGTGCAATTGAAACACGTAGAAGTATTGCCCGTTCGGGCAACACAGGAATTTCATGCTTCATCAATCAGAGGGGAGATATTCTACAGCCAACACAATGGTGGAAAGAAGCAGTAATAAAAGATAACATCAACAGCAATACCGAAAAAACTTTTTATGTGAAGTATGGAGATATTATCGGAAGAATTGCTTTTTACGGCTCGGGAATAATTTTACTATTTGCTATCGGAATAAATTTTTTGATAAGGAAAAACTAATTTAATCTGTCAGCCAATAATTTTATTTCCACAGCAGGAGAAATTTTTTCATAGAGAATCCGATACACAGCATCAGCAATGGGCATTTCTATTTTGTACTGCTTATTGATTTCGTGAATACACTTTGAAACATAATATCCTTCGGCAATCATCTGCATATCTATTTGTGCCGACTTCATAGAATATCCTTTTCCAAGCATCATTCCGAAAGTGCGGTTACGGCTGAATTGAGAGTAAGCAGTTACCAAAAGATCTCCGAGATAAACAGAGTCCTTGATGTCGCGGTCAATAGGATGAACACTATCTACAAATCGTTTTATTTCGCGGATGGCATTAGAGATAAGCACCGCCTGAAAATTATCGCCATAACCAAGTCCATGACAAATTCCTGAGGCAATAGCAACAACATTTTTCAGCACAGAAGAATATTCTGTTCCGTAAATATCATCCGAAACATTTGTTTTGATGTAGCGGCAAGAAAGAAGTGATGCAATTTTATCTGCATTTTTTTTATTTAGTGAAGCAACAGTGAGATAAGAAAGTTTTTCCATCGCCACTTCTTCGGCATGGCAGGGACCGGCAATGATGCCGATGTTTTCTAATGGAACAGCAAACTCCGAATTTAAATATTCTGCTACAATGAGATTATGTTCAGGCACAATTCCTTTAATGGCAGAAAAAATAAGTTTATTCTTCATATCAGCGGAAGATATTCCTGTTAAAGATTTTTTTAGAAAAGCAGAAGGAATGGCAAGAATTAAAATATCAGAGATTGAAATAATTTTTGATAAATCAGTGCTTACTTCTATTTGTTTCATCTGAAACTCAATAGAACTAATGTAGTTTGGATTATGATGATGCTTGCGAATATACTCGGCAGTTTCATTGCTGCGCACCCACCACTGCACTTTCTTTGCATTATTGCAAACTATCTTTACAATGGCAGTTGCCCAACTGCCGCCACCTATAATTGCTATGGAGTCCATCAATGAAATATGAATTTAATTTTTTAACACCAAACGAATTTTTACCATTTCAAAAATAGTAAATTACATAAAACACTTAAGCAGAATCATTTTTATCAGTTGAGCAATTGCAATGAATGAGAGAAAAATATTTGTTGCAGTCAGTTGGCTAATTCTTATGATAAGGTGCTGGAAAGGTTTGTCTCTTTGCCTTTGTTGGTACTTGCGCTGAGCCAAATCATCATCATATTTTTTATCTCGTTTATCACAATTACGGCTCAATTCACGAGATACAACAGATTTATCTTTCCCAATCGCAAGGGCGATATCTTTTTG
>JAZDJJ010000115.1:0-31371 GCA_043804035.1 Bacteroidota bacterium
AGTAGCAGTATATATAGGAGCAATAGATATTATCTCAATCTATCCAAATCCCTCAACCGATGGACACATACAATATCTTATAGGAAGTGAAAACGGAGAAACAGTAACAGTAAAACTATATGATATGCTTGGCAGAGAAGTTATCAACACAGAAGAATTTATAGAGAAAGGCGTTACTGAAAAAAAGATAATCACAGCAGGAATGAGTCCGGGAAATTATCTGTTGCGAATAACTAACGGAAAAGAAGAAAAGACGCAGAAGCAGTTTGTGGTGAAATGATAAATGGTTAATGGTTGATGGTATTTCCTATTAACGATTAACAATTTTTCTATTAACTCTTGATGGTTACTTGTAGTGATATGGTTATTGATCTTGCCGAAATGCCGAAAAATTTGCTGAAAAATATTCGTTGTTCTATTGTTCAATTATTTTGCAGGTCAGGAGTTTTGAAAATTATGGCTCATGAAATTCATTATTATTTCAAGCGAAGTTGACTTCCCTGCTGAAACCCGGCAAGTGCAAAATTTGTTTGAAGCAGGATTAGAATTATTTCATCTTCGTAAAAAAAATTATTCTGAAGATAAAATAAGAAAATTTATTGAAGAGATTCCGAAGAAATATTATAATAGAATTGTTTTACATTCACATTATCATCTTGCAGAAGAATATCATTTATCAGGTATTCACATAAAATTACCAATAGTACGGATTCCAAATTTATGCTACAGCACTTCTTTTCATTCGCTAAACGAAATTAAAGATTGTAAATATGATTATGCTTTTCTCTCGCCAATCTTTGATAGTATTTCCAAACAAGGATACAAAAGCAAATTCATGCTACACAAATTCTCGCAGAGTAAATCAGAGTTAATCAATGCAATCAGTGATAAAAATATTATTGCTCTTGGAGGAATTGACGAAGACAAAATAAAAATAGTTCGCGAATTAGGATTTTGGGGAATTGCATTACTCGGAGCAATTTGGAATAACAAAAACCCCGTAGAGAAATTCAAACGAATAAAAGAAAAATGTTATCAAAAAGACCTTATATCCTGAGTGTATCCGGCTTTGACCCAAGCGGAGGAGCAGGTGTTCTTGCCGATATAAAAACTTTTGAAGCAAATAAAGTTTGCGGAATGGGAGTTGTTAGTGCGCTCACATTTCAGAACGACACTGAGTTTGATAGCGTGAGATGGATTGATACAGAAGAAATACTAAAACAGATTTCTGTTTTATCAAGAAGAATGGAATTTTATGTAGTAAAAATCGGATTGATAAAGGACTTACAAACATTGGAAAGTATAATTACAAATTGTAAATCACAGATTACAGATTGTAAAATCATCTGGGACCCAATAATAAAAGCAAGTGCAGGTTTTGAGTTTCATAAAAATTTTGAAGAAGAAAAACTTTTTTCTGTATTGAAAAATATATATTTGATTACTCCAAATTCAAATGAAGTAAGATTTCTGACAGGAATGGTTGCTCCGATGAAAGCAGCGGAAGAACTTTCTAATTATTGCAATGTGTTTTTAAAAGGAGAATATTATGATATGAAAGATGTAAAGAAAATTGGAAGAGATTTTTTATTTACCACTAATGGAAAAAATTATTCATACAGGGCTAAAAAAATTTCTTCTGCTGAAAAACACGGTTCAGGATGTGTTCTATCTTCGGCTATTGCGGCTAATCTGGCAAAAGGAGAAAGCCTTCAACGTTCATGCTTGAAAGGAAAAGATTATGTAACAAATTTTTTAATGAGCAATAAAACATTGCTTGGCTATCATAAAATATAGATACGAAACATTTCGAATGAAATATATATCACAACTCCACTATATCACACAGGAGGTTGAAAGTTTTACTCACACACAACTGGCAGAGTTTGCCTGTCGTGGAGGTACGGACTGGGTGCAATTACGTGTGAAAGGAAAATCGTTTGCAGAATGGTTGAATATTGCTGAAGAAACAAAAATTATTTGTAACAAATACGGAGCAAAATTGATTATCAATGATAATATTTTTGTTGCGAAAGAAATTTCAGCCGATGGAGTTCATCTTGGAAAAGAAGATATGAGTCCGAAAGAAGCAAGAAAATTTTTGGGAGATAATTTTATTATCGGAGGAACTGCAAATTCTTTAGAAGATGTGAAAACACAAATGAAAAATAGAGTTAATTATATTGGATTAGGTCCTTATAGATTTACAATAACAAAAGAAAAAATTAATCATATACTTGGTTTGGAAGGAATAAAAAAAATAATTCAGAAAGTCATTTCATTTGAAAAATATTTAGGATATGCTTGTCCTTTGGTTGCTATCGGAGGAATAAGAATTGAAGATGTGAAACCGTTGTTTGAAGCAGGTGTTCAGGGTGTTGCAGTTTCTTCGGGAATAAATCTGGCAGATGATAAAGTTGGAGCAACAAGGATGTTCATAAATGCAATTAAAAAATAAAATAAGGGCAGTTCTAAAAATACAAATAAACGTCATTGCGAAGGTTGCTTTAAGCAACCCGAAGCAATCTTTGTCCCTGCTACCTGTCTGCCGTGTTCTGCCTGTGCGTCCGCACGCAGACAAGTCGGCACAGGCAGATTAGAGATTGCTTCCATTTCGCTCCTGTCCGCAGCAGGCGGGTCGCTTATTTCGGCAAATTTCGGCAAAGATCAATTACCAAGCTCAATACGAGTCATGTCGCAATGACGAAACCAATTTTTGGGACTGCCCATAACAAACCGAGTAAAATCTATTTATTTATATTTTTGCAACACACATAATTAAATTTCAGGAGATGTATCCAAACAAAACTATGATGGAAAAGATTAATGAAATAAATAATTTAATAATTCCGCAAAACACGAAAACAATTGCAATAGATTTTGACGGAACGATAGTAGAAGATTGTTATCCCAAAATCGGAGAACCAAAAATATTTGCGTTTGAAACATTACAACATCTTCAAAAAGATGGACATCGTTTAATTTTATGGACGTATCGTGAAGGAAAGGAGTTGGAAGAAGCCGTATCCTTTTGTAAAAAAAATAAAATCGTTTTTTATGCTGTAAATAAAAATTATCCCGAGGAAGTGTATTCTGAATCAAACCCAAGGAAAATTATAGCAGATATTTATATTGACGACAGAAACATAGGCGGATTTTTTGGTTGGGGGAAAATTTATCAACTTATCAATCCGCAGAAAGATTCTCAATTAAAAGTAAAGAAGCGGAGTATTTTTGATTTTTTAAAAAAATAACAAAAAATTATTATTAGAATTTTTTTCTACAAATGCCACTTGACACAATAATAGAAATTCAAAAAGCTTCTATCTTTCAGAAACATAATCTGGTTCTTACAGAGGTTTCGCTGAATATTAAGAAAGGTGAATTTATTTACTTAATTGGAAAAACAGGTAGTGGCAAAAGCAGTTTGCTACGTACCATTTATGCCGATCTTCCTCTTTTACAAGGCGAGGCAAAAGTATGCAATTATGATATAAAGAAAATAAAAAGAAAAGAAATTCCTTACCTGAGACGGAAACTTGGAATTGTATTTCAGGATTTTCAATTGCTATCAGACCGTTCGGTGAATGATAATCTCATTTTTATAATGAAAGCAACAGGGTGGAAGGATAAAGAAAAAATACAGCAACGTGTGCAGGAAGTTTTGGAAAAAGTAAATCTTGGAACTAAAGGATTTAAAATGCCTCACGAACTTTCTGGCGGAGAACAGCAGCGGGTTGTCATAGCACGTGCATTAGTTAATGATCCTGAAATAATACTGGCTGACGAGCCAACAGGAAATCTTGACACAGAAACTGCACAGGAAATCATCGGATTACTTTATGATATTAGCAAAACGGGAAGAGCTGTCGTCATTGCCACACACGATTTTCATCTTTTTAAACATTTTTCCGGCAAAACAATTCGCTGCGAAGGAGGAAGAATCATTAATCTGCCTGACGAACAAGCAAGCACTAAAATATTAACTCCATCATCTTCTTGACATTTTTTTTGTTTGAGAATTTTTCTTCAAGAATTTTTTCCCGCTTCATAATTTCATTTTGGCTTAAATGCTTTTGCATCATATCTTGAATATATTTTTTCATTTTAGCAGGAGAATTGGCAACATGGCAAAGTGATTCTAATCCCGTATTTGCAACCATCAGAGAATTTACTATACAATGTCTTCCATTGTAAATTGCTGCAAGAAGTTTCAGTTTTATGCCTGTCGCCTGAAAAGTCGGCAAGATATTTATCTGAGCATTTTTAATTAATTCATAAATTTCTTGAACAGAAATATTTTCTTTTTTTCCGGAAGCAGATTTGTTTTTAGTAAACAGCGAAATGTGTTCGTGTTTTTTTATTGATGCTATTAATTCAGGAGATGCCCCATTGCCTGCAATGATCAAAGGAACTTTAATGTCGTTAAAAATTTTATTAACAAGATATAATGCCGCTTTATTATTTTCTCCTACAGTCAAATTTCCGTGATACAATGCAAACTCACCCTTTCCATCTCTAATATCTATTTTTTCATTCGGATGAAAAGCCATAATATTAAAAACATTTTTGTAACGCGAAGAAAGTTCATGAGTATCAGCAGGAGAAATGGTGGCAATGACATCAGCATTTTTCAGAACGGGTTCAAACTTTTCTAATTTTTTTGATTCGCTTTCAAAATATTTCTTGCGGAAAAACTTTTTTTCAACTAATGCAAGATTTGCATAGTAATTATGCTCAATATTATGCATCCGAACGATTTTTTTTCTTTCTTTTATTCTTTCATCATTTAAATGAAAACAACAATGCAGTCCTTCAAAAAGAATTGGTGCATCGTCATTCAATATATTTTTCACAAGTTCTTCGGATGAACGGCCGGCAACAATATATGGAAGTGAGTTGAATAGCAAATGTTTATTGATTCCCCGTTTGTAATAAAAAATTTTTTCGCAATATTTTTCTAATTCTTTTTGTTTTCCTCTCCCATATTCAAAACAATGTAAAAAAATTTTCACGCCCTCTTCGTGTAAAGATTTTATTTTAAAAAAAACATCAATCACCCCGCCATAATCAGGGGGAAAGGGAACATCAAAGGCAACAATATGTATTTGTTTTGTTTTCACTTGTTTGTTATTCTTTTCTGCTAAATAGTATTTTTGTTTTTGTAAAAATAATTGAAAAACCAAATGACTCTTAAGATTTTTAAATTCGGAGGCGCTTCTGTAAAAGATGCTGCTTCTGTGCATAATGTTGCATCTGTATTAAAATATTTTAATGAAGCAAATTTAATTGTGGTTGTTTCTGCTATGGGAAAAACTACTACTGCGCTTGAGCAATTGACAGATGCATTTTTTTTGGAGAAAAAAGAAGACGCAAAAAAAATCCTTAATGAAATAAAAAAATATCATTTCAGCATTATCGCAGATCTTTTTCCCGATAAAAACAATTCTATTTATTATGATATTCAAAATGTATTTATTGAATTAGAGCAAGCAATTAACCGGATACCGTCTTATCCTTACAATCAGGAATACGATCAGATTGTCTCTCGCGGAGAAATTATTGCAACCAGAATTGTAAGTGCATATTTGAATTTTGTGGAAATAAAAAATAATTGGTTAGATGTACGCAATTTGATTAAGACAGATGATACTTACCGTGAGGGAAAAGTAAATTGGGAAGTAACCGAAAAATTAATCAAAGAGGAATTTTGTTCAGGCAAGACGGGTATAACTGTTACACAAGGATTTCTCGGAAGCACATCAGAAAATTTTACAACTACACTTGGTAGAGAGGGGTCAGATTACACAGCATCCATTTTTGCTTATTGCACAAATGCGGAAAGTGTAACAATATGGAAAGATGTGCCCGGCGTGATGAATGCTGATCCAAAGTGGTTTGACAAAACCCAACTGATTGAGCAAATGTCATATCATGATGCAATAGAATTGTCGTATTACGGAGCAACTGTGATTCATCCAAAAGCCATTAAGCCACTACAAAATAAAAAAATTCCACTTTATGTAAAATCATTTTCGCATCCTGAAGAAAAAGGCACAATAATAAATAATTCTTTATCGCCATTGCCGATTCCCTGTTTCATTTTCAAAATGAATCAAGTGTTGATTTCTATTTATCCGAAAGATTTTTCATTCATAATGGAAGAAAATTTTATAGACATCTTTCATATTTTTTTAAAACAGAAAATTAAAATAAATATGATGCAAAATTCTGCCATAAATTTTTCTGTTTGCACAAATAATGACGAACATAAAATTCCTGAGCTGATAAAAATTCTTCAGCAAAAGTTTCGTATTCTTTACAACGCGAATCTTGAACTCATTACCATCCGTTATTACAATCAGGCAACAATTGACAGAGTGTGTAGTGGAAAAAAAATTTTAATGGAATATAGAAACAAATATACTGCGCAGTTAGTGGTGAAGAATAATTAGTATTTCACTGTTGTTCAACTAAATTTTTATTTGCAACTGTGCCGGAATTATTGCTTTTTTGTGTTACAATAATATTGGGATTTGAACAGCATAGGACTTACGCAAACCTGTCTGCCGTGTTCGGCACAGGCAGATCCGTATCGTCATTGCGACTGCGAGGCGTTGCTCTGAGCTTGCCGAAGAGCACGAAGCAGGAAGCAATCTTTATTTCTACTTGAAAAAAATAGATTGTTTCTATCATTCCTCCTACGTAATGACATCAGTGCGTAAGTCCTACAGCAATATTATGAAACAATCATAATTTAGCAAACACAAAGGCGAGAAGGATGAAAAAAATATCTCGCCAAGACGCAAAATCGCAAAGAAATTATGACAGAAAATGAAATAGCGAAAATAATTGTCAATGTAGCGTATCAAATTCATTATAAAACTTTGCGTCTCTGCGTCTTTGCGAGAAAGAACAACTTGGGTAATTATAAACTGAATCTAAAATAATTTTCAAATGAAAAAGACGATAGATTGTCAACTGGCAAACCACGTCTTATTTTTTTGACCAGTTCGGCTATAATTTAACTACTTTTGTCGGACAACAGCGATAATTTATCAATGTCAACTTATATTTGACACTACTCATTTTATTAATCAGGCATGCGCACGTGTCGTAACTGGTAGCCGAGCCAGACTTAGAATCTGGTGCCGAAAGGCGTGGGGGTTCAATTCCCTTCGTGCGCACAAAAAAAAGGGCAGTTTCAAAAAAAACTCTCGTTTTGCGTAACATCAGTGATTTAAATCATTTTTTTTGTGTGATAATTTTACATAACATTGCAAACTTAATAAATCAGGACTTACGCAAACATTCATTTATAAACTAACATTTATGCCACGAAGACACAAAGACACCAAGTTTTTTTGCTTTGTAAGAGAATAGTGGATTTCTTTGTGCTTCTTTGTGTCCTGGTGCCTTTGTGGCAGAATAAGAAAACTCTGCGTAAGTCCTATAAATATTAAATTAAGGAGAAACAAAAAATGGCAAAAATAAAAGGAACAATTGTTATTAATACCGAAAAATGCAAGGGGTGCGAATTGTGTGTACTTGCTTGTCCAACGAGTGTTATTGGCATATCAAAAAACATTAATAATAAAGGATATCATTACGCCGAACCGATAAATGATGATTGTAGTGGTTGCGCTAGTTGTGCAGTAATATGCCCTGACGGTGTTATTGCAGTATACAGAACAAAAACAGTAGTAGCAGTATAAAAATAAATATTTAAGATAATGGAAGAAATAAAATTAATGAAAGGAAACGAGGCGATAGCCGAAGCGACTATTCGTGCTGGTGCCGATGGTTATTTTGGTTATCCTATCACTCCGCAATCAGAAATATTAGAAACACTTATGGTGTTGGAGCCGTGGAAAACTACAGGCATGGTGGTTCTTCAAGCCGAGAGCGAAGTGGCTGCAATCAACATGGTATATGGTGGTGGTGGCTGTGGCAAAAAAGTAATAACAACTTCTTCAAGTCCCGGTATTAGTTTAATGCAAGAAGGTTTATCTTATATGGCTGGGGCAGAGATACCGTGTTTGCTGGCAAATATTGTTCGTGGTGGTCCTGGACTTGGAACTATTCAGCCCTCACAAGCCGATTATTTTCAAGCATGCAAAGGTGGTGGGCATGGCGATTATCATTTGCTTGTTCTTGCTCCCGCATCAGTACAAGAAATGGCCGACTTTGTAGAACTTGGATTTGAACTTGCTTTTAAGTATCGCAATCCTGTGATGATACTCAGTGATGGTGCCATTGGTCAGATGATGGAGAAAGTTATTCTTCGCGAACAAAAGCCCCGTTGGACAGAAGAAGAAATTCGGAAAATTTCACCTTGGGCAACTATTGGTAAATCACCCGACAGAAACTATAATTTTTTAACCTCTCTTGAATTTGACTCTGCAGTGCATGAACAATCTAATCTACGTATCCAAGCTAAATATCGTAAGATGAAAGAAAATGAAGTTCGGTATGAAAAATTTCAGTGCGATGATGCTGATTACATTATTGTTGCTTTCGGGCTTGCTTCACGCATTTGTCAAAAATCAATTTTAGTTGCCCGAGAAAAGGGTTTGAAAGTAGGACTACTTCGTCCAATTACATTATATCCGTTTCCTGTAAAGCCACTCGCTCAACTTGCTGAAAAAACAAAAGGTATGTTAGTAGTTGAAATGAACGCAGGACAAATGATAGAAGATGTTCGCCTTGCTGTTAATGGAAAAATAAAAGTTGAACACTATGGGCGATTTGGTGGCATTATACCATCACCCTTGGAAATAGTGGAAGCATTAGAAAATAAAATCATAGGAGGTAAATAAATATGAACGACATTGTAAAACCCGAAAATTTAATTTATCAAAAGTCGAAAATTTTAACAGACCGCGTATTTCATTATTGTCCAGGATGTGGTCATAGTACTGCTCATCGGCTTGTAGCAGAAGTTATTGAAGAATTGAACATTCAGGAAAAAACGATAGCAATATCTCCTGTGGGTTGTTCGGTTTTTGCTTATCAGTACTTGAATATTGACTGGCAACAAGCAGCACACGGAAGAGCATCAGCTGTTGCTACTGCAATAAAGCGATTATTCCCCGATAGATATGTTTTTACTTATCAAGGTGATGGAGATCTTGCTGCTATTGGAACAGCAGAAACCATTCATACTTGTAACCGCGGAGAAAACATTACTATTATTTTTATCAACAACGGCATCTATGGTATGACTGGCGGACAAATGGCGCCTACTACACTTCCCGGTGCAAAAACTTCTACCTGCCCTTATGGTCGTGATGTAGAAATAATGGGCAATCCATTAAAGATAACTGAACTTGTTGCACAGTTGCCGGGTACATATTTTGTTACTCGCCAATCTGTACATTCACCTGCCGCAGTGAGAAAATGCAAAAAAGCATTACGAAAAGCATTTGAAAATCAACCACTAAAAAAAGGAACATCATTCGTAGAAATTGTCTCTAATTGTCCTTCGGGATGGAAAATGACACCAGTTCAAGCAAACAAATGGATGGAAGAAAATATGTTTCCTTTCTATCAACTTGGCGATATCAAAAACATATAATTACAGATTTCACGATTTAAGAATGATTAAATCAAAAATCAATAAACTAAAAAAATATGACTGAAGAAATTATTATTGCCGGATTTGGAGGCCAAGGCGTGCTTTCAATGGGTAAAATTCTTGCTTATTCAGGAATTATGCAAAATAAAGAAGTAAGTTGGATGCCTTCTTATGGACCTGAAATGCGTGGGGGCACAGCAAATGTTACCGTTATCATTAGTGATGAACGCATCAGTTCGCCTATTCTCAACACTTACGACACTGCTATTATTCTCAATCAGCAATCAATGGATAAGTTTGAAAAATCAGTAAAACCTGGCGGCTACCTGATTTATGATAGTAACGGAATCACACGTCATCCCGAACGAAAAGATATCAACGTCTATCGCTGCGATGCTACTGATGAAGCAACAAAACACAATATGCTGAAAGTTTTTAATATGATGGTGCTTGGTGGTTTTCTTAAATTGAAACCCATTGTAGCATCTGAATTTTTACGAAAAGGTCTTGAAAAATCTTTACCGGAACGTCATCATAAATTAATCCCCGATAACGAAAAAGCCATTGAAATGGGGAAAAAAATTATACAAAAAGTTTTACTATCAGCTAACTAAAATTAAAATTATTATGGAACAATGTTTACTGGGATCTTTTTGTCTGACAACATTGATTATCCTCATTATTCTTCTTGCAATATGGGATGCAGTATGGAAACTTATTGCACTTTGGAAATGCGGGCGGAACAATCAGTTGGGTTGGTTTATCTGCATCGGTATTTTTAATACAGCAGGAATACTACCTATCATTTATCTGTTGTGGTTTCAGAAAAATAATAATGAAAAAATTGTTAGCAACTGAAGCTAAAACACATTTTGTTTGTTATTTATTTCGGCATTTCGGCAGGATCAATGCCCAAAGTATCTGTTCGTTGAAATTGCCGAAACGAACGCATCCCAAAGATCAATACCCATTTCAACATGGGGGCTTGCGAATTTTATATTTAGGGTTTGCTGAAAATATTGTAAGTATATTTCAGGACGAAACAATTATCTGTGGGGATTGAAAAGTTACTTATCTTTTCACATACTGCTCTTCATAATATTTCTGATAATCACCGCTGGTTACATTTTTCAGCCATTCTTCATTTGCCAAATACCAGTCAACTGTTTTTTCTAATCCTTCTTCAAATTGAAGAGATGGTTTCCATCCCAATTCTTTTTGAAGTTTAGATGAATTGATGGCATAACGCAAATCGTGCCCTGAGCGGTCTTTTACAAAAGTGATGAGTTTAGCGGATTCTCCTTTTTTACGACCAAGTTTTTTGTCCATTATTTTGCAGAGCATTCTGATTAAATCAATATTTCTCCATTCATTGTTTCCGCCAATGTTATAGGTTTCACCAACTTTTCCTCTATGAAAAATTACATCAATTGCTTTTGCATGGTCTTCTACAAAAAGCCAGTCGCGTATGTTTTGTCCTTTTCCATAAACAGGACCCGGTTTATTGTTCTTAATATTATTTATCGCCAGCGGAATTAGTTTTTCAGGAAAATGATAAGAGCCGTAATTGTTGGAACAATTGGAAATGATAACAGGCAGTTGGTAAGTGTCGTGATAGGCACGTACAAAATGATCGGAACTTGCTTTGGATGCAGAATAAGGACTGTGTGGATCGTAGGCAGTTGTTTCTTTGAACTTTCCTTTTTTTCCAAGTGAGCCATATACTTCATCGGTGCTTACATAATAAAAAAGTTTCTCTTTCGGAATATTTTCAACAGAGGATTTCCAGAAATGTTTTGCAATATTCAAAAGCGTTACAGTTCCTGTTACGTTTGTATTTACAAATTCCATCGGATTAGAAATGCTGCGATCAACATGCGACTCTGCGGCAAGATGAATCACTCCATCAAATCTATTTTTCTCAAAAAGTTTTTGTACTAATTCAGTATTACAAATATCTCCTTTAACAAATTCGTAATTGGATTTTTTTTCTATATCTCTGATATTAGCAAGATTACCTGCGTAAGTGAGTTTGTCAAGGTTCACGATTTTGTAATCGGGATATTTTGTTACAAACAATCTAACCACATGCGAACCGATAAAACCCGCACCGCCTGTTATTAAAATTTGTTTCAAGTTTAAAGTTTTTAAGTGATGTTTATTTACAAAAGATATTACCCAGTTCTTCTGCCTTGATGCTTCCTATCTCAATTGCTTTTTTTAAATCAATACAAGCGGCGGATTTTTCTCCGTATATGTATTTTGCTGTTGCCGTTGCAATGTATGCTTCACAATTTTTTGAATCTAATAAGATGACTTTATTGTAATCATCAATTGCATCGCGATAATTGCCGCTTATATCCTGCCAATAGCCGCGACTGTAATATGCTTCTATGTAATTTGGATTCAGTTCAATAGATTTGTTCAAATCCTCTATCGCACCGCTGTAATCCGACATAAAAGCACGGGCAATAGCGCGGTTGTAATATACTTTATGATTAGACGGATTTAGTTCAATGGCTTTACTCAAATCATCCACTGCATCAAAATAATTTTCCCGTGATGCTTTTACTATGCCTCGTGATAGGAACGCATCAAAGTATTTCGGATTAAGTTTAATTGCCAAATTCAAATCGCTCAATGATTTTTTTAATTCCCCGAGTTTAAGAAAAGCAATACCACGAATACAAAATGCACTGTCAAAGTCGGCTTTCTGTTCAATGGCTTTGGTGCAAAGTTCTATCGCACTTTGATAATCTTTTGCGGTTTCTTTTTCTTTGGCTGATTTTAAAAGAGATGATGCAGTATTCTGTGAGAATGAAAAAGATGCAACAAAAAGAAAATTAATTAAAAAAATAATGTGTTTGTTCATTGTATATTTATTCTATACTTCGGCAAATTTCGGCAAAGATCAATTACCAAGCTCAGTATAACATAAATCCTTTTTGATTTTTATTCCGTTTTGTTATTTGATCTTCGGACATTGAGCTTGCCGAAATGCCGAAAATATGTATAATTATCAATTTTATGTTATTCAGCCAGCGCAGGTTTCTTTTCTAAAATATGAGTTGTTTTTACTTCTTTAATTACAATTTTTCTTTATCACATCATAAATTTTGAAATAGCCAAGTTCCCCTGCTTTGCTCCAATCTCTACAAGCATCTTTTTTATTGCCTGCCTGAAATTTTGCTGTGCCTCGCTGTGAATAGGATTGGTAATCTTTTGGATTTATTTCTATCGCCATTGAGAAATCGGCAATAGCATTTTTATAATCTTTCAAAATAAGATAAGAAAGTCCGCGATTAAAATAAGCATCGGCAAAAGTTCTGTCCAATTCAATAGCTTTCGTAAAATCATTTACAGAGCCATTGTAATCATCAAACTTTGCTTTAAGTTTTCCTCTTCCTTTGTATGCCCTTGGGTTTTGGGAATTTATCTCAATTGATTTGTTGTAATTCTCCATTGCTTTTTTGGTTTCATTCAGAATGAAACATACTTCGCCGAGATAGAAGAACGCATTATCATTTTTGGGATTCAGTTCAACGGCTTTGTTAAATTCCATTTTGGCTACCTCAAAATTTCCCTCGTTGAATTTAGTGATTCCGTTTTTTAAATTGATTACAGAATCTTGCATTTGAGCATACGAATGTACAATGTACAACGAAAAAAAATAAATCAATATGATTTTTTTCATTTGAAAATTATTTTAGGTTCAGTTTATAATTACTCAAGTTGTCCTTTCTCGCAAAGACGCAGAGACGCAAAGTTTTATAATGAATTTGATACGCTACATTAACAATTATTTTCGCTATTTCATTTTCTGTCATAATTTTTTTGCGACTTTGCGTCTTGGCGAGATAATTTTTTCATCCTCCTCGCCTTTGTGTTTGCTAAATCATGATTGTTTCATTTTGTAATTATGTTATTTAGAACGGTAAATTCTCATCTGGTGTTGGCACCAGAGTTTCATCGCTGGTTCCAGGCTGTTCGCTGTGCATAGTTGATTCTGTCGCACTTTCCGAACTGACATTTGTACTTTGGGAATTAGTATTACTATTTGCACGCTCTATTTTGAAAACTTCCAACGAATTAAAAAATTTTATTTCTCCCGCCGGATTCCGCCATTCCCTTCCTCTCACTTCAAAGTGAACAGTGATTTCTTCGTTTACATTTACTAATTCAACTAATCCACATCTGTCTTGTGTGAGTTGAAAAAGAATTGTTTGTGGATAAGAAGGAGCATTGTCGGTAAGAACAAACTCTCTTTTTTTGAACCTATCAGAAACTTGATGTTCCGAGGTTTTTACTTTTAGAATACCTGTGTAAGTGTACATAATTAATATAAAGATTAAAGGTTAAAATTTTGGGTATTTGTTTTAGTTTAATTAAACAAAAGTAAAATTTTATTTACAAATCGCAATAAAATTTTTTTTTCATTTTTTTTAATCTATCCATCATAGGCGGAAATGTAAAAATGATTATTTTCTTTCATAAGTCGTTTTTGATTTTTACGCTGTGGGGTATATAAACTAATAATACGAACAACAAAAAAACATTTATCTTTACACTCACAATCTATGTCACCACATTTTATTCAATCATTTTTACTCTATATTGATCCAGGCACTGGCAGTTTGGCTGTTCAGGTTATTCTGGCAGGCATAGTGGCGAGTTGGGTTTTTATAAAAAATGGTTTCCGAATTTTTTTCCCACATTCCAAGAAGGAGAAAAAAAAATCTTGATGTCAGAACAAGAAAAAAATATTTCTCACATTACTTTGGAGACAAGTTCCTTTCGCGATCCTTCCGGATTTGTTTTTTCCCATGACAATATTCTTTATCGTGCAGTTGCTCCATCGTATTTTGAAACCTTTTCTGCTTTAACAAAATCAGGACTTTACAAATCACTTTCTTCAAAAAATATTCTAATCAATCACGATGAGTGTTTAAATTTTCTTCCTTCAGAATATTCATCTTATAAAATTATTAAGCCGGAAAAAATCTCCTTTATATCTTATCCTTACGAATGGTGTTTCGGTCAATTAAAGTCAGCAGCATTACTCACACTTTCCATTATGCATGAATCGTTGGAATATGGAATGATACTCAAAGACGCTTCGGCTTACAACATTCAGTTCATCGGTAATAAACCAATCTTTATTGACACATTATCATTTGAGAAATATGAAGAAGGAACTCCTTGGATTGCTTATCGTCAGTTCTGTCAGCATTTTCTTTCACCACTTGCTCTAATGTGCTATAAAAATCTTTCTTTATCAAAACTTTTACAAATACATATTGACGGCATTCCTCTTGCACTGACTTCTTCTCTTCTTCCCGGAAAAACTATTTTCAACAGCGGAATAGCATTACATATTCACTTTCATGCAAAAATTCAAAACGCATATCAAAAGAAAAAATCAAACGGGAAAGGAAAAAAATTTCATCTTTCAAAGAAAAAACTTTTTGCAATGCTTGAACATCTGAAAGAAACTATCAGTGATTTGAAATTACCAAAAGACAATAGTATATGGAAAAACTATCATTCAGAAAATTTATATAGTCAATCCGCTACGAAAGAAAAATCAAAAATAATTTCCCAATGGCTTAACGATATAAAAGCAAAAACTATATGGGACATTGGATGCAATACAGGGGAATATTCAATTCTGGCAAGTAAGTTTTGCGAATATCTGCTTGCTTTGGATTCCGATGAAATATGTATTGAACGATTATACCATCAATTAAATAAAGACGAAATAAAAAATATTCTCCCTCTCGTAATTGATATTACAAATCCAACACCACCAATCGGCTGGGCAAACGAAGAAAGAAAAACATTGATACAGCGAGGTAAACCCGATTTAATAATGGCACTTGCTCTTATTCATCACTTGAGAATTACTCATAATATTCCATTGCAGAAAATCGCTCATCTTTTTTATGAATGGGCAGAATGGCTGATTGTTGAATTTATTCCAAAGGAAGATACTCAAGTGCAGGAAATGCTAATGAATAGAAAAGATATTTTTACTGATTACAAATTTGATTTTTTTCTTTCCATTTTTTCCAAATGGTTTGATATTATTGAACAAAACAAACTACCTGATTCCGAAAGGATATTATGTCTGATGAAAAGAAAATTCTTATGATAAAACTAATCAAACAAATTCCGATTCATTCATTCTTATTATGTCCCGCACTAATTTTTTTTCTCTTTGTCCATAATTCAAACATTGTTTCATTTGATTCTACTTACAGAAGTTTGATTGTTTCATTATTCATTCCTATTCTTTTTTTTATTCTCTTTTTCTTTTTACTCAAAAAGGATTCTCACAAAGCCGGAGTAACAACCACTGTATTCATACTGATAATTTTTTGCTACGGACTCATATATGAACTTACAGAAAAATTATACTATAAAGGTTTATTTCCGTTAGGACACATACATCGTTATCTTGTAATATGCTTTTCAATATTTATTTTGCTTTTGTTTTATTTTCTATTCAAAACAAAAAGAACTTTTAAATCACTCACTTACTCGCTAAATATTTTTGTTCTGATTCTGATGCTGATAAATATTTTTAATTTATCTATTCATCTGATAAATAAAAAAAATCTAAAAGAGGATGCATCACTTACCAAACATCATCCATCAACAATCAATCATAATCTATTTGTCAATGACACATTTCCGGATATTTATTACATTATTCTTGATGGCTATGCTAATGATTCTATTCTATCTGAGTTTTATTCCTACAAAAAAAATTCTCTAACAAACTTTCTTGCAAAAAACGAATTTTATATTTCTTCTTCAAGTCGCGCAAACTATCTTGACACGTACAGATCATTAAACAGTTCGTTGAATTTTTCATATCTGGATGATACTACATCTGTTTCAATAAAACAAAATAAAGTTTGCGACTATCTGAAACAAAATGGATATAAAATTGTTCAAGTGAACTCTGGTTACGCAGTAACACAAGAAAATCTCTTGGCTGATGTGCAAATTTCACTGGAAACTTTCAATGAGTTTGAAAGAACACTGCTTCGGTATACAATATTTCGGTTAGATGATTTGCTGGGATATATTCACTACAAAACCATTAAAGAACAATTATCGGTGATAGAAAAAGTGTTTGAAACTACGGGACCAAAATTTATTTTCATTCATATTGTTTCTCCGCATCCTCCTTATATTTTTAAAGAAAACGGTAAATTTAAATCAAGCACAAAAATCATTAACACGTGGTGGGAATCTAAAGAAGATTATCTTGCTCAATTAAAATATATCAATTTCAGAATAGAAAAATTCATTGTGGAAATAATACATAAAAGCAAAAGAAAACCAATCATCATTCTTCAATCAGATCATGGTCCCTGGATGAAGAACGACAATCCGGTAAATGTTTACAATGCCAGAAGTTTTATTTTGAACGCTTATTATATTCCATTTTTTTGGAAAAATAAACTTTACAATACAATTACTCCCGTTAATTCTTTTTCATTTATTTTTAACAATCTTTTCAACGATTCAATTCATCTTCAACCCGATGTGCCGATGAATTCAGTTGCAATGATGCAATATCCACAAGTAAAACAAATGCTCAATAAATAATTTATGAAAATTCTTACAACAGGCGGTGCAGGGTATATTGGTTCGCATACAATCATTGAACTAATTGAAAAAACTAATTGGAATGTTATCTCTGCCGATAACTATCTCAACTCTTTTCCTGTAACATTTGAAAGGATAAAAAAAATCACAGATAAAAAAATAAAAAATTATTCTTTTGACCTTTGTGATTCTTTGAAAATAAAAAAAATGTTTTTGGAAAATCCGGATATTATCGGAGTGATTCATTTTGCAGCGTTAAAATCTGTTCCTGAATCTATAGAAAATCCGGAATTATATTTTTCAAATAACATAGATTCTTTACAGAATATTCTTTCTTGCCTTGCAGAATTTAATATTCGGAATTTTATTTTTTCTTCTTCCTGTTCTGTGTATGGAAATATTGACAAACTTCCGGTAGATGAAAACAGTCCCTTACAAAAAGCACAATCTCCTTATGGAGCAACCAAACAAGAAGGAGAAAAAATGATTGAAGAGTTTTCAAAAAAAAATCCGGATATCAATTCCATTGCATTAAGATATTTTAATCCGGTTGGCGCACATACATCAGGAATAATTGGCGAACATCCTAAAAAAAAATGCGACAATCTTGTACCTGCTATCACCGAAACAGCTATCGGCAAAGCAAAATGTTTTATTGTTCATGGAAACAATTACAAAACACGTGACGGCACTTGTATTCGCGACTATGTTCATGTTTCTGATATAGCATCAGCACATCTTCTTGCTCTGAAATATTTGATAGAAGAAAAAAATAAATTCAATTATGAAATTTTCAATCTCGGAACAGGACAAGGAGTTTCTGTATTGGAAGCAATAAAGGCGTTTGAAAAAATCAGCGAAGTAAAACTTAATTATAAAATTGGTAAGCGCAGAGAAGGAGATGTGGAAGCAATTTATTCCGACTGTACAAAAGCCGGCAAACTTCTCGGATGGAAAACAAAATACAATATTGAAAAAATGATGGAAAGCGCATGGAAATGGCAATTAAACAACAATCTGTAAACAGTGAAGTAGGCAATTAGAAAAAGGTACTGCATACTGCCACTTTTCTTAATGGTGATATTTTTTCCCTTGCAAAATCGTCATTGCCCTATAAAGTTGTTCAAGAAAAATTATCCGCACTAATTGGTGGGGAAAAGTCATTTGTGATAATGATAATTTTTGATTTGCTTTTTTGTAAACATCATTAGAAAAACCATACGCTCCACCAGTAATAAATATTAAATGTCTGGTAGAAATATTCTGATGATGGTGAATCAACTCAGCAAACCCGGCAGAAGTAAATTCTTTTCCTTTCTCATCTAATAAAATCAAAAAGTCGCTCTCCCCTACTCTATTCAAAATATTTTCTGATTCTTTTTTCCTGATTTGATGTTCATCGCCTTTTCCTGCTTCAATCTCAATCAAATTAAATCTGCAATAATGATTTAATCTCTCTATGTAAATTTTCATTCCTTCTGAAACATATTTCTCAGAAGTTTTCCCTGTACAGATAAGTGTAATGTTCATGTTGTTTTATAGAATTTATTTTACAGAAACAAAAAAAGTATACTTTTGTTTATGGTAAAGTTATTATTGATTTTGGCTTGATAATTGTAATAACTAAAGAAAAAAAAATTATGCAACTTCTAATTATCATATTTCTGTCTTTCACTCTAATCACTCCATCAGATAATACCATTAATGATGTAGCAGTGGCTGTAAAAACCGGTAACGCAAAAGAAGTGGCTAAATTTTTTACCGCGAGCATTGACTTAAAAATTCCCGATAAAGAAGATGTTTTCAGCAAATCGCAAGCCGAACTGATTCTTAAAGATTTTTTTTCAAAAAATCCGATTAAATCATTTACTATAGTTCATAAAGGAACTTCCAAAAATGGCGATCAATTTGCCATCGGTACTTACGAAACAACCACAGGTAAAAAATTCAGAACATATTTTCTATTCAAAAAGGAAGAAACTAAATTTTTAATCCAGCAATTACGTTTTGAATTACAAGATGAATAAAATATCTTTTTTTTCTCTTCCCCACAAAAATTTTGATATTGATAAGTTCATTTACTATGCACTGAAAGAAGATATTGGTATTGGTGATCATACTTCCATATCCATTATTTCTCCCGACAAAAAAAATAAAGCATCTCTGATTATTAAAGAAGATGGAATTCTTGCAGGAATAGAATTTGCTAGGAAAATTTTTATGACTGTTGATAAAAATTTAAAGATAACGATTTACAAAAATGATGGTTCACGAATAAAAAAAGGCGACATCGCATTTACTATAGCAGGAAATATTCGCTCCATTCTTGCAGCAGAAAGAGTTGTTTTAAATTGTATGCAACGTATGAGTGGAATTGCTACAATGACAAACAAATTCGTAAATCTCTGTAAGCCATACCCAGTAAAAGTGATTGACACGCGAAAAACAACTCCCGGCATACGTGCATTAGAAAAATGGGCAGTAAAAATTGGCGGAGGATATAATCACCGTTTCGGGTTGTATGATATGATTCTCATTAAAAATAATCATATTGATTTTGCGGGAGGAATTTCACAAGCAATTGAATCGGCGAATGAATATTTAAAAAAGAAAAAACTTAATTTGAAAGTTGAAATAGAAGCAAGAAATATCAGAGAAGTGAATGAAATTATTTCCATAGGAAAAATAGACAGAATTATGTTAGATAATTTTGCTATCTCTGAAATAAAAAAAGCCATTCAACTCATCGGCAAAAAATTTGAGGTAGAAATTTCGGGAGGCATCAACGAAAAAAACATTCGTAAATATGCTGCGTGCGGTGCAGATTATATTTCTGTTGGTGCTCTTACTCACAGCGTAAAAAATTTGGATATGTCCCTTACAGCCATTTGAATCTTTTCTCTATTTTTAATGTTTTTAATAAAAACTATCGCTAAAAATAATTAATAAAAGTAGTGTCAGAAATTTCTAAAACATATAATCCCCGCGAAATAGAATCAAAATGGTATTCTTTATGGATGGAGAAAAAATATTTCCATTCGGTTCCGGATAATCGTGAGCCATACACAATCGTCATTCCTCCGCCAAATATTACCGGTGTGCTTCACATGGGACATGTGCTGAATAATACTATACAAGATATTTTGATTCGCAGAGCAAGAATGTCAGGCAAAAACGCATGCTGGGTTCCGGGAACTGACCACGCATCCATTGCCACCGAAGCAAAAGTGGTTGCAATGCTTCACGAAAAGAAAATAAAAAAATCTGATATCTCCCGTGAAGAATTTTTGAAACATGCTTTTGAATGGAAAAAGAAATATGGAGGAATTATCCTTGAACAATTAAAAAAATTAGGATGCTCATGTGATTGGGATCGCACACGCTTTACGATGGAAGATTCCCTGAGCGAAGCAGTGATTGATGTCTTTATTGATTTGTATAACAAGAACTATATTTATCGCGGACACAGAATGGTAAATTGGGATCCCGTTGCTCTCACTGCCATTTCCGATGAAGAAGTTTATTACAAAGAACTTCACTCAAAACTTTATTATATAAAATATTTTATTGCTGATGAAAATCAAGAATCAAAAACCAAAAACTTTATTGTAATAGCCACAACCCGCCCTGAAACAATTTTGGGCGATACTGCTGTTTGTGTTCATCCGGAAGATGAGAGATACAAACTTATGAAAGGAAAAAAAGTTATTGTTCCATTGATTAATAGAATCATTCCAATAATTTTTGATGAATATGTTGACCGTGAATTTGGAACTGGCGCATTGAAAATCACTCCCGCTCATGATTTCAACGATTACAAAATTGGAGTGAAACATAAACTTGAAACAATTGATATACTGAATCCAAATGGCACGATGAGTAATGCAGCGCAAATTTATATTGGAGAAGATAGATTTGTAGTGCGAAAAAAAATCATAAAGGAGTTAAAAGAAAAAGAACATCTTGTAAAAACCGAAGAAATTATTAACAAGGTTGCGTTTTCAGAACGTACCGGTGCCGCAATTGAGCCGCGACTTTCTCTGCAATGGTATCTGATGATGGAAAAACTTTCTAAACCCGCTTTAGAAAATGTACTGAATGGAGACATAAAACTTATTCCCGAAAAATTCATTAACACTTACAAACACTGGATGGAAAATGTGCACGACTGGTGCATCTCGCGGCAATTGTGGTGGGGACAAAGAATTCCTGCGTGGTATGATAGCAATGGAAATTTTGTAGTTGCAAAAACAAAAGAAGAAGCAATTTCAAAATTCAAATTTCAAAATTCAAATTTCAAAAGTGAAGAAATAAAACAAGATGAAGATGTATTGGACACATGGTTTTCTTCCTGGCTCTGGCCTATTTCAGTTTTTGATGGATTTAAAAATCCGAATAATGCCGACATAAAATATTATTACCCGACAAATGATTTAATAACTGCTCCTGAGATTTTATTTTTTTGGATAGCACGGATGATTATTGCGGGATATGAATACAGAGGAAAAAAACCTTTTAGTAATATTTACCTTACAGGAATTGTGCGCGATAAGCAAAGAAGAAAAATGTCAAAATCATTGGGAAACTCTCCTGAACCTATAGAACTGATTGAAAAATACGGAGCCGATGGTGTGCGGGTGGGAATGTTGTTGTGCTCTCCCGCAGGAAACGATTTGCTTTTTGATGAAATGTATTGCGAACAGGGAAGAAATTTTTCTAATAAGATATGGAACGCGTTTAGGTTAGTGAAAGGATGGCACTCTATTTCTACTTCTCCACAAAGTAAAGAGTGTGAAATTGCTGTTGAGTGGTTCAATGCGAAATTGAATATGGAATTAGAAAACATCAACGACTTATATTCCAAGTACAGAATTTCAGAAGCACTGATGGCTACTTACAAATTAGTATGGGATGATTTCTGCGCATGGTATTTGGAAATAATAAAACCTGAATTTGTTGATGGTAAATTAAATTCCATTGACAAAAAAACCTTTGACGCGACAATAAACTTTTTTGAAAAACTTTTGAAGATACTTCATCCTTTCATGCCATTCATCACCGAAGAATTATGGCATCTTATCAAAGAGAGAAAAGAAAATGATTGCATCATCGTTGCAGAATGGCCGAAGAAAGAATTTGTAAATGAAAATATTCTGACTCGCTTTTCTTTCTTTATGGAAACAGTTACAGCGGTCCGCTCCATTCGGAATGAAAAAAATATTTCTCCAAAAAAATCACT
Organism: Bacteroidota bacterium; assembly: GCA_043804035.1. Classification (GTDB taxonomy): domain Bacteria; phylum Bacteroidota; class Bacteroidia; order Palsa-948; family Palsa-948; genus JAZDJJ01. Next base: position 22,437 of record JAZDJJ010000115.1, read on the forward strand.
TGAACTTTATATCAGAATAGAAGACAATCCTATCAACAAAAATTTGGAACCACTCATAAAAAAACTTTGCAACATAAATACGATTCATTATACAAATAATAAAGTTGAGAATGCCACATCATTTATTGTAAACAATGTTGAATTTTTTATTCCTCTTCCAAAAAATATGGATTTGAATTTTGAAAAAGAAAAATTATCCAAGGAACTTTATTACACTAAAGAGTTCTTTGCTTCTGTTCAAAAAAAACTTACCAATGAACGTTTCATTCAGAATGCAAAACAAGAAGTGATTGAGATTGAAAAAAAGAAACTATCAGATGCAGAAACAAAAATCAAAACGATTGAAGAACAACTTGCATCCCTACAAATTCAGGATTTCTGACCTTTCATATATTCCCACGAGTGTGGCTACCATTACTGCTTTAATAGTATGTACGCGATTTTCGGCTTCATCAAAAACAATTGATGCTGATGATTCAAAAACATCTTCAGTAACTTCCATATTTTCTAAGCCGAATTTTTTAAAAATATCTTCACCTACACTTGTTTCTCTATTGTGAAATGCGGGCAGACAATGTAAAAATTTTGTTTTTGAATTTCCTGTTAAAGCCATCAATTCTTTATTTACTTGATATGGCTTCAGCAGTTTGATTCTTTCTCCCCACACAGCATCGGGTTCTCCCATTGATACCCATACGTCTGTATAAATGAAATCCACACCAGCGACTGCTTTCTTTACATCATCGGTAATAGTAATTTTTGCTCCTGTCTCTTTGGCAATAGTTACACATTGTTTCACTAATTCTTCGGAGGGCTGACAGCTCTTTGGTGCTGCTGCTCTGAAATCCATTCCCATTTTAGCAGCGCCTACCATCAACGAGTTGCCGACATTGTTACGTGCATCACCACAAAAGCAAAAAGATATTTGATGCAATGGTTTATCGCAATGTTCCATCATAGTAAGTAAATCGGCAAGAATTTGAGTAGGATGGAATTCTGTTGTCAAGCCATTCCACACGGGAACACCTGCATATTTACCGAGTTCTTCTACGATATGTTGTCCATAGCCACGATATTCAATACCGTCATACATTCTGCCGAGCACACGGGCAGTATCTTTCATTGATTCTTTTTTTCCTATCTGTGAACCCGATGGACCGATGTAAGTAACATGTGCGCCTTGATCTAATGCTGCTACTTCAAATGCACAACGCGTACGCGTAGAATCTTTCTCAAACAACAAAACAATATTTTTTCCTTTTAGTTGTTGTTGTTCGGTTTTTGCATATTTTGCTTTTTTCAAATCAGATGAAAAGTCAAGCAAAAATTTAATTTCTCGCGGAGTAAAATCCAGCAGTTTTAAGAAATTGCGATTGATAAGATTGATTGTCATAATGGTTATTTTTTTGTTAGTTAATTTGATTTTGATATGATGGAAAATAAAAAGTGAAATTTTTTAAACAGTATTTTATAATACAATAACTTTAAATTTACATTGATATTTTTTGGCAAAAATAAAAATAATACCTTACACATTAAAATTATTTTGCTACGTTCTTATTCAATAAACAATCCTAATTTCAGTTTGATTTTATTTTCAAGCACAGACACAAATTCATCTAAACTTGGAGTCGGTTGATGAGTAAATGCTCTTAATAAATTGCTCATTGTTGTTGAAGTTTTGTCAACTAATTGAAGATTGTATATTCCCTTGCCTGGCTTTAAATCATAAATAAAATATTTTGTATAGCATTGATTTTTGTAGTCCAAATTAATTAATTTAAAACGTTTTACCATATTATCATAAACAAATTTTTGCATTACCCATATAATATTCTTATTCCATTTTTCCATTACTTGTCCTTTTATTAGCATTTGGATGTAAGAAAGTTTAATAGTATTGTAAGTATTCATTCCAAATTTGTACTTGTTTTCCAAAACATCTACCCCCTTCATAAAGTCTTTTAAAGCCCTTACCAATTCACTTGTACCAGTAGTTGAATCCGATTGAAATTCTACAATACAAAAATCATCAATTTTATTGCTTATAGGTTTATGTTTTACTAATACAAAATCGAAACTGCCAACATTTGATAAATGAACCTCTGAAAAGAGAAGTACATTATTGGTTGTACCAAATACCGCTTTAGACGCGTCTTGAAATACAATATTGTTTTCTAAAAACCTATGAGGACAGATAATGGGTTTTGTTTTACTATGATTTACAGAACAGACACCCATCGGATAATTTATTGTTCTGCTTTGCTTGTCGCATTTTGCTTCCAAAAATTTGCAATAACAATTTTTAATTGCTTTTTTTGCTTCGGCTGATTTATTTTCAACAGGAAATAAAAATATTTCGTTTGGATTCATGATTTATTTTTGAATAATAACTATTTCTTCCGGTAATAAAATATTATGCCCTGTGCTTCTTCTCATCCTGAATAATTCTTTCCTGCAATTTCGATATCCGATTTCTTGAGCCATTTTAATTAAGATGTCGCAAACGGGTATATATACTCCTTTGATTGTCTGGTCGCCAACAACCTGAAGGAAATTTGCATCTTTTTTCATTAGTCCATAGAATTCCTGCATACACAAATACATGTCTCCAAAATATTCTCTAACCATTCTTGGATAATCAAATCCCCAGTTTTTATCTTTTGTTTGTTCGTAAATTTTGTTACTAACAATTTCAACATCACCAAATTTCATAGCATATTTTTCCGAGTCGCTTTCTTTGAATATTAATTTTGTACTTCCTTTAACCATCTTTCGTTTGATTTTTTGCACATCATCCATACTCTTAACAAAATCGAGAAGATATAATTCTAACCGTGTTTGTCTTGTATATTCTAAGTCATTGGGGTAAGGTGGTGATGTAACAATAAAATCAATGGATTTTGGCTTTAAATATTTTTTTGCGTTAAGACAAGTGTCAGTAATTAATTCAGATTTTCCATAATGATTATGTTTCTGAACTGCTTTTAAATCATTATAAATTTGAATTACTTTTTTAGTAAACAAATCCCAGAAATCCTCTTTTTCTCTAAATGGATAAAAAGTTGTTCCAGGGCATAACGAAACATAAGAAGCATCAAAACATGACTTTGATAATGCTATTAAAAGTAGATTTTTTATTTTTTTATTTTTTATTTCATCTATTAGATTTTTTAGTAAAATAACTTCTTTCTGTAAGGCGGGACTTAGCCATTGATTAATTTCTTTTTTAGGCATTACATTAATGAAACCTAAATCAAGTGGTAATTTATCAAAGTCGTGAATTTCCTTTACGAACCTTTTACTGATATTTAATATTTCCTTTTTAAATAATATTAAATCAATATCCCAAGTTGTTTTTACTTCCGAAATAAAAGTCATTAAAGGATTAGCGTCAAACCCAACTGCATTACACTTGAATAAGTTTGCAGAAATTAATGTTGTTCCACTTCCGGCAAATGGCTCAACGATTAACGATTCGGGTTTTAATTTGTATTCAATAATTTTTTCTTCAATAAGTGAATATGGAAAATCTTCCAAATAGTCATACCACTTATGAATGACACCAAATTTATTAAGGTCGCTGATGGTAGTGGTTTGTTCAAATTCAAAAAGAGTAGAAGGTATGTCGTCTTTTGATTCTGTAAATTTTATTATTTTTTCAGAATATTCTTTTCGTTTATAATCGTTTCTTTTTACGATCTTTGAAAATAATTCAAAACAATTTTCGGGAATTGAAAAGCCATTTAATAAATCACCTTCAATAAAACCTTTATCAATAAGTATTTTTATTGCATCCGCAAGTATTTTGCTTTTTTTAGGATAGTCAGTTAGTTCGGATAAATCTTGAAGTGATGTTTCCTTTTTTTCAACGAGAGATAAATAAATTTGTTGTAATACCTGTGCTTGCAGAAAAGGTAATTTATTTGGATTTATAATTTGTGTCTGTACCAAAACTGCCATAATTTTTTGAAAAAGTAAAAATAATATTTCAGTGCATTAAAATTATTTTATCCTATTTTTTATTCTTTAACTATTTTAGTGCCACAATTGGGCTTTGATAATTGTGATGCTTCTGCGATAATAGTTTCTCTTCCGCTATTTTCTGTAAACAGAATGGCTGCTCTGATTTTAGGAGCCATACTTCCTTCTGCAAATTGTCCTTCTTCTAAATATTTTTTTGCTTCACGCAAAGTAAGAATGTCTAATTTTTTTTCATCTATCTTATTAAAGTTGATGCACACTTTGGCAATATCGGTCAAGATATAAAATTCGTCAGCGTGAATTTGCGAAGCCAATAAAGCAGAAGCAAGGTCTTTATCAATAACGGCATCTATACCTTGCAATTTATTATGTTCAACATAGAATACAGGAATACCGCCACCACCGACAGCAACAACTATTTGTCCGCCACGTGCTATTTTTTCAATAGTGTTTCTATTGCCTACTAATAACGGTTTCGGAGAAGCAACTACCTTACGCCATCCTCTTCCTTTGGCATCTTCTTTGAAAACGGCTCTCGTCTCTGCTGTCATTTTATCTATATCCGCTTTTGTATAATACGGACCTATCGGCTTTGTCGGATTTGAAAAAGCAGTATCGTTCTTGTCAACTAACACTTGTGTTACAATAGTAATCACATCGCGATCCATATTACATTTTTCAAGAACATTACGTAATTGTTGTTCAATCATATATCCGATAAGTCCTTGTGAATAGGCACCACAAATATCAAGAGGCATTTCAGGCACATCAAACATTTTAGCACCAGCAATATTCTGCAAAAGAATATTACCTACCTGTGGACCATTACCATGTGTAATAACTAAATTATAGTCCTGTTTAATAAGTTCAAGAATATTCAAGCAAGTATTATGAACATTCGTTTCTTGTTCATCAATAGTACCTTTTTGTCCTGCGAGTAAAAGAGCATTACCACCAAGTGCTACTACAGCTAATTTTGACATAAAATTATTTAATAATCATATTTTTTTTATCAGTAATTTTTTCGCAATAATGACATTGTAGTTTTATTTCGTTTTTTGATATCACTTTGAACCGTGTAATAATATTTTCGTGATTAGTAATACAATTTGGATTGAAGCATTTAACTATTGCGATGACTTCATCGGGTATATGGACAACTTTTTTGGTTGTTACATGAAAATTTTTAATCTCAATCAAAGTTGCATCTGGTGCTACAAGAGCAATTTTGTTTATTTCCTCTTTGATAAAAAACTTATTACTGACTTTGATAATACCTTTAGTTTTGTATTTTTTGCTTTCAAGATTAGTTCCAAAAAGAATCATATCTTCTGACGATTCAAGGTTGAGAATTTTGATAACCAAAAAAACATTCTTTGATGGAATGTGATCTATCACTGTTCCATTTTCTATTGCTGATACCTTTAATTCTTTTATCATAATTTTACTCCTAATATTGATGTTATTAATGCTTGTCGGACATAAACGCCGTTAAGCGATTGTTCAAAATAATATGCTTTTGAATTATCATCAACGTCTTCGCTGATTTCGTTTACTCGTGGAAAAGGATGTAATATTTTCAAATTTTCTTTTGTGTTTATCAGCATTTCGTTTGTTAGTATATATGAATTTTTAATTTTTTCATATTCCATTGGGTCAGAGAATCTCTCTCTCTGAATTCGTGTCATGTATAGTATATCAGTTTTGTTAATCACATCTTCTAAATTGGTATATTGATAATAATTTAAGTTTTTTTCTTTGATATGTATTTTAACTGCACTCGGAAGTTTCAGTTCAGTGGGAGAAACAAAATGATAAGTACAATTAAAATTAGATAACGATATCACTAATGAATGAACAGTTCTTCCGTATTTCAGGTCTCCTACAAATGTTATATTCAAATTGTCAAGTTTATTTTGCGTTTGTTTGATAGTATATAAGTCCAAAAGTGTTTGTGTAGGATGTTGATTAGCACCGTCGCCAGCATTGATTATTGGAACACTTGCAACTTCACTTGCAAAACGAGCACTGCCTTCTTTTGGATGGCGCATAATGATAAGGTCAGAATAGTTGCTCACTGTTTTAATAGTATCCTTAAGTGATTCGCCTTTTTTTACACTAGACGAAGAAGGGTCAGAAAAGCCAATCACTTTTCCACCTAAACGATTAACTGCTGTTTCAAAACTTAATCGCGTTCTTGTAGAGGGTTCAAAAAACAAAGTAGCAACAACATAATTTTCTAAAATTTTTTGCGTTGGATTTTTTTCAAATTCAGCAGCAATTTTAAGAATACGTAATTGTTCTTCTTTTGTAAAATCATTGATAGAAACTAAACTTCGGTTTTTCATTTTTGAATAGTTATTATTTTAGATAGCAAAATATTTTTTAAATTTCAAACTACGCTACATCACCCCGAAGCAAATGCCTGTTATGCGCTGGCTATTTATTATCCTTTTACAATTTTAATAATGTCATTAATTTCTGATTTGTCCGGGATATTCTGATTTGTTACATAGTAATGCTCAAACACAAAATTACCCAATTCATTACATTTTTTTATTCCTGTTTCTATTACCGTTCCTATTGCTACGTCTATAGATACTAAAGCTGTCAATCCTACATAAGTATCAGAAAAATCAATTGTCTCTATGATAGAGTTTAATTCTTTGCATACAATAGGAAATTCGTCTCTTATTATATCTTTTTGTGTTTTTGTAAATGGTTTGTTTGTTGATGATAAAACAAGAAAATAATATCTCAATTTGTTGTCAAGCCCACCAAGTCCACTCAAAATCAATCCTTTGTTTTCGTCAAGCAAATTATTTTCAAGGAATATTTTACATTCTTGTAATGCCATGGTGGCCCATTGTTTCAGGTCTTTGTCAAGATACTTATAGCATTTCTCAATTTGTCTGAATGCTAAAATAGTTCCCAGATGCGCTAATAAGCTTAATACTTTTTTCTTTTTATCTGCTGGTTCGTCTTTGTCAAACAAAATATTACTTAACCCGAGTGTTTCTTTTTCTGTCAATTCACCACAGTCAAAAGTGTGTGAATGCTTGATATATTCCTTTTGTATTTTAATGTCTATCCCTTCTTCCAAAATGTCGTACTTATCCGGAATACTTTCAAAAAATTTCTTTATGTCATCAAATTTGTCTGCCATATATTATTTCTTTATCTATCGCATATTCAGTCAATTAGTGAATTTACTTCATTAATCCCTACAAAAGTGCGACTTGCACAATATTAGGTGAAGTACATTATTCTGGTCTATCTATTTTCTTTGTGTCCTGAAATATTGATACTGCAAACAATGAGATGTTGGACAGACAACTTTTGCACTTATATAAAAAGCCATTACTAGTTTTCAGATAAGAATTACATTCACATTTAGGATACTGAACCCACTCTTGCCCACTTATATTAAACAAATATTCCATACATTGTTGATCGGTATTGAAATAATTTTAAAAAGTTTAGCATTGTATGTGTGTGAATATTCTATGTACATGGTCGCAAATATACAAAAAATAATCTGCGGCAATCATCTACATATCTTATAAGAATAGGACTTACGCAAGAATACTTTTTGTCTCTCGCCAAGACGCAAAGTCGCCAAGAAATACGAAAATACTTTGCGTTTATCAAATCTGCGAGAAATAAATAAAGTGCGTAAGTCCTAAAGAAAATATATTTGGATTCTAAAAAAAAAGGTATTATCATTGTATTATCAAATTAAAATAGTGACTGATTTTCTACACAACAACTTCGTGAAATGTAACATAAAATTTAACATAAAATGACGGAGGATAAGTTAATGGTTTATTTAAAAATATCAAACGAATTAAGTTTCATTTATCACTTCAAACTTGATATGCCGAACAAAAATAGATTTCCGAATTTGCAAACAACTTTTCTGTCCCAAATTGATTTCAGGATTTCGGAATGTGTAAAGTATATCCCGAACATATTTTCCGAAAATCAAATTCTTTGGAGATATTTATTTAAAAAATCCGGATTAAAAATAAAAAAACCATGAAAAAAATCGTATTAACATTCGTTTTAGCAACATTCAGTATGTTGCTTTTTGCAAGTCCTGTGAATAAAAAAGACGCAGAACTTATTGCAATAAATTATTACAAACATCGTGCTTCCTCTGCAATCACTGATTATTCTGTTAGCCGTGTGATAGAAAATCAATATCAGGGAACGCTCACATATTATGTTTTTATTTTTAATGCAGGTGGATTTGTGATGGTATCTGCTGATGATGCCGCTGTTCCTATTCTTGGTTATTCTCTTGAAAATAATTTTCTTGAAAATAACCGTCCTCCAAATATGGAAGAATGGTATAACAATTATGACAAGCAAATCAAATATATTGTAGATAATAAAATTGATAATAAAGAAATGATACAAGAATGGTATTCTATTCGGGATAATAATTTTACTAGAAATATTCAAGCAGTACCCGCATTATTATCAACTACTTGGGGCCAAGGTTGTAACTACAATACAAGTTGTCCCGCAGATGCCGCTGGTTCTTGTGGACATTGTAAAACAGGTTGTATTGCTACTGCAATGGCACAAATAATGAAATATTGGAACTATCCAACTAAAGGAACTGGCTCAAATAGTTATACTCAATCTCCTTATGGTACTTTATCTGCTGATTTCGGTGCCACTACTTACAATTGGGGTTCTATGCCAAATAATGTTACATCGTCAAATACAGCAGTAGCAACATTGATGTATCATTGTGGCGTAGGATGTAATATGAAATATGGACCTAATAGTTCTGCAGGTAAATTTGCAAAAACATTAATCGCTTTTGTTAATTATTTTAATTACCCTTATGCTGAATGTAAAGATATGTCTAAGTTTACTGTTAGTAGTTGGATAAGTATGTTAAAAACGGAACTTAATGCATCTCGTCCTGTTTTTTATG
>JAZDJJ010000116.1:0-3340 GCA_043804035.1 Bacteroidota bacterium
GGGCAGTTCTAAAAATTGAACTCGTCATTGCGACTGCGAGGCACGAAGCAGGAAGCAATCTCTATTTCTACATGAAAAAACAGATTGCTTCAGTCGTTCCTCCTTCGCAATGACGTTTATTTGTATTTTTAGAACTGCCCTTATATTGCTCCTCAAACAAATAAGTTGTAGTTTTTTATTGGCTTATCGCAATAATGTATACTTTTGAGCAAAAACAAAAACAATAATCAATAATAGATGAACACAACTATTTTTACTTCTCGCTTTTTTTTTTATTACCTGTTCAATTTTTCTTGCTGCTATGAGCCGTCTTCTGCCGCACCCTCCAAATTTTACACCTGTTGCTGCAATGGCGTTCTTTGGCGGAGCATGTTTCACGAATAAAAAAATTGCTTTTATTGTTCCTCTGCTAATTATGTTTATTAGTGATTCTGTTCTTGAATTAATTTCAGGTATTGGTTTTCACAATACTATGTTATATGTATATGTAAGTTTTGTGTTGATAACCATGATTGGTATTTTCATCAGGAATAACATAAGCATCCGCACAGTGATTTTGGGTTCTCTTATTTCTTCCATGCTTTTTTTTCTTATCACCAACTTTGGCGTGTGGGCATCACTCGGATTTGTAAAAGGGTTACATGGTCTCCTCGTCGTGTACCTGACGGGAATTCCGTTTTACAGTAATGATATCTTCGGCAGTTTCTTTCTCAATACAATTATGGGCGATATGTTTTATTGTGGAACTCTTTTTGTTGCTTTCTATTTTGTAAAAAGTAAATTCCTATCTCGTACTGAAATAGAGTTACAATAACTTCAGAACTTCTGACCTATTTCTATGAAATGATAGCATAGATTCGTAATTAAAATTTTATGTAGGTTTAACATTCAATCCGAAATCCGAAATCCGAAATCCGAAATCCGAAATCCGAAATCCGAAATCCGAAATCCGAAATCCGAAATCTGAAATCCGAAATCCGAAATCCGAAATCCGAAATCTGAAATATGAAACATGAAACTCGTTTGCGCACTCACACTTGCGGCGAACTCACAATAAAAGATGTTGGCAAAACCGTTACACTTTGCGGATGGATTGCTCATTCCCGCGACTTAGGCGGAATGACTTTTATTGATCTTCGCGACCGTTATGGGATTACTCAATTAGTTTTTAACCACGATTCAAAAGACGGAGCAGGCATAGATGCTAACGAAGAATTATGCGAGCAGGCAAGAAAACTCGGAAGAGAATTTGTTTTGAAAGTAACAGGAAAAGTTACTGAGCGAAGCAGTAAGAATCTGAAAATTCATACAGGAGAAATTGAAATCATCGTAGAGAAATTGGAAATACTTAACGAATCAAAAGTGCCTCCTTTCACTATTGAAGATGAAACCGATGGAGGTGATGATTTAAGAATGAGTTTTCGTTATCTGGATTTAAGAAGAAAGCCAATAGCACAAAATATTATTCTGCGTCATCGTGTTGCACAAGCAGTGCGCGAATACTTTGATACGAATGGATTTACGGATGTGGAAACACCTTTCCTCATCAAATCAACTCCCGAAGGTGCAAGGGATTTTGTTGTGCCATCGCGATTGAATCAGGGAGAATTTTACGCACTTCCTCAATCACCTCAAACATTTAAACAACTGCTGATGGTTGCGGGATTTGACAAGTATTATCAAATAGTCAGATGTTTCCGCGACGAAGATTTAAGAGCCGACCGCCAGCCTGAGTTTACTCAAATTGACTGCGAAATGTCGTTTGTAGAACAGGATGATATCTTATTTACTTTTGAAAACATGGTAAAGTATGTCTTTAAAAAGGTTCGCAATATTGAACTTCATGATTTTCCGAAAATAAGTTATGCCGATGCATTAAAATATTATGGAACTGATAAACCCGATCTGCGTTTTGAAATGAAATTGGTAGAGTTAAATGATATAGTGAAAGGCAAAGAATTTAAAGTGTTTAATGAAGCAGAACTTGTTGCCGGTATTTGTGCCGAAGGTTGTGCAACAAACTTCACCCGTAAGCAATTGGATGAACTTACAGAGTTTGTAAAACGACCACAGATTGGAGCGAAAGGAATGGCTTGGCTGAAATATAATACCGATGGAACACTTAAATCATCTTTTGACAAATTTTATTCTTCCGATGAGTTAAAAAAAATCGCAGAAAGGTTTTCTGCAAAGGCGGGCGACTTGATTTTAATTCTCGCAGGCACAACTTTGGAAACAAGAAAAGCACTCGGGGAACTTCGTCTTGAAATGGGAAACCGTTTGAACATGCGAAGCAAAGATTCTTTCAAGCCACTTTGGGTGATTGACTTTCCTCTTTTGGAATGGATTGAAAAAGATAAACAATGGACTGCCTGCCACCATCCTTTTACTTCGTGGAAAAAAGAAGACGAAGTATTTTTGGATTCTGACCCGGGAAAAGTTCGTGCAAACGCTTACGATGTGGTGATAAATGGAGTGGAACTCGCCAGTGGTTCAATAAGAATTCACGACCGCAAGAAGCAGGAAAAAATGTTTGAACTTATCGGACTTACAAAAGAAGAGATAGAAAAGAAATTTGGCTTCATCCTCAGCGCATTTGAGTATGGTGCTCCACCGCATGGCGGAATTGCTTTTGGGTTTGACCGTTTCTGTTCTATCATTATTTCAAATCTTGATTGTATCCGCGACTTCATCGCTTTTCCAAAGAATAATTCAGGCAGAGACGTTATGTTGGATTCACCTTCTACCATTGATATACGATTATCAAAAGAATTGGGATTGAAATGAAATTGATTTTTCGTGTGTTTGGGTAATAATTGTATTTTTATAAATTATTTGAACTATGATTCACTTATGGGCAGTCCCAAAAATTGGTTTCGTCATTGCGACATGAAGCGAAGCGAAAGGGAAGCAATCTCTAATCTGCCTGTGCCGAACACGGCAGACAGGTAGCAAGGACAAAGATTGCTTTGGGTTTTAGGCAACCCTCTCAATGACGTTTAAATTGAGCGTCATTGCGAACCATGAGGAACGAAATGGGAAGCAATCCCTATACTTATTTAGCAGTACCTTAAATGATAAACTATGAAACTTTAAACTTTAATCTTTTGATTTGTATCTTTGCGTCTTTGCGTCTTTGCGAGAAAGAACAACTTGAGTAATTATAAACTGAACCTAAAATAATTATCACATGAAAACAAAACATCATATTATTTTATATACATTTGTGATGTAACATGACAGGTAAACAATGAGAATTTATATTGACACATCAGTAGTTGGCGGTTTCTACGATAAGGAATTTGACAAGGCAACCAGAGAATTTTTCAAGAAAGTTGAG
>JAZDJJ010000117.1:0-6718 GCA_043804035.1 Bacteroidota bacterium
GTCTATTGATGTGGATGATAATAATTCATAAGTTCAGACCTTCTGACCTTTCGTATATCTCCTTATCTCGTCATGGCGGACTTTGACCCGCCACCTCAATCAATTATCTCCTTAGCTCGTCATGGCGGGCTTGACCCGCCACCTCAATCAATTATCTCCTTAGTTCGTCATGGCGGGCTTGACCCGCCATCAATAAAAAACCACTACCAATTTCTTCTATAATATTTTTTTTATTTTGAGTCCGTTTATTTGGTTATCTGCCTATGCCCTGCAGACAGGCGTGAAAATAGAAAATGGTATAGAAAAAAGAAATAAGTAATTAGAAAATAGAAAAATTCAGTTCTTGAAATGTCCGTATAAATGTTTTCTTTCCATTCTCTTTTTTCACATTGCTACTTTCCATACTATTTTCCATTTTCTTCTAACGAATTAAAAAAAAGACAATAAAAAAGTTGCATTTATGACTTGAATCCAGCTATCCCATTTTGGTGTAATTATCAATTTTGTTTAGCATTTGTGATTTTAATATTTGTATTTGTAATTTGTTTCGCCTGCCTGCCGCAGGCAGGGATTTGGTTCTTTGGATTTCGTATTTCGTATTTAGTTTCTTCTATAAATTCTTTTTGATTTTTATCCCGTTTATGTGTAATTAAAAATTTTATGTAGGTTTGTATCAGGATTATTAACCCAAAAGTGTCAACTTTTTTGAACGAGGCAGATGTGTATATTTGCAGTTTATTTAAACTAGGACTTACGCACTGATGTCATTGCGTAGAAGGAATGACCGAAGCAATCTATTTTTTTCATGTAGAAATGAAGATTGCTTCCTGCTTCGTGCTCTTCGGCAAGCTCAGAGCAACGCCTCGCAGTCGCAATGACGATACGGATTTGCGTAAGTCCTATAAACAAAATATAATCAATGACCAACCTAAGATTCATACCTCTTACCGCTTATCTTTTCACCGCTTATCTCTTTACTTCTTACACATCTTTTTCTCAGCCGCCTGCTTGTCCTGCTATTACCACTAGTTGCTGTGCTGCAATAGGCAGCGGTTCCACTTTCATAATGACTCCTGACCCGAATAATATAACCATTACTTTTGATTCTTTCGGAGAATATCTGGCAGCAAATGCTCAATATGGCGCTACAACATTGCGGCTAACAGTTGGTACAGGACCAGGATTGCCTTGTGTGAATGGATGCAGATGGAAATTGCATGTGAATGTTGATAATAATGGCGCACCTGCTGCACAGTGGGAACAACTTGCTGTTTATGGATCAGGCAGCGGAACGATACCTACGATTAACTTACTTGATTTCAAAATTCGTAATACATGCAATACATCTGAAACAGGAACAGGATTCGTGGATATAGCAAGCAGCGGTAACTTCAGATGTATTATTGATAATAATTGTTTGTCGGGCACAGCACCTGATAACGGACCTCATGCCAATCAAGATGCAGGCGATTGCATAACAAATGTAAATGATAATGGAAGTTATCTTACTAATCCTGGAGAATATACTTTTATTATTGACTATCAAATTACACCTACGCTTACTATGGCTGCCGGATTATACAGAATAACAATCAGATATTGTTTGAGTGATGGTGATTAAAAAATTTGTAAAAGAAATTTTGACTATTTCAATAATGAATATCCAACACGCAACCATATCATTTTCGACTCTTTTGCTGATATAGACACAACATTAGTCGTAGCACACAAATAAGAAATTAACACAAAATCTCTGGAGTAAATAATTACAAAAACAGAAAATGATAATGGAAAATAGAAAATGGAAAATAGTGCTGATAATACCGATGCTTATCGGAATATCAATTGTCAATTGTTTTGCACAAGACACCACTTCTGTTGTTCCTATTTCAAATATCAAACAAGATACAATCATGGTTCCTCCTCCAACAACAACAACAAGTAAAGATACAATAGCAGTTCCTCATCCAACAACAATAAGCAAAGATACAACAGCAGTTTCTCCCACAACAACAACAAGCAAAGATACAACAGCGATTTCTCCTCCAACAACAATAAGCAAAGATACAACTGCAATTCCTCCAACAACAAAAGATACAACCGTAATTCCTCCAACAACAAAAGATACAACCGTAATTCCTCCAACAACAAAAGATACAACCACAATTCCTCCCACAACAAAAGATACAATCCCACTTCCTATCATAACGGCTTCTTTTGATACCACTGAACTTATCCTGATAGAAGGCGAAATTGTTTCAAAGATATTACGGATAAAAAATAATTCAGACAAAGAACAATCATTCCGTCTCAATATAAATTATCCCGGTGGTTGGAAAATATTAACTGACCTTTCTAAACATTACACGTTTAAATCTGGCGATAGTATTTTTATTCCTATCCGTATTATTCCACTGGGAAAAATCAAAGGCAACACAAAGTATTTAATTAATGTATATGTTATTGCCGATAATAATAATCCGATGGCGATGGCATATTTTTATTCCACTCGCCCTAAATATGTGAACTGGGATATTACCATTTCGCCTTTTGATAAAGTTTATCTGATGAATGATTCCACTTCGGCAAAGTTTGATGCAAACATTTTGAATATAGGAAACGAAGAGCAGGAAATGTTTATGCACATTAGTAATTACCGCAAGGATATTCTTTTGTCGGATAATACAGGACGAGTCGTAAAAAATCCTTATCGTGAATTTACCCTTCGTCCACAAAGCGATACCTCGTTTCATTACTGCGCCAATATTATGCAAGGAATGCGGAATTTTAGAACCGTAGATGATGTTACCTATTGTCCCGGATTTTTAAACGAAGCAAAGCGATACACTTTGTTTCTAAAAACCAGTGAGGCACGGATACTCGGAACACAAGGCATACAAAAAATGAAAAAGATTGATTTTGTTCGCCTGCCAAATGAAATGAAAGTAAATCCAAACAATTCATTTTCTATTCCTCTTGTAATGGAAGCCAATATCAGCAATCTATTAAATGCACAGCCCATACTAAATCTTCTTTTCTCAGGAATCACCACATTAAATAATGGCGCAACTATTAATTATTTTTCTCAATTTTTCTTTTCACTTTATTATGCTGATATAGATTTTTTAAAAAACAGCACTCAATATATCGGATACTTTGATAATAAATGGCAGGTGCAAATAGGCAGTGTCGGCGGACTTGGCGGAGCACCATCATCGGGAGGAAAAGGCGCCAATGTAATGTATCAGTTTCGCCCCAATCAATCAGCGGGTGTTTTTTATAACAGAGCACCTTATTTTTTTGGCAAAGCCGATAGACAATCAGTTGGAGCTGTACATACATTTTCTGCATCACGGTACCGCATAATGTCTTCTTATTCTCATATGAGCAGTTCGGGTAGAACAAGTTACAACTCCGATTACTTTGGCAGCAGCGGCAGTTACAGCATCGCCAATGGGCATACTGCAGGTCTTGGAATGTATGTGGTTAAAAATGCTTCCAACGATCCATCTAATTCATTCTCACGATGGGGTTATCAGGTAAATGCAAATTATTCCGGTAATTATCTGCAAGGACGATTACAATCAGGAGTCGGTTGTAATTATCTATCCTCTTTTTATTCTCCATTTGACAAAGGAGATAAAATTACCGCTACGCACAACAGCGGTTTCCGTTTGAATGATAAATTGAATTTGTCGCTTAACAATAACTATATTAGAAATATTTACGAACCGATTTCAATTGCTGCTACTCGGCAAAAACTCAGAAGCATCAACAATACTTTTTCTGCTAATCACAAAATAGGCGAAGGGTTTGCCGGCTCAGGAATTTTTTATAATATGATAAAAAATAACGATACGACTGTTATACATTCACGCGGAATAACAACAAATTACAGTCAGGCAAAATATGATAATAATACTTTTTTTACAATAAGTATGATGAGTGGATACAGTCGCATTTTATCCGACCCACATTCGCGCAATTATTTCTTCTTCCAATATTTTTCACTCTTCCGCTATCACACCTTTTCTGCTACACTACGTTACAGCTACGGAACGGTTTCAGTGGCTGATAGATATTTTTTAGAGCAAGGAGTATATTATCAATTCCTTGGTGCAAGCATCAACTATCAATATCAATTTCATAATTCACGTTTTGTTCTGAATAATTATATCAGTTATGCTTATTACAATCAATTTAAAAGACATAGTATCGGATACACTCCTGAATTACTTTACTTCAGTAAAACAGGATGGAAGATACGGGTAATGGGCGGTTATTATTTTTCTTCCAGTCGGGCAAACAGAGGAGCAATTGCCATCCCCGGACAATCGGGCGAAATACCAGCACCCGAAAATGTTCACTCTTCCACAGCAATGCTTCAAGTAGGAGTACGAAAAGAATTTAACATCCCCTATCCTTGGGGAAAGAAAAAATATTTCTCTCATACCTATATCGCATTCATTGATTTGAATGGAAACAATAAATGGGACAATAACGAATTGCTTTTGGATAATGTGGTGATACGTACTGGTGACTGTGAAATTCTTACTAATGAAAAAGGGAAAGCACGATTGCTCAATGTACTGCCGGGCAGATATAACTTTTCTGCTTTTTCGCTTCTTGAGCTGAAAGGATATTTTGCCAACATTGAAGACAGTATTTCGGTTATTATCAATGATACTATTCCCGTGCCTTTCGTCAAAGGAGTGAAAGTGTACGGAAATGTTTTTGTTGACCGCGAAAAATTTTCACCCGATGCGCAAATTCCTATTGATCTTTCAGGTATTCGCATCAGTGCTTCGGGTATAAAAAATCATTCCACTCTAACTTCCAAAGACGGAACATTTGATATTTATGTTCCTTATGGAAAATATGCAGTGATGATGGATGAAAAAATTTTGAACGACCAATTTATTTTACTACAAAATAATATTGAAATTATTCTTGATAAAAAGGTGGAGAGTTTGTTTGTAACATTCCTGATTAGTGAAAAGAAAAGAAAAGTAAATATTAAAAAATTTGGTAGTAAAAGTGGTACCGATACTACGAGAAGCAATACCAGCGGTGCGATAAATCAAAATAAACAAAATATAGATTCTACTCTTTCTAAAATACAAGTTGCTATGGATACTATTTATTCTGCGGGACCTCCGCCACCGGGAGCAATTCCTGTGCCAGGGCATCCTAATTTGTATTATTATACTTTACCTGTTGGACCTGGCATAACTTATCGTATTCAATTAACAACAACCAGTAATCGCATTACTCCTTCGCAGCGGGCAATACAATTTAAGGGCATACCAAATATTATGGAATATACCGAAGGTGGTTATTATAAATATACTTCTGGTAATTTTAATTCAATTGATAAAGTAAAGAAACAAAAAACCATTCTTCGTACAAAGAAATATAAAGATGCATTTATAGTTCCTTTCAAGAATAACAAACGAATCAGATATAAATAAAAATTCTGTTACTAGATATGTTTGTAACGTAAAATTGATAAATAAATATAAATCAGATACGCAGAGACGCAAAATTTTGCGTCTCTACAAATCATCATAAACCACAAAAACTTTATTTCTAAAATCAGTAAAAGAAATCTTTGCATTTGAAAATAAATTTTATCTTTGTACCCATAAAAAAATAAAATCATCAACATGCTTACAGAAAATAAAACAACAGCACAAAAAAAATATGATGAAGCAATTCGTTTTATGAGCAACGCCCGTAAAGAATTGCAACAAGCAAAGAAGAACGGCAAATTTTATCATGACAAAAAACATTTGAGTGTGGCTTGTGGTATTGCTTACAAAAGTGTTCTTAAAGCATTAGAGGGGTTTTTTATTCTACGCAACATTGCTAATCCAAAAGGAAGAGTATCTATACAATATTATCAATCTCATCTGGCAACACTGGATAAGAAAATGTTGGATTACTTAAATTCTGCCTATCAAATTCTACATTTATATGGATATTACGACGAATTAAATAACGTTAAAATTATTCAAGCCGGATTTGAAGAAGCCCAATACATCATTCATAAACTTAAACAATCACTTTAATACTTTACACTATGAAAAAAACATCTCTAAAAACAAATCCAAAGAAAGCAATCTCTTTGCTTTTCCCTGTTAACTTTTCCCTGTTAACTTTTCGCTGTTCCCTGTTAACTTTTCTCTGTTCCCTATTACCTTTTCTCTCCTCCGCACAATCCTATCTCTGGGCGAAAAGCGCAGGAGGAAGTTCTGATGATATAGCGCTATCCGTTTCCACCGATGCAAACGGCAATATCCTTGTGGCAGGATATTTTGATAGTCCCACTATCATCTTTGGCTCCACTACTTTAACCAATGCGGGGGATTATGATATGTTTCTTGCCAAATACGATGCTTCAGGAAATGTCCTCTGGGCGAAAAGCGCAGGAGGAAGTGATTGGGATAGAGCGTCTTCCGTTTCCACCGATGCAAACGGCAATATCCTTGTGGCAGGATCTTTTCAGAGTCCCACTATCATCTTTGGCTCCACTACTTTAACCAAGGCGGGAAGTGATAATTATGCTGATATGTTTCTTGCCAAATACGATGCTTCAGGAAATGTCCTCTGGGCGAAAAGCGCAGGAGGAAGTTCTGATGATATAGCGCTATCCGTTTCCACCGATGCAAACGGCAATATCCTTGTGGCAGGAAATTTTAGGAGTCCCACTATCAGC
>JAZDJJ010000118.1:0-6817 GCA_043804035.1 Bacteroidota bacterium
TAACACGATGGTAAAATTAGAATACTTGCCTAAATACGCACCAAATCTTAATCCTATTGAGCGGCATTGGTGGTATTTAAGAAAGCAAACCACTCAAAATGTATTGTTTGAAAATCTGGATGAATGCTGGAATGCTATCAACACACATTTTAATCTTTTAACTACTGATGAAATTATTAGATTATGTCAGATTAAATTTGGCGTTACATATAATGCGGTCTATCGGGTTACTAAAATCATTTCCGACAAAACCCGCAAGAAGAATGCAACAGGAGTAATAAAAGAAGAACGTATTCTTCTTACCTATAAAGATCACAGGGGAAGTGAACAGAAAATACAACTACGCAGAATTACTTACAAAGATGAGCAGGGACGCATCTACTATTTTATGACCAACAATTTTATCATATCCGCTAAACAGGGTGCGCTTATTTATAAATATCGTTGGCAAATAGAATTGTTGTTTAAACAAATCAAACAGAATTTTCCACTGAAATATTTTTGGGGAGAAAGTGAAAATGCCATACGCATTCAAATTTACTGTGTGTTGATTGCACAACTGCTTATGGTAGTGATAAAGAAAAAAGCGCTCTCTAAAAAAGCATTTGCTAATATGGTTACTGTTGTCCGATTGCATTTGATGAGTTATACCATTTATGAATATAATATAGTCCGAAAAGATGTATATTTGCTGCATGGCACATCCATTGCAGATTTCAATCAAAGAATCCCTCGCTCAATTGAAGGGAGTACTGAGAAAACAACCCCAGCATTTGCGTCCCCGTTTACAGATGCTGATTCTCATTAAAGAGGGAAAAGCGTTTAGCAAGCGAGAACTTGCCGATGCGCTGGGAGTCAATCACAACAGTGTTCAAACCTGGCGAACTGCTTATAAGAAAGGAGGTATCTCTGCCTTGATCAGGTTTGAGCGGGGAGGATTCAAACCTTCCGTTATTCCACCGAAGGTGCACCGGGCGATAGAAAAACGGCTAAAAAATCCCATAGGAGCTTTTAACGGCTATGAGCAATTAAGAAGATGGATTGATGAGCATTATATTCCCGCCATCAATTACCAAACGGTGAATAGCTACGTAAAAAGGCATTTTGGAGCTAAACTGAAGGTGGCGCGTAAAAGTCACATTCAAAAAGACGAACAAGCCGTGAAGAAGTTTAAAAAAAACTTCTGCCCTCATAGGCAGTTATTCGGTTCAGTCCCGTAAGGCAGGATACAAAATCTTTAACATTTACTTTCAAGATGAAAGTCGTTTTGGATTGTTTACCCGTAATGGAAGAGCATTAACTGCCAAGGGTGTAAAACCTATCTGCCCCTATCACCATAAATTTGAGAACAGGTATCTTTTCGGAGCATTTTCACCCATTAATGGAAATAGTTTGATCATAGAACTGCCCTATTGCAATACGGACATGTTTCAGATTTTTCTTGATGAGTTTTCCAAACTATCCAAGCACGAATATAAAATTATGTTTCTGGACAATGGCGCTTTTCATAAAGCCAAGCGATTAAGTATCCCTGAAAATATCGGATTAATTTTTTTGCCTCCTTACAGCCCGGAACTGAATCCTGCGGAGAAAGTGTGGTGGCTTATCAAAAGGTATATGAATGGGAAAACGCACCTCTCCATAAAACACTTACAGAACGATCTGGATATAATAATATCCCAACAGCTTACTTTGGATAGAATAAAATCATTGACTGCTTACAAACTTTATTTGAATGCTTATCGGACTAATTTATAATTATAAATTGGTATAAGACACTACCGAATTTGGATACGGTTGCAATACAACTTTACATCTTTTCCATCAAACACCGCATAAGAAAAGTGGGTAATCCACTCACCAAGATTGATGTAACGAGATACTTTTTTATCTCCGTCAATTGATGGAATGGAGTTAGTAGTAAGGTACATATCCACAGGAATATGCCTGTGTCCAAAAATGAAATAGTTAAAATGTTCTTTCTCTAAAATTTTTTTGGAATGAATGACAAGCCATTCTTTCTCTCCGTGAAAATGAAGTTTGGATGTTGCGATTCTACTCTTGCCTGACCAAAATTCCGCAATACGTATTCCAAAATTTGGATGGATACGTGCAAAAAGCCATTGGCATAATTTACTTGCAAAAACACTTTTGATAAATTTATATCCAAAGTCATCGGGACCTAAACCATCACCATGACCGAGATAAAATTTTTTTCCATTGATTTCTCTCGCAATAGGGTTACGGTAAATTTTCATGTTGAGTTCTTTCGGCAGATAATTAAACACCCACATATCATGATTGCCGGTAAAATAATGCAATGTTATTCCTGCATCACTAAGTTCAGCAAGTTTACCGAGCAATCGCACATATCCGCACGGAACTGCTTTGCCGTATTCAAACCAAAAGTCAAACACATCACCTAAAAAATAAATTTCGGCAACATCATTTTTTATTTCGTCTAAAAATTTTACAATGTGTTTCTCTCTCTGCAAACTGCTTTCGTAGTCGGGAGAGCCAAGATGGAAATCGGAGAAGAAATATATTGGTTTCATGTTACTGTTCAGGTTGTTTTTGTATAATTTTAAATCTACGCCCTGAAAGGGCATTGTATCATAACACAGGGCATCGCCCTGTGAGAGAAAATCTATACAGCATTACGCCCTGAAAGGGCATTATACTTTCCTTTAATCCCATACATAACGCTCATCATAATCCACTCTATATTCTTTGAGAAACTTTCTGAACTCATCCTGAAAGCTCGCTTTCTTATGATGCTCCGCTTGGTTCTCTATGTATTTCGATACTATACTTATTTCCGCAGGATTTACTAAGAAAGCGCCATATCCATCCTGCCAATGGAAATTTGAAAATTGCTCTCCTTTGGTCTTTATCCATTTGGAAGAACTCCTCTTTTCTTCTTCTAATAATTTTATGATAGTGATTTTCTTAGACAAGAGGCAGAGGATATGCACATGGTCAGTATAGCCGCCTATTTTTACCGGATAGCATTCCATGTTATTACATATTCCTCCCAGGTAACTATACAGTTCCGGTTGTATATTCGGATGTAAAATGTGTTGCCGGTGTTTTGTGCTGAACACCTGGTGAATATAAACTTTTGTGAGTGATTGAGCCATAGTTATTTTGCCCTTTCAGGGCGATGTCATTATGTTAGTTCTCACAGGGCGGTGCCCTGTGTTAGTTTATTCCGCCCTTTCAGGGCGATGCCATATATTAGTTTTCTCGGAACTTAAAAAGAAAAATCACGCACCAAATTAAACGGATTCAAAAGATGAATATTGAATGTAAAACGTATATTATCCACAAACTTGTCAAGCCATTTTTTGTCAGGTCTGTTATTAATCATTTTCTGAATATCCTCCGACCATACGAGAGGAATGTAAATATCCACTATGTTTTTGACGAGAGAAAAATAAATACCCGCATCCAAGAGAATATTTTGTCCTAAAACAGATTTATCAGGAAACACAATTGCATCGGCAAAAAGACGGAATGGAATTTTTCTCGGGAGAGAACATTTAATATTTAATGCCGTCATCCATGAACTGCTGTTGCCAATCGGACAATAAATTTTCATCCCTCCGTCTGACTCCACAAACTGATGAGAAAGAAGTTGTTCTGTTACAGTACTCCTGTAATAAATATTAGTAGTAGTATAGGGATAAATTGCAGACCTGCCCGGATAAACATAATTATACAGATAATCATCCACTCCCCTTGCACCACTGGTTTTGAAAAAATATATGCCATCAAAATTATTGGGGCGATTAAAAAAATTTCCGGCAAACAAACGGATGTTGAGCGATTTTCTTTTCCCCCTGAAAGTAATTTCTGAATTTACAGTAAATGAACTTTTCACAAATCCTTCTCCCTGCTGAACCTTCAAATATATATTATAAGGATTTATTTTCTGAGTGTTTGTTAAACTGTAAGTAAAATCATTGATAGCAATAAAACTGCTGTCATAGTTGTATATTGGCGGTCTGCTATCATAAATGTTTATAGCAGTTTCTAAAGTAATATTTACTTGTCTTGCCAGAATCCTTTGCTTGATAGAACTTCTTGCACTTTTCTTTTTGAATTCAAAAAATAATTCCGGCGAAACTTTATTGAAGTTGAGATTTTCCAACAACTTATTGCTGTAACAATATCTTTCAGCATTTACACCAAAACGAATTGTTTGAAAAAATTTATCCGGATGAATATTGTAATGAACGCTCGCACCACCTGCTAAATCTTTATTTTCAAAACCATACATTGGCATTATTATCCATTCAAATTTCTTTTCCGGCAAAAGATTATTGTACACTGCTGCACCGAGCATGAATTTATTGTAATTGTTCCATCCAATAACAGGCGTAAAAAAGAGTTGCGTTTTTTCCGGATTATGAATCCATCCGAATATTTTTAAGTTGAACGGTTCCACTTGCCTGAATAATCCTTTTATCTTCAGCGTATTATTTTGTCGATTGATATCGGGCATTTTGTTTTGTGCATCAATTTTTAAATGATCAAATTTCACAATCTGATTACTTAATGTATCAGGGAGAGAAAAAGTTACTGTCTTCTTTCCTGCAAATCCTTCGTACCATTGTGTTGAAAGAATTTTCCCATCATTCATTGCAGAAATACTGAAAGGCGAACTAATGCCGCCTTTGTTTTTCAAGGTAACTTCACAGACCTTGCTCTCTAATTTATTTCTTGCAGAAGAAATTTTGTAATCAATTTGTTTTGTTGTCTTTATTATACTATCAAAAAACCAATTCAGATTTTTTCCGAAAACTTCTTCAAAAACATTTTTAATATCATCGGGATAAGGATGCATGAACTTCCATTTCTCAAAATATGTCTGCATACATTTGTCAAAATTTTCTTCACCGAGATATGCCTGCAGGTATTCAAATATTGTAGCAGTTTTTGCATACACAATGATTCCGTAATTCATAAAAGTATATTCGCTTGATGGAAAATCAATTGGCTGGTCCATTTTTTTTGCTGCATTAAAGCGATAGCAAAGATCATAGATGAATTTTTCATTGAGATTATCCATGCCGAAAATTTTGCTAATGTTAATATTCATTCTGTTTGGTTTTGTCTGAAGAGTGGTCTTTGTTTTATTAGATGGATATTTTATTTCCATGTATCGGTTTTCGTTGAAGGATGTTATTCCCTCATCCATCCAGGCATGGTCTCTTTCGTTTGAACCAAGTATGCCGTAAAACCAGTTATGACATACTTCGTGAATAATGACACGCTCTAATGAACTATCATCATTCATGTTTCCGATAACAGTGATATTAGGATATTCCATTCCTCCGCCTGCACTCAACGCACCGTCCACTGCTGTGCAATGATTGTAAGGATATTCTCCGTTCCATTTTGAAAAATAAAAAACTGCATCATTCACATACTGAACGGCTTTTTTCCATAAATGTCCTTCGCTACCTGTGAACATCACCCATGTAGTAACTTTTCGTTTTGTATAAGGAAGTTCAACTTCACTTTTCATTACATAATATCTTTTGTCGGCAAACCAGGCGAAGTCGTGGATTTTTTCTTGATGATAATGAAGCGTTTTTGTTTCAGAAGAAGAAGGCGGAAAAATTACATCGTACTGAAAAGTCATCATCTCTTTGGCTTCTTCGGCTTTTTGGTTAAGCCATTCTGTTTCAGTTTCTCCATCAATCAAATCGCCTGTTGCTCCCACCACATAATTTTTCGGCAAAGTGATAAACACATCGTAAGTTCCGAACTCGGAATAAAATTCTCCCTGATTGAGATAAGGAATCGGATGCCATCCGTATTTGTCATACACTGCTGGTTTTGGATACCATTGCGTAATTTGATATTGCTGATCAATATGACCGAGCCGCGAAAAAACTCCAAGCGGAATTTTTACATGAAAAGGAGTGGTGATAATAATTTTTTCTCCCGGCTTTAATGGTTCATTGAGAATAATTTTACAAATGTCAATGTAATCGGGATGATATTTCATTTGCACGGATTTACCATTCACCTTAAAATCAAGTCCATCAATGTAGCCACGATTTTTGGTATTGGCAAAATAAAAAACAGTGTCGCGTTCTTCCAAAAGTTGTTTCCCGAGAGCAGTATTGTTGTTGCTGTATCCATTGGGCCAAAGATGAAACCATATAAAAGTTAATTCATTGGGAGAGTTGTTGATGTACTCCAATGTTTCATCAGCAATAAGTTCGTGCTCCTTGTCATTCAGCGATACATTGATTTTGTAATTGACTTCCTGTTGGAAATAAAGCAACTTATTTTCTTTTCCAAAGAGAGGGAAGAATAAAAAGACAAAAAAGAAACAAGTCAAAAAATATTTTCTCATGAAATAAATACAAATCTACATGAAATTTTCAATTACATAGGACTTACGCAAGAACACGGCTAAATCTAAATCTGTAGGATATTTGATATATTGATCCGATACTGTGGCATCCAATTTTAATTCTCCCTTATTCTTATTTTTTGACAATCTGACTTCTTCCGCTTTTCATCTATTGTCTCTCTCATAATGACTTTATTCATATCGTCAAACTCCTGTAATCCCATTCGCTTGCGTATTGTTACAAACAAACTTGAATCAAATAAGAAATTAGGATCATATACATTCTGTCCAAGAAAATATTGTATATATGGATTTTCCTGAATCATTTGGATGGTTTCTTTATCACTTAATTTTAGTTTATGCTTGATGAATAAACTCCCAATAACAATCCTTGGATTCACAGCAGGCGCACCTCTTTTGGGATTCATCTTTCGCATGTATGGT
>JAZDJJ010000119.1:0-23966 GCA_043804035.1 Bacteroidota bacterium
ATTCTTTTTTCTTTTTCATTTAATAACGGTAGTAATTTGCCATACTTCTTTTTTAAAAGAGTTTCTGTTGTTTGCATACATTTGTTTTTGCAACAAATGTATAGTTTATTTCGTTACAGTGACTTAGTGGCATAAATTTTAGTTTATAAATGAATGTTTGCGTAAGTCCTATATCCATTAAACGTTTAGGATACCATTGATATAAAATTTATGTACGTTTGTTATTCATTATTCGTTCTTCAACTTTACCCACAAGTATTGAGAATCTACTTGTCGCTCGTGATAAAAAAACAATTTTTTAAACCGCCATTAAGTGAGTTAACAGCAATCACAAACAACGACTTTTGCTCCAAAGACACAAAAATGAAAATTAAAAAAATAACAATTACAATATTTTTACTTTTTGCAGTTTTGTTATGCAGTTGCTCACATTATTATTATATGTCCAATATTCAAAATGTCCCTTTGTTCAAAGAAAAAAATGAATGTCGTCTTTCTTTAGCAGCGGCAGCAGGAGAAGAAATTTCCGGCACCGAAGTTCAAGGCGCATACTCTGTTACCGATAATTTTGCTATTATGACAAATTTTATGTTGGCAGAAAGCGGAGATAATTCCAAAAATAATTGGGGAAAAGGAAATTACATAGATGGGGCAATCGGATATTATAAGCCATTAGACGAATTTGCGGTGTTTGAAATTTATGGAGGTTTTGGAGCAAGCAAACAACATCATCAATACGCAAATAATAACTATAATAACGGTACATCTGACTTATCATTTACAAAATTATTTCTTCAACCCTCTATAGGATTGACATTTAATGCATTTGATATTGCGCTATCTACTCGTATTTGTAATTTATCATTTTTCAAAATAGACAATCAAATTGATAAGCGAAATAGTGAGTTTTATTATCTTGATACGATTGCTCAAAACAGAAATTCTTATCTTTTAGAAACGGCTCTTACCATTCGTGGAGGATGGAAGTATGTAAAAGTGCAATTGCAGTTTGGAGGGTTAAAAAACTTTACTAATCCGAATTTGCGTTTCGAAACTCATTACGGCAGTATCAGTTTATACATTACCATTGCAAAAAGGTATGGAAATATGTTCCGAAAAAAAACCGATAAATACAACAGAAACAAGTAACGATATACGACAGTACGAATAGACAAGACATTACAACAAGCAAATAGAATGGGGCTATGTTAAAAATTAATGAATTTGTATCTTATTGTAGTTTTTTGCGTAAGTCATAATAAAGTTCTTTCCAAAAGATGATTGCCTTAATGTCGTAAATGGGTGAATTAAATTTTTTACCAATAAGCTTATTATTTATTATCATCATACGGTAACCAACATCTGCACCTACGCCAAACCACTTAAAAATCTTGTAATGCCCTGAAACAGTTGGTTGATACAAGAAAACTATTTTTTTACTTTCAATTTTCTTTTCGCTTTTGTAAATATATTCATATCGTGTATCTCCTATTCCAAAATGCAGAGGAATACTGAATTGCCATTTTGTAGTTCTGTAAAAAACATATTCAATATAACTATCAAAATAAACAAAACGTAATGCAGAGTGCAAGGTGTGAGTATTACCCAAAGAATCAATAATAATCTTTTCAAAATAAAATGGTGCATTGTTTTTTGTGTTGCTATACGGAGACCTGTTCAACCAACTAATGCCACCACATATTCTGATGCGATTATCAAAATCAACTCCTATATGCATTGAAAAAATTGGCGAACGAAAATTATCAATGAAAGATGATTTAGTGGAAAATCCTCCTATAAGGCAGGGTTTCTGTTGAAGAGATATTTGTATAGAGTCAATGATTTGACATTTCACATCTTCACCTCTCCAAAGGGAAGAAATAAAAAATAAAAAATAAAAAATAAAAAACCTTGACATACTAATAATGTATTATTTCTCTATCCAGTCATTATTTTCTTTAATCAACATTATCAATTCATCTACGGCTATATTAACGGGAATATTTTTTTTCACAATTTCTTTTCCTTTATATAAAGTGATTTTCCCTGCTCCGGTTCCCACATAACCGTAATCAGCATCAGCCATTTCGCCGGGTCCATTCACTATACATCCCATAATACCGATTTTTATTCCTTTAAGATGAAAAGTATGAGCACGAATTTTTGCAGTAGTTTCCTGTAAATTAAAAAGTGTTCTTCCGCAGGATGGGCAAGAGATGTATTCTGTTTGGGAAATGCGGGTGCGTGTTGCCTGTAAAATTCCAAAAGCGGTAGAGTTAATTAGTTTATGGTTTGTGGTACATTTAATCCAGACACCATCACCAAAGCCGTCTATCAATAATGCGCCAATGTCAGTTGAAGAATAAAGTTGAAACTTTTCTTCAGGTAAGTCAATATAATTTCTTTTGATAATTACAGGCACTGTGCAATTCTCTTTCAATAATTCAAAAAACATTCTTCTTTGCTCAGCCATTCCGTGTTCATTATTCGTTTCAAAAACTAATACAACAGTTTCGTCCAAATGACGAATATTAAATGATGAACAACAAATTGTTTCCAAATCAACCACAATAAAATTCAATTCATTACTTATTGTACCATTTTTTTTATTTTCAAAATATTCATTTCCATAAAAGAGAGGATATACACGAGTTTTGTTTTTAATCTTTGTAAAAATTCGTGAATTATAAATCAATCCTAATGTTTTTGGTATTTCAAGATCAATATCAGTATCTCCAAGATAAATGTAATCGCATGCTTGTTCGGCAAAATTCCATTTATTTAATTTTTTAGAGTAAGAATATCCGACATGGTTCATGCAGAACAGAATATTATTTTGTTCCACACAAGAAAAATCTGCAATCACACATGGAACATTTTGTCCGCCAATATTGACAACAGAATTTGTTTTTCTACGGGAATATTCAAATGGTGAAAATCTTAAATCTTTAACTTTGGATTCCAAGTCAATTATTGCTTTATGATTTGTTCTTTTAAAATATCTTTCAATTAAATTCTTTGCAACAGGAATTTCAAATTCAGGTTCTTCGGTGAGCGAAATGCGAATAGTATCTCCCAATCCATCTTCCAATAATGTTCCTATTCCTACTGCAGATTTTATTCTTCCATCTTTTCCATCGCCTGCTTCGGTAACGCCGAGATGTAGCGGATAATTTCTTCCTGTCTTCATCATATTATGAACAAGCAAACGATATGCCTGTACCATCACCAGCGGATTGCTGGCTTTCATTGAAAGAACGATAGAGAAATATTTTTCTTCTTCACAGATGCGGACAAACTCCATCGCGCTTTCCACCATTCCGAGCGGAGTATCACCATAACGACTCAAAATTCTATCGGAAAGTGAACCGTGATTCGTTCCGATGCGCATGGCTGTTCCATATTCTTTGCAAATTTTTATGAGTGGTAAAAAAGATTCACGGATTTTTTCTATCTCCTCATCGTAATTTTTATCAGAGTAGTCAATGTGCTTAAACTTTTTTTTGTCGGTATAATTGCCGGGGTTTACTCTGACTTTTTCAACGATGCGAGCAGCAGTTTCAGCAACATTAGGAGTAAAATGAATATCGGCGCAAATGGGAGTGTTGTATCCGCGATTGTTCAATTCTTTTTTTATGTTTTCTAAATTTTTAGATTCGTTGATACTTGGCGTAGTTATCCGAACTAATTCGCATCCTGCTTTAATCATGCGGATACTTTGTTCTACGGTTTTAATCGTATCCATCGTATCAGTTGTAGTCATTGACTGAATGCGGATGGGATTATCACCACCAATTCCCAAATCACCAACCATCACTTCACGGGTTTTGAAACGTGAGTATTCAAAAAAAGAATTACAATAGATAATATTATTTTTAACCGAAATCATACGATACAAAAATAGTGTATATTTATTTTGAATATAGAGTATATATGTTTCCTAAAAAAATTCATCTTCAACCCAACTTTTTGTCTTTTTCTTTCGTATATATAATTGAGAAGATTTATTTTTATATTTTTAGTTTCAAATGCATATAGAACTTGACTTAATAACTGCGTGTATAAACCGTGAGCGTAAAGCGGAATATGAACTCTATAAGATATCTTACAATTATCTGATGAGTATTTGTTTCCGATACACTAATTCACGGGAAGATGCAGAAGAAATGCTTAATATATGTTTTTTGAAAATACTGCATAATCTTAATAAATATAAACCCGAAAATTCATTTATAGTATGGATAAGAAAAATAATGATAAACGTAATAATTGACAAATACAGAAAAAATAAAAAACACAATGAACACGTTGAGTATGTAGGAGAATATGCCGAAACAAGTGATTATACAGAACAAAACCATGTGATAACGAAAATGAATGTTGAACAAATTCATGAACTAATAATGAAACTGCCACCTGTAAGTCAGCAAGTTTTTAATCTTTATGTGATTGACGGATTTGCTCACAAGGAAATTGCTGATATGCTTGACATATCGGAAGGAACCTCAAAATGGCATTTGAATTTTTCGCGGAATAAATTAAAAGAAATGATAACAAAAATAAATAAAACATCTTCTTTATCAATTGTATCATGAAACAACAAGAAAAATTTGACGACATCATACGTCAGAAGTTCGCTGAAAAAGAATTTCTTTTCAACGAAGAAAACTGGGAAAAAGCAGAAAAAATGATTGATTCTGCTGCACGAATAAAAAGTATAGTAAAATGGTCAGCCGTTTTTTCGGTTGGGATTTTTATCGGAGCTGCTCTGATGCTTCCTTTTGTGGTGAAGATGAATGATGAGAGCACTAAAAAGATTTCTCAATCAGAAATAAATAAAAAAGATTTTCGCGAGGAAAAAATAATTACTAAGTCAGATGATTATCAACAAACTGAAAATATAATTCAGCCGGAAACAAAAGAAGAAAATCTTCAGGAAGCAAAAATGGTTTTCTCAGATAAGATAAATAAAAAAATACATTCGGCAGAAAAAGAAAATCTTCAACAAACAAAAATGGTTTTCTCAGATAAGCCAAATCAAAAAATACATTCTGCAGAAAAAGAAAATAAAATTTCAAAAGATGAAAGTAATATGCTGGCAAATGAAATTTCTTTCCCGAAAAATCAATCTGTCAAAGACGATTTAAAAAACAATAAACAAACAAATACATTTTTGCAAAACACATCAGGCAAAAGTGATAATACAGAAAAGAATCTGCAAGAAAATATTTCTTTGGCACCAATTACAAATCAAGCACTTCAAGTGGATGCTTTATCTGTAACTAATATAAATCAGCAATCGGATAATATTAAATCAGAAACAAATTCTTCCTCTGTCGTTTCACAAAATAATTCTGCCGAGTTGCCTCTAATACAAAGTAAAGGTCTGGCAAGTGCAACTATTTTTTCTATTGATGCAGGAACTGATTTTGCTCTTGGATGGAGTTACAACGATACTATTGAAGCACGCGGATTTAATCCTGTGTTTGGAATTGGAATTACACATTACTTTAATCCTCAATGGGTATTGTATTCGGGAATACAATACGGGAGTATTGCTCATTTGGCAATGAGTAAAAAAACATTTTCTACTAAAATTTTTGAGTTTGGGTGCAGTACCATTGATACTGTGATAGATACAAAATTACTGTATTATGTTGTGTTTCCACTTCAACTTCAATATCATTTTAACTATAAAAATTCTATCGGCATTGGCGGCTCTGTATCGTATTTAGTAAATACAAAAAGTAATGTTTACAACAAAACAGATATGATACAAAAAACAAAAACGGGATATTACGTAGGTGCTTTCAATCAATGGGATGTAGCATTATCACTTTCGTACCGAAGAACATTTTCAGAAAAATTCAGTGTATCTGTTTTAGCGAATTATGGATTGTTTGACATTAAAGAAAATTCATTCTTCGCAAGAGAAAAATTTGAACGAAACATAGGATTAAAAATATTATTCAGTTATAATTTATTTTAATAATTCAGACACAAACAAATTAGAGCGAACACAAACAGACAAGAATCCGAAAAGATTTATTTATGGACAATTCTAAAAATACAAACAAACGTCATTGCGAGGGAGGAACGGCCGAAGTAATCTCTTTCCTTATTAGAGATTGTTTCCCATTCGCTTCAATCCGTGTTTCAATGACGAGACCAATTAATATTCTTTGCTTGTTTGCTTTATTGCTGATTTCTTCTTGCAAAAAAGAATATCCGCCAACTTCTTCAAATGGAAATCCTGTATTTTATTTTAATGGAACTATCAATGGAAATCCTGTGAACATACAAGCGGGAATAAATAATTATTATATGTATTCATCGTTCAATCAGGATTCAACTGGTCTTTATGTTTTTTCAGGCGACTTAAAACAAAGTAATTACACCAGCAATAATAAAATTCAGTTTCAGATAAATGATTTCCAAACATCAGCGATAAATGCACCAATTGTGATTGACTCTTTATTGTCTGATTATTATCCAATTCAAGTACCACCTCCTGATATTAAACAAATCGTATATACAGTAAATTTCACTTCTATTCCTAATGATTCATCGGCTTTAACATATTCATGGAATTTTGGAGATGGCACAACTTCTTCCTCTGCAAATCCATCACATGTTTATTCTCGTCCTGGAATTTATCATGTTTTTCTTCTCATCACATATTCCGGTTCTTGTGTAAGCAGCATTGATGCTGAAGTAAAAGTGGGCATTCCCAGTGCGGATTGCAGGGCAACTATTATAAATTCTACGGATAGCAACACAAATGCGATTTCATTTTCGGCACTTGCAACAGGCACTCCTCCTTTCACTTATTTTTGGAAGTTTGGAGATGGAACCACAGCTACTTTACAAAATATTACACATATTTATTCTATTTCTGGTCTTCGTAAAGTGCATTTGAAAGTGAAAGATGCTAACAATTATATTGCTAATACCTATAAATATGTTTCTACACAAAATTATTCCGGATGTATGACAAACCTTGATTTTGAAGTAAACGTAGATTCAATATATATTCCAAACCCATCTCCACCACCTCCGTTCCATAATGTTACAATAACATGGACAGATAATGCGGGAGTTGTTTATGATTCAAATAATTCTTTTCAACCAAACGATAGTTATTTTCAGATTGTCTCTGTTGAAGATTATTTAAAAAATCAAAACAATCAACCCACAAAAAAGTTGCATGTAAAATTTAAATGCCAAGTATTTAATGGAAGTAATTCTTTGCAAATTGATAATGGAGATGCAGTAATTGCAGTTTCTTATAAATAGGGTATGGGGCTTTAACCATAACGCTAATAAAATGGCAAGGTTTGACATATACCCTAACTGCCAATTGTCAAATTTTTTAAATCTTCCGGTGTATCTATAGATTGTGATTCGTGTTCCGTAAATTCAATCGTAATACGATACCCGTTTTCTAACCAACGCAGTTGTTCCAGCGATTCTGCCATTTCAAGTGGTGATGATTTCATCTTGACAATTTTTGCCAACACATCTGTATGATAACCATAAATACCAATGTGTTTGTAATATGTATGTAGTTTTATCCATTGAGAAAAATCTTTTCGGCGATAATATGGAATAGCAGTACGGCTGAAATAAATAGCTTCTTTGTTTTTGTTTATCACCACTTTGATGGTATTATGATCGGTAAGTTCATGGAGGTTATTTATTTTTTTTACCAACGTAGCAATTTGTACTTTTTTATTATTAAAACAGTTAGCAACTTTATCAATCTGCTCCGGATGAATGAATGGCTCATCGCCTTGAATATTGATGACGGCATCAAAAATATTTCTCTTTTCTCCTTTGAGAAATGGAATACTAATTTTCTGCAACGCATCATAACATCTTTCAGTTCCACATTTGTGTTCTTTGGAAGTCATCACAACTTTTCCATTAAATTTTTTCACACATTTTTCTATGCGGACATCATCAGTTGCCACAATAACTTCCGAAAGTGATTTTGCTTTCCTTGCCTGTTCGTACACGCGTTGTATCATGGATTTGCCCGCAATATTTACAAGTGGTTTGCCCGGAAAACGAGTGGATTCGTAACGAGCAGGAATGATTCCGAGAATATACATGAAAACAAAGGTATAAGAATTTATGATTTTTCGTAGTTTCGCACTATGAGATATTACCGTTTATACAGATTGATTTGGATAACACCGATTGTTTGTTGTTTATTGTTCATTGTCTATTCTTTTCACACACCTTCTCCCTGCAGAATGATTATTGACAAAATGTTGATAAGCATTGATAATATCAAAACTATGAAGTTTCATCTGAAAGCAATTGAACGATTCAACGGAAAATTAATATTCAGTAAAGCGCAGGTAAAGATGAGTCGTTCGCCATTGAAAATTTATCTATATCTAAATGGTCCTGAAGTGCTGTGGATAGAAGACAAAAATAAAGACAATGCGATGGTGAACCCTCATGGTTTTCCGTTCATAAACCTGAATATTAGTTCTACAAATTTTCTTATGCGAAAAAATCAACATCACATAGTGAAAGAAGTGGGTTATGATTATTTTAGAGAAATTATCCGGGAAGCAATAAAAATTACAGACAATAATTTTGATTCTTACTTCAAATATCAGGGCGAAGTGGAATGGGAAAAACATACGTGCTATTTCATTACTATTGTGTATCCCGATTTTAAATATGAGGATTATATCGTGAAAAAAGACGAAACATTAGTAACGATTGCCCATGCACTACACGTAAATGACTATATGCTATTGGAGTTGAACTCATCAAAAGTTTCTTATTATGATGATGTAAAAACCGAACAGATTATAAAAGTGCCAAATGCTTATGGCAGTAAAATAATATTATACATTGATAAAGAACTGCTGCTGCCACTAGTGATAAAAGTGTATGATGAAAAAGGATTGTTTGAAATGTACGAATATCATAACCTATTAGTGAATCCCAAAATTGCCGATGAGGAATTTACAAAAGATTACAAGGAGTATGGGTTTTGAATAAAACAAGTATAAATTGAAAACACCAAAGTATCGTGTAAGCAAAGATGACTGAGCAATTAAAATATCAAATAGCAATAACACTTGTTCCCGGTATTGGCGATGTGCTTGCTAAAAATCTCATTGCTTACTGCGGCAGTGCTGAAGCAGTTTTCTCTGAAAAAAAACATAAGTTGAAAAAAATCCCCGGAGTAGGTGAAATGCTGGCGGGTACTCTTCAAAACAAAACTATTATGAATGAAGTACTGGAACGTGCCAATCATGAAATAAAATTCATTGAAAAAGAAAATATCATTCCTCTTTTTTTTACCGACCAGAATTATCCCAAACGACTTAAGCAATGCGATGACGGACCTGTGATGCTTTATACAAAAGGAAAAATGAATTTGAATGCTGAACGAATTATCAGTATAGTTGGCTCTCGCAGACATACCGCTTATGGAAGAAAAATATGCGAGCAGATGATTGCCGATTTTGTTCCGTATAATATTCTTGTAGTCAGTGGACTG
Organism: Bacteroidota bacterium; assembly: GCA_043804035.1. Lineage (GTDB taxonomy): Bacteria > Bacteroidota > Bacteroidia > Palsa-948 > Palsa-948 > JAZDJJ01. The sequence goes on from JAZDJJ010000119.1 coordinate 9,530, forward strand.
GCTTACGGTATTGATATTTGTGCTCATCGGGCATCACTTAAAAATAATATTCCCACTGCTGCTGTTTTAGCTCATGGATTAGAGAAAATTTATCCTTCTGACCATTCTTCTACGGCAAGTGAAATGCTTAACAATGGCGGACTTATTACCGAATTTATCAGCAATACACAAATGAACCCTGAATACTTTCCGAGAAGAAATAGAATTGTAGCAGGATTATCTGATGCAGTGATTGTGGTGGAGGCGGCTGCAAAAAGTGGAGCACTCATCACAGCAAATATTGCCAATTCTTATAATCGCGATGTTTTTGCAGTTCCGGGTAAAGTGGATGATGTTCTTTCGGAAGGATGCAATTACCTGATTAAACTCAACAAGGCAGCACTCATTCGTTCGGCAGAAGATGTTATTTATTTTCTTATGTGGGAAAAACAGCAACAGGGACAAAACAACAAGCACGCATTACAGCAACAACTTTTTGTTAAACTTTCTCCTGAAGAAGAAATCATCGTGAATGTTCTTAAAGAAAAAGGAAATATTCACATTGATGCATTGTGCTTTGATGCGAAGTTTACCACCAGTAAAACAGCAACGTTGTTACTTAATCTGGAATTTTCAGGACTTGTAAAATCATTGCCGGGGAAAATGTACTCCCTCGTAAATCGTTAAGTTGATTGAACAGGAAAGTGATTATGTTTGTCAAAATATTTTTCTATGGACAGTCCGCAAATAATTTACAAATACTTTCCTGAACTTTCTGAAACACAAAAAAAACAGATTGAGCAGTTGGGAAAATTGTATGCTGAATGGAATGCTAAAATAAATGTTATTTCCCGAAAAGATATAGAACATCTCTACAATCGGCATGTGCTTCATTCATTAAGTATCACAAAAATAATTTCGTTCAAACCAAAGACAAAAATTTTAGATGTTGGAACTGGTGGAGGGTTTCCGGGAATACCGCTTGCCATTTTTTTTCCTGAATGTGAATTTTATTTATCTGACTCCATTGCAAAAAAAATAAAAGTAGTGAGAGCAATTACCGAAATAATTAATTTAAAAAATGTAAAAGCAGAACAAATACGTGCTGAAGAAGTGAAAGAAAAATTTCATTTCGTAATAAGCCGTGCAGTAACAGAACTTTCTGAATTTTATAAATGGGTGAGGAATAAATTTCTTTTTGATAATTTTAATAAACTGCCAAATGGAATCCTTTATTTAAAAGGCGGAGATTTAAAAGAAGAAATTGGCAAGATTAAGATTGTGGAGTATGAATTAAAAAATTATTTTGAAGAAGATTTTTTTGAAACAAAGAAAATAGTTTACATTCCTGCAAATACTCATTCGTAAATCTGTGCCAATCGTGTTTTTCTAAGTATGCTCCTCATCTTCTACTTTCACTTGATTTCTTCTATACTTCGGCAAATTTCGGCAATATTTCGGCAATATTTCGGCAAGCTCAATAACCTGCTCAATTACCTGCTCAATTACCAAGCTCAGTATACCATAAATCCTTTTTGATTTTTATTCCGTTCTCGTATTGATCTTGCCGAAAATATATATAATTATCAATGTTATTTAGTATTCGTGATTTTAATATTTGTATTTATTATTTGTTTCGGATTTGGTTCTTCGGATTTCGTATTGATTATTTGTTTCGGATTTGGTTCCCTTAGTTAAGCGTAGATTGTAAGAAAAACAATTAAAATGTTGAGCGTAGCGGGACGCTACGCTCAACGGGTTTTTTTTGACAGACACTAATTATCAAACAATACTTGTATTGGTTGTATCAATTTATAAATAAGAGATTTTTCATTGATTATAATCTCTGCTGTACCCGATAAACCATCAATATATATTAAATGTTTATTTGAATTTGTTATAATTTCTTTACCAATCATAATTTCAACAATATAATATTGTTTGCCATTATCAATTACTGAGTTGTAATTAACATTACTAATTTTATTATTAATTGCTCCATATTCTATAAAAGAATATTGATTTAATTTTAAAATAACTTTTTGATTTACTTTAATTTTTGAAATGTTTTTTACTGGAACTTTTACTTTAGCAATGAAATTATTATTAAGAGTATTTTCAATAGTTATTTCCGAAATTATTTTTTCAGGGTACTTAATAAAAATAGAAATTACAAATAATGCAACAATAATAAAAAAAATCAAACTAATTCCCAAACGAATTATATAATGCGGAACCTTTCCCATTATTTCTTTAACTTCTTCGCTTCGGAGTTCTATTTGGTTTGTATTTTTATTTTCTATCATCTTCTTTATTTTCCTAATTCTAATTGATTTTTTACAAGTTGAAAATAAATTCCTTTTGCTTCTGTTAATTCTTCATGTGTTCCTAATTCAACGAGTTCGCCTTTTTCTAAAACAACAATTTGGTCAGCATTTTTAACTGTACTTAAACGATGTGCCACAATTACTACTGTTTTGCCCTCAAAAAAATTATTCAAATTCTCAACAATTACTCTTTCACTTTTTGCATCAAGAGCATTAGTTGCTTCATCAAAAAATAAAAACTCCGGATTCTTATAAACGGCTCTTGCAATTAATATTCTTTGTTTTTGCCCTTGACTTAATCCATGTCCATCTGAGCCGATTTTTGTATTAAATCTTAACGGTAAGGAATCTATTAAACTTTTAATGTCAGCAATAATACAAGCATTTAATAAATTTTCTTTATTTATATTTTCTTCGCCTACCGCAATATTATTTGCTATAGTATCTGAAAAAATAAATCCATCCTGCATCACAGCACCACATTGACTCCTCCACCATTTATTACTGAATTTTTCAAGATTTTGTTTTTCTATTGTGATTTCCCCTTCAACTGGTTTATAAAATCCAAGCATTAATTTTACAAGTGTTGTTTTACCACTTCCACTAGTCCCTACTATTGCAGTAATTTTCTTTTCTGGAATAATTAAATTTATATTATTCAAAACTTTTTCTGAATATGGACCTTCATATTGAAAAACCAATTTTTTAATTTTAATAGTTCTGGTTTCGGGCAATTCCGATATTTTTTGTTCCCGTGGATTTTCTTCATCATCTTTTTGGTGAACTTCGCCAAGACGTTCAAAACTTAATTTTGCATCTTGAAGAGATTGAATAAAAGTAATCATTTGTTCAACTGGAGCATTTAATTGTCCCACAATATATTGAACAGACAACATCATTCCTAATGTCATTTCTCCTTTTATTACTGATGTGGCTGCAATTATTGAAATAAAAATATTTATAATCCCGTTAATAAAAACTGAACCTGCTTGCTGGTACTGACTTAATGCTAATGATTTTATATTTAGTTTGAATATTTTTGCTTGTAAACGTTCCCATTTCCATCGTTTTTGTTTTTCTGCATTTTGTAATTTAATTTCCTGCATTCCCTGAATAAGCTGAACTAAATTTGCCTGATTTTCCGATGATTGACTGAACCTTGTATAATCAAGTACTCGTCTACGTTTCATGAATAATAATATCCATCCTATGTACAAAAAACTACCAATTAAAAATAATGCTAATATTTTTGTACTATAAAAAGCAAGGACTATTGCAAAAACAAAAATATTTACAAACGAAAAAAGTATACTCAGGGTTTGACTCGTGAGAAAATGCTCAATACGTTCATGGTCGTCAATTCTTTGTTTTATGTCACCAAGCATTTTTGTATCAAAATAGCCAATGGGTAATTTCATTAACTTGATTAAAAAATCAGAAATTAAAGAAATATTTATCCTTGTGCTGATATGCAAAAGTATCCATGAACGGATAAAATCAACTAAAGCACGGCTGATAAATAAAATCATCTGTGCAAGTAAAACAAGATATATAAAGTTTATGTTTTGTGTTGAAATACCAACATCTACAATACTTTGAGTTAAAAATGGAAAAATTAATTGTAATAAACTACCGATAAATAATCCAACGAATAATTGGAACATTAGTTTTTTGTAGGGAGTAATATATCTCAGTAAATAAATAAATCTTGTTTTATTTATTGCTTCATCTTTTTTATCATAAAATGTAGCTAATGGCTGAAGAAAAAGGCAAATCCCTCTTTGTTCTCCATTTTGAACCGTGCTTTCCCAATTATTAATAAATGTTTCTTTATCAAGTTTCAATAAACCTATTGCAGGATCGGCAATCCGAACAATATTTTTTTTATTTTATATACTACAACAAAATGTTCTTGTTTCCAATGCACTATAAATGGAACAGGTTGTTCTTTTAAAAGTTTATCATAACCAATACGCACTCCCATTGTACGAAAACCAATACTCTCTGCTGCATCGCTGATGCCAAGTAATGATACACCTTCGCGGGTTATATAACATTTATCACGAAGTGTTTGTAAAGTATAATCCTTGCCATAATATTTTGCAATCATCCGAAGACAAGTTGCTCCGCAATCCATTGCATCGTACTGAGCAAAAAATGGAAACCTGCTCATTTTACTATTCTCCGATTTTCAAGTTCTTTGTCCCCCTATCTCCCTGGCGAAAATTATATTGAACCGAAAAAGAATATAATCGCTTGTGGTTTGAATCTGTAATTTCAGTATCACTTGTAATTCCAAAATTATTTGAATATGAGCCGTGTTCAACCAAATCGTCTAATATGTTATTCATGCCTAATGTGATTCTTAATTTATTATTAAAAAACTTTTTACTTATATTAAACGAAGAATTTATGTATGCTTTATTATATCCATTATATGTTAGTTCTTTGGCGTAATAATTTACATAAAACATTGTATAAAACTCTTTTATTTTATACTCCATATTATACTTTACATTATATCCAAACTGTTTTCTTATTAAATTGTTTAACGGTAAATTATAGTGAGTAGCAATATTGATAAGTGCTTTTGTATCGTAATAGGTATGAAAAATACTTGATGACAATGAAAAATTAAATTTACTATTAACTTGGAGCCACAACGATAAATCAACACCTGTGTTGGTTTGTTTGGCTATATTTTCGGACTTTGATAAAACTAATAAAGATGTCAGAGGAATTGAAACTTCTGCAACTTCATTATTTGTATAATTAAAAAATCCTTCTGCTGATGCTGTCCATTTTTCTTTATTATAGGAATATCCCAAATAAACCGAATAAAAATCTACCGGCTTTAACAATGAATTCCCGGAACCCCAATAGTAAGGATTATACTTATCAATATAATCCGAAAGTTGATAAAAATAAGGGAAATTGGTTGTTTGTGATAATGTAAGTTTAACTTCTGATGTATCATTTATTGCGAAAACAATTGTTGCCGATGGTAATATTTTGAAATAATTTTTATTTATTGGAATGATAATATTTTTATTATTAGTATCAAACCTGGTGTAACTCCCTTTTATTAATTTATCTTTTAGATTAATGCCTCCATCTAATTTCCATTTTTTTAACGTCGTCCCAAAGCGATACGATAAATCATGCTGTTGATTTATATCATAATCAAACTGGCTTTGTGGTAAATACAATTTATCAAAAATATAATGTTTTTTTATTAAGGAATCTTCTATTTCTATTGATAAGTCGTATGATAAATTCCATCTCGTATTATCCGAAATAAAATGATTATAAAAAACATCACAAAATATTTTTTTACTTATATTATTTTTTTCATCCATATATCTATATATACTATCTGTCTTAATTGAATTAATAATATGATAATTATAAGATACATTTTCGGGATTATCTTGATTGTCCAATTGATATCCTCCAAATATTCTGATATATGTATCGTTTGTATCAAAATTGTGTTTTAATGAAAAACGAATTCCTTTATTAATTTGAATAAATTTTGAATTTTTGATATTACTATAATTGTTTAATATTTCATTATTGATATTATTTTTTTCATAAAACACATCATTAAATGGACATTTGTAATTAAAATTAAAAAAACCAGTTCCTATAAAAAGCCGTGTTTTTTGAGAAGGATTATAAATCCCACCTATAAAATCATAATATAATTGATTAATGAAATCATATGAAAGAATGTTATTTTGTTTGATAGGAAATTGGAATGTATTAATATTTTGTTCCGTTTTGTGTTGGACAATTTGTTTATCATTTCTGTTATAAAAATTATTAAATAGTGTGATTTTTTCTTTTTTATAATTAATATTTAAGAATTCTTTTGAATTATCAATATTTTTAAATTCAATAGTACTTAAATTGGTAGAAACCATACTACTAATTCCATCTGTATTTGTTGACTTTAATTTAATGTTAATAATGCCGCCTCTGCCACTTCCGCCGGAGCGCATTGCCACATCAATCAATTCTATTTTTGCAACTTTATCCACTGGAACCATTTCTATTTTGGGATAAACATATTCAAAAGGTTGGTCATCAACGTATATAGTAGCATTTGCTCCTTTGTACCTTACATTACCTTCTTCATCAACAACCACTCCTGGTAAGGTTCTTAATAAGTCCAAAATTGTGCGAGCGGCCGCTGTTTTTGCTTCGCTTATATTAAAAACTTTTCTGTCGAATTTTTGTTCCATGTATTTTACATTTCTATCCACTATTACTTCTTTCATCAGTGTTATATTTTGCTTGACGTATATATTACCTACATCAATTTTTGTTTTATTGTTAAATAAAATATCTATTCTTTTATCATCATATCCTACATAATTTGTAAGAAGGTACATTCCTTTTTTATAAGACAATTTTTTTATTTTAAATTCACCTTTTTCGTCTGTCAGAACAGATGTTATTATTGAATCATTATCATTTTTTAATAGCACATTTCCGAATGATAATTTTAATTTACTTATGCTGTCGAGCAAAGAACCTATTACTTCGATGGTTTGCGACTTAACGTTAAGAGTAATGAATAATAACAACAGTATGTAAATACTTTTTTTCATATGATTTATTATGATTTTTTTTGATACGATTTTTAAATCCTAAAATACAATTTCATTTTTGAGCATTACTATTGCTCCATTTTTATAATAAGGACACATTGTTTTAGGATGTTCTAATAAATTTCCTTCTAATTTGTATGTGTCTGCTATACAACCACCACCACATAAATATTTTAAATTACAATTTTTGCATTTCATTTTATAATTGACATTATTAGTTACTCTAAACATTGTAGATATATTCGAATTATAAATATATTCAAAATCATTTTTCAATAAATTACCTAATTTGAATTCCGGAAAATGAAATGATTGACAAGGATAACAATTACCAATTGCATCTATACTAAAAGTATTATAACCAGCACCACAAGTAATAAATTCAAATCTGCCTACATTTTCGTCAACATTATCTGTTGTTGCTTTATACAAATTATTGTTATTTTCAAAATAATTATAATGACTTTTAACAGAAGGCATCATTTTTATTTCTGAATGATTATTTGGAATACGTATAGTTCTATTAAATTTTAATCCATTTTTTTTACAAAAGCATTCAACATCTTTAATTTTATCAGTTCCTTTTTTGGTCCAAACAGATGATATAATTATTTTTTGTTTAAGTCCTATTTTTTTTAGAAAATTTATGTTTTTGAAAAAAATTTTACGATTAAAATTCATTCTTTCATGCTCATTATCTTTAATATTATCACAACTAAGATTTATTACATCAATAAGCCGAAAAGCATTGTTTAATTTTAATTTTTCATAATCCAAACTCCCATTAGAAATTAAGGTTAATTTTATTTTTATATTTTTTTTTATGTATTGAACTAAATCTCCGAAAGATTTATGAAGTATCACTTCACCGCCAATTAAGATAATAGACCTTGAATAAGGCATTACTTTATCAATAATAATTTTCCATTTATTATAATCCAAATCTTTTTTATTTTTTCTATATCCTTTATTATAGCAATAAATACATTTTAGATTACATTTGTCTGTAAGATGAAGATAAAAAAGTTTGTTAGATTTATTTAATTTATATGTTAAATTTTTAAAATCTTCTGTATCTGAAAGAAAATTCACGTTCTTTAATGTTTTGTAAAAATCCTTAAAGGATTCATGTTCTTTTAAAGAAATATTTTTCAACCAATCGCTTTTTTTATCATATTTTAAAATAATATCAAAATATTTTTTGCCTACTTTATCCATTCTCATAGGAATGTGTTTTATAGAATTATAAACCAAAACTTCATTTTCAGAAATTTGTTTTATGAAATAATTTTTATTTTTATTTTTCATAAATAATTCTAATGAACTACCCCGCAGCAAGCTGACGGGGAATTCTTTCGATTAAATAAAAACAAGACGATGATAATCAATAACCATCGTCTTGTAGAATTAATACTATTGCTTAAACCATACAACTTCAATTTGCTCCTGTTGCTCCTTTGCCTGCTCCTTTCAAGACTCCTTTTGTTATTGAACAGTAACACTCAATATTACCGTCCCTGCCACCTTTTAATTTGCTCATATCTGTTTTCGAAAGAACGAATTTGGCGACTTTTACATGTTGTGAACTTACTTTTCTTTTTTTCATAAAAAAAATAGTTTTAAAGAAATTAATTTTAAATTTTGTTCTCCCTTCACGCGGTAAGTACGAATTTTTATAGGTTGATCTCCTGTTAGGGGTTTTTGTTTGAGTGCGCCCTCCTTATTCTAATTGTTAATTGTTAATTGTTAATTGCACATTGCACATTGTTAATTGTTTTCGGGTGCAATGGTAATACTTGTGTTTGGATTGTTTGTCTATTTTTGTGTTCTAAATTATTACTTTTGGTTTCTAAATTATAACCTAAATAAATATGGAAAACAATTTTGAAAATAGTACCATAGCACAAAACATTAGAAAGATATGAGACATAAAAGGATTTTCTCAGGAATTTGTTGCTGAGAAATTAGCATTATCTCAATCTGCATATTCTAAAATAGAACAAGGAAAAACATTTCTTACAGAGGAAATAAAAGAAAAAATTGCTGATATATTATGCGTAAGTAAAAAATTATTAGAGAGATATGATGATAATATGATATTCAACTATTGTAATCAAAGTGGCAATGTTGGCGACAATCATACCTATAATCATAATCCCGTAGAAAAAATGGAAGCCATTTACAAACAACTCATTTCAGAAAAAGATAGCAGTATCAAATTGCTGGAGGAAATGTTAAATGAAAAAGATGCTCGTATTAAATTGCTGGAGGGAATTTTGAGTAAGAAAAATACCCACAATTAAATCACAAGAAAAAGTTTTTAAAAAACACAAATTACTTACCGAATGAAAATAGATTTCTTCTATACTTCGGCAATAGTTCGGCTTTGCTCACTACAAGGCTCAGTATACCATAAATCTTTTTTGATTTTTATCTCGTTTATATGTAATTGAAAATTTTATGTAAGTTTGTTCCAATTTTTTTTAAAAACTTTTATGAAATTATCTCAATTCAAATTCAATTTACCAAAAAATATTCTTGCCGAATATCCTGCGAAAAATCGTGATGAAGCACGTCTAATGATTATAAATCGCAAAACAAAAAAAATAGAACACAAGGTTTTCAAAAACATATTCAATTATTTTGATCCCGGAGATGTGATGATTGTGAACAATACAAGAGTTTTTCCGGCACGGCTATATGGATATAAAGAAAAGACAAGAGCCAAAATAGAAGTGTTCCTGCTCAGAGAGCTCAACCGCGATAGTCGTCTCTGGGATGTGATGGTTGATCCTGCAAGAAAAATTCGCATCGGAAATAAATTATATTTCGGAGAAGAAGAACCCGAACTTGTTGCCGAAGTGATTGACAATACTACTTCACGCGGCAGAACATTACGTTTTCTTTTTGACGGTCCGTATGATGAATTTAAAACACTGCTCACTAACCTTGGTCAGACACCACTACCAAAATACATCAAGCGCAAACCCGAACCAATGGATGCTGAACGTTACCAAACTGTTTTCGCAAAAGTGGAAGGAGCTGTCGCTGCTCACACTGCCGGACTGCATTTCAGTCGCGAACTAGTAAGAAAACTTCAGATAAAAGGAATTGATTTTGCAGAGATTACTCTTCATATTGGACTCGGAACATTTCGCCCAATTGAAGTTGAAGACCTCGTCAAACACAAAATGGACTCAGAAGAAATGGAAATTTCACAAAGTACTGCAGACATTGTGAATAAATGCAAAGATGCCGGGAAAAAAATTTGTGCTGTTGGAACAACGTCTATGCGTTCTGTTGAGACATCTGTTTCAACTACCGGTCGTTTGAATCCATTTAAAGGATGGACTAACAAATTTATTTTTCCTCCTTATGATTTCAGTATTACCGACAGTATGATCACTAATTTTCATATGCCTGAATCTCCGATGCTCATCATGGTGTGTGCATTTGGCGGTTATGATCTTATTATGAAAGCGTATAAAGAAGCAATCAAAAACAAATACAGATTCTTTACTTACGGTGATGCGATGTTGATTCTTTGACTATGAGTTCAGAAGGTAAAAATATTTTTTAAAATAAAAATTACTGAAAAATAAGTTTTAGAAAAATAAAAAAGCATGACAGACCTTCCTCCTAAAAAGTACGCTATCATTGTTGCGGGTGGAAGCGGTACTCGCATGAACACACCAATTCCAAAACAATTTCTTAATCTGGATAACAAACCAGTAGTGATGCACGCTATTACATGCTTTGCTGAGGCAGGAATGAATATAGAAATTATTCTTGTGCTGAACAAAGAACATATTTCTTACTGGCATGAACTTTGTAAAGAGTATAATTTTTCTACTGAAATAAAAATTACAGAAGGCGGAGAGAATAGATTTGAATCAGTTAAAAAAGGATTAGCGATAATTGAAGGTGATGGCATTGTTGCTGTTCATGATGCTGTGCGCCCGTTGGTGAGAACAAAAACAATCTTCACTGCTTTTAAATCAGCTGAGATGTACGGTAACGCAGTGCCCGCCATTCCGCTCAATGATTCTATTCGCCAAATTGATTCCACAAAAAGCATTGCGCTGGACCGCACGCGATATTGCATCATTCAAACCCCGCAATGTTTTCAACTGGAAATACTAAAAAAAATTTACTCTACTGCCGAGTATAAAATTCATTTTACAGATGATGCTTCTATAGTGGAATTTGCAGGAGAAAAAATTCATCTGATTGATGGCAATCCGGATAACATAAAAATTACAACTCACCGAGATTTTGTAATTGCCGAAGCATTAATAAAATATCGTCCCGTGATAACTCCTGCCAACAAATTAAAACCTGCTGAAGAATTAAATCTTCTTAGTGGACATTCACAGGTAGCGTAACACACTGTTTCATAATGTTATTCTGAAAATAATATTAGAAACCACCGCTATTTCGGCAATCTCAATATAAAATTCACAAACCATAAAAGGTCAGGATGTCTGAGATTTGCGAATTTTATTTTTGGTTTGTAGAAGAAGGAACCGCGTAGCAATTCATTTTTTTCTCCCAATCCAAAATGTCTTCAGCATCTTCTATTTTATATTTTCCAATCCTCGTCCGACAGAGAGACGAAAGCAAAGATCCGCATCCGAGTTCTCTTCCAAAATCATTTGCCAGAGAACGAATATAAGTTCCTTTACTGCATACTACTTTGAAATCAACAAGCGGCAAATTAACATCGTTGATTTTGAATTCATCAATAAACACAGATACGGGTTTGAGTTCCTGCTGAATGCCTTTGCGTGCATTCAAATATGCGCGTATGCCTTTAATTTTTTTTGCAGAAAATGAAGGAGGAATCTGTAATTGCGGTCCGATGAATTTTTTTGCAGTGTCGTATAGAATTTGTTTCGTAATATTCTGAATGGGATAACGATTTTCAATTGCTGTTTCCATATCATAAGAAGGAGAAGTAACGCCAAGCATAAATGTTCCTGTATATTCTTTTTCCATGTCCTGAAACTTGAAAATATTTTTTGTTTCCTTTCCGATGCAAATGATAAGCAATCCGGTTGCGAGAGGATCGAGCGTTCCTGCATGACCAATTTTTAAATCCCTCAATCTATAAGTTTCGCGAATAACATGACGCATTTTTTTTATCACATCAAACGAAGTCCAATTCTTGGGCTTGTTAATAAGAATTATTTTTCCTTCGGTGAAATCAAAAGCTGTCATATCTTAAACATTAGTTCGGTTCCCTCATATAAAGTATAAGTGAGAAAAACAATACCGAGAATGATTCTATACCAGCCGAAATGTTTGAATCCGTATCGTGTGAGAAAAGCAACAAATGCTTTCACGGCAAATATGGCAACAACAAAAGCAACTGCCATTCCTGTTAATAACAGTTTTATATTTTCAGAATTGATCATGTCTTTTGATTCCCATAAGTCCTTTCCCGAAGCAGCAAACATAGTGGGAATGGCAAGCAAAAAAGAAAACTCTGCGGCTTGCTTTCTGTTGAACCCTGAAAATATTCCTCCGAAAATAGTTGCCGCCGCACGCGATACTCCTGGAACCATGGAGATGCATTGAAATAATCCTATCTTAAAAGCACCTGCATAACTAATATCTTCCACCTGCCAAAAATTGCTTTTGCGTTCACTCCATTTATCAAGCAGAATAAGAATCACTCCACCTAATATGAGCGACACACTTACCGTGATGGGATTGAATAAATAATGTTTGATGATTTTGTAAGCGAGTAACCCAATAACGCCTGTCGGCAGAAATGCAATAAATAGTTTTATGTAAATATTTATCCCGATAAAAAATCTTTTTATGTACAAAATGAGTACAGCGAGAATGGCTCCGAGTTGAATCACAATTTCAAAAGTTTTGGCGAACTCTGTATTTTGCATTTCCATCAACGACTGCGCAAGAATCATATGCCCCGTGGATGAAACAGGAAGAAATTCAGTAAGCCCTTCAATGATAGCGAGAATTATAGATTGTAAAAAAGTCATTTGTTAACCAATTAAGGAATTGACTTATCCCTTTGGTTTTTTGATGATGGAAAACAAAACAATAATATATCCAACAAAAATGACAATGGGAGCAAGTGTGATTCTTTGGAAATTAAAAATATCTTCAGAAAAAACTTTCGGATCATCAGAACCACCACCTATCATCAATATCATTCCGAGAAATACAGTAGCAATGCCGATGAGCATCAATTTGTAATTTTCTTTACTGAAAGTAAAAGATGTTTTATCCTGTTGGATACCGCTTTTAACAGGAGCAGTTTTGATTTTTTCTTTAGTCATAAAATTTTTTTAATAATACAATTCATCTGAACTCACACGAAGATATTTTCGCACTGCAAAGAAAGTAGAAATTCCCGAAATGATGATGCCGAAAAGAAAAATAATTCCAAATAAACCAATAAGCATTTGAGTATTGGAAATCTGATTGATGTCAGGAATTTTTTTTATGATAGCAAAAATAATTCCGCCTAACATTAAGTTAGCAATGGTGCCGGCAATAATTCCATGCCAAATTCCATTTAGTAAAAATGGTTTTCGTATAAATCCACCTGTTGCTCCAATTAATTGCATAGTTTTGATAAGAAAACGTTTTGAATAAATAGATAGGCGAATAGTATTATTGATAAGTGCAAGCGCAATAAACATTAATATACCGATAAAAATTAAAAGAACTAAAATACCATTCTTCACATTTTCATTCACCAAATTTAAAAGCGACTCCTGATAATCAAACTCTTTTACTATAGAATAATCCAGTATTTGTGTTTTTATCCAAGCGATGCTGTCCTTGTTAGCATAGTCGGCTTTTATCTGAACTTCAATGGATGAAGGTAAAGGATTATATCCTATGAACTGAACAAAATCTTCTCCAACTTCTTCCTTGTAGATTTCTGCGGCATCCTCTTTAGAAATATATTTTGACGATTTAACATAACTACTTGCTTCCAAAAATGAATGAAGTTTTTCAATGTCTTCATCCTTTGGATTGTCTTTCAGATAAACATGGAAGTTGATATTTTCTTTTAGATGATCAGAAATTTTCTTCGCGCTGATAAGCATCATGCCAAGCATTCCGAGCAGAAACAATACCAACGAAATGCTAATGACTGTTGTAATGGACGAAGACCAGATATGTTTTTTATTTCGTTCTTCTGACATACAAACACAATTTTCCGATTAGACAAACCTACATAAAATTTTCAATTACACACCTGTCTGCGTGCCCGCACAGGCAGATAAACGGGCTCAAAATCAAAATGGACTTCCATATTTGCAAACAACTTTCCTTTAAAGTATATCCTAAAAAATAATAAACGCAGAAGCATTTACTCCTGCGTTTATTACTAAAACATTTCTAAAAAAATATTCTCATCGTAGCAATTCCACAAAATACTTAATGGTTGTTTTGTCTTTTTCATTATTACCCAAAGTTGCATAATAATAATATGTGCCTATTACTGCCGGTTTTTTATTTTTAGTGATA